>DAPV01000079.1:8471-39630 GCA_002502625.1 Euryarchaeota archaeon UBA125
TTCTTCTTCGAATTCCTCTTCTTCGGGCTCGGATAGAACATCCTTTTCTTGCGAATCGTCAGATTCCTCTTCGTCGCCATCATCCTCGCTGAAGGCGTTTGACGGGGGGGCTGTCACCGGAGGTCCACTGGAGGGCGGCCCTCTAGGTGGTCCTGAACTAGGTGGTCCAGCAGATGGAGGTCCCTTTGGAGGGCCAGCAGAAGGAGGTCCCTTTGGTGGTCCTGAACTAGGAGGTCCAGAAGATGGGGGTCCCCGAGGGGGTCCTGAACTTGGCGGACCAGAAGGAGGGCCACTTTCTCCGGCCCCACTTTCCTCTTCGTCTGGTACTTTTGTGGGCCTAGAGGTCGGCGGCCCTCTTGGAGGTCCTTTAGAAGGGCCGGGTGACATGGCCTTCGATACAGGGTTCGGATAATGAAACTGCCCCGAGTAATCATGTATGTATTGAATCAATGTCTTTCTTCCAGCATACTCAAATTCGATGAGTTTCTGGGTGAATCATGGCTGACGATCCGGTTGAAGCTGAATTGGTCGGCGACAAATCTTTGCAAAGACATAGTTCCATATCTGAAAAGATAGCTAAACTGTATCCGATTGGTCGAAAGCCAGATTCTACTAAGTCACAATTATTACGTGCAGTATGGATGTCTACAATCATGATAACCATTCCATTTGTAGCGGCAATGCCTTTGTTGAATCCTGAGCCTGAAATGGAAGTTGAAGATTGGTATGCTGAATGGACAACACAGTCTTGGTCTACCGAGGTAGGGCAGACAATTTCAAGCGGGTCTCGTGTCGAAGCGATGGTGACAGTAGATCAAGGTGGTCTAATCGGAGCGAACTATTCTGTTGAGATGCAGGGTGGAAGTTTTGCAGGGTTAGATTGTGAACCTAAGTGGTTAGTTGAGGTCCGTTCCCCTGATCCAGTAAATTACTCCGATGGTAGTAATAGCACCTCATGGTCGGGTCAAGACTGGGAGGGTAGTGATTCAGTAATTATTGATACTCCTGTACCAGAGATTGAAGCTACGTCTAGCGATGAACTCCAAGAAACAATTTTCCTGTTACGAAGTGATACACAGGTATGGATGCATGGAAAAGGTGAGTGGCTTCTTTCTGTAACAAATCAAGGTAGCGAAGGTACTTTGGGGAATTGTGGGGGTCAACAAGTAACTTTTCAAATTAATTTGACAGTAACGAATTGGCGAGAACCTAGATTTGCAGATGGTGATTTTAATTTTACAACATCTACTGTAGGAGGCGGAACTCCTATTGGCACATATGTCACTCTTGGTGGAGCAGTACCTCTTCTTTTGATTGCGACAGTCGTATCTTTAGGACTTAGAAAATTAGATGTTGATGGTGAACAAATTACTGAATCAGAGTAGTAGACTAATTAATTATCATAGGAAATGATGTACATGGATGTTTTTACGCACTTTATCATTGGCGCAAGCATTGGTGAAATAGCTCCTAAAGATATCAAGAATAGACACGCAATTGGAGCAGGTTTCGCTATTCTTCCAGACATTACCAATGTGATATTCGTCCATCCATATCTTGGATGGTTAGCTGGACATACAATTCCATTTGCTGTTTCTCAAGATTTCATAAATCACCCTGAGATTCTTCAGCACTGGACGTATCAAATTTGGTTATTTTCTCATGGCTTTATTTTTTGGTCTCTTTTTGTTTTACCATTTTGGAATAAACATCGTGCTGCTCCTCTTGCTATTATCGCATACCTTTCACATATTTTGATGGATCTACCCTCGCATACTGGAGTTTATGGTCTCCAACCATTCTTTCCGTTCCCATTTATTTTCGATGGTTGGTTTGATGCATGGTTATGGGGGCCGATTGAAATTTTACTCAGTGTAGTTGCTTTCACAATCCTCTTCGCTATTGTGAGACAAACTAGAATATATTGGGTTTGGGAATCAGAGAAATCTATTGAGCAAGAATCATTTGTTTGATTCTTCAAGTGCTCTTTGTGTTGCTTCTTCTCCATGTCCAAATTTAATCAAACCATGGAGGAATGAACCAATCCATTCACCCATTCCAAAATCTTGAGTCGTATCAGTTTTTGATATTCCATATGTGTGTGAGTTGACTCCCCACCCTCCACTTTTTGTTTCTCTTGCTAATAAATGTGGGATTAATGTCTTGTGTTGGACTCGATTGAGTGTATTGATTAGTTCTTCTTTATTTTGTGGAGTATCCCATTCTTCATAATTTGAAATCCATTCAATTTCTGAACTAATTAGTCCAATAATATGGAATTGTCGGATTCTTGGGACTAACTTAGACCAAATCGCAGTAAAGTTTTCTTCCGAAGAAGAAAGAATCAGTGCATTCAATGTCCCTTCTAGTTCAGCAAATGTCAGTGCTGCTGACCAGGATGCAATCTCATCATCATTTGAGATTAATGTAGGTCCAGCTGTAATTAACCATCTTGCACCATTGAGAAGTTCTCTCCAGTCGAAAATACCTCGATTTATCTCACAATTATTTTTATTTTGAAATTCATTTATCGGACAATCATTCCCATCTCTGTGAATCCACCAAACATCATTCCCTAATTGCTCCATTTTTCGTGCTAATTGGCCCACTGGTCCGTCCCAACCATTGGTTTCGGGTGCAAATGCTACAATCCGGCCCATTGGACGAGTCATGGTGTTGGCAGGTGGTGCAAGTGAATATCTTTGTTCATTCTAATTTCCATCTCAATAAAGCTATGACCCCACCAAATCCAAGTAATTGAGCACCTGCATCATGATCTTTGGAGGATTGCTCAACTTCTCCTCCGGATGAAAGAACTAGTTCTGAAATTGCAGACCATGTTCTATCAACACATAATTGATTTTCATCACGTAGTAAATCTGCAATAATGATAAGAGTCTCAATGGCACCCTGTTCTGCAGCATCAAGAATTTCTAGAGCACCATACGCAACAGCGCCTCCGGTTCCAACTCTAGAAAGAGCTTCTTCGATTATTCTCGTTTGTCTTACAATAGTATGTTCTCCAAGTATATCATCTGCTAATCCTTCTCTCAATACTTCGTTAGCAGCAGCTCTGCCTCCAATACTTGTAGACACTGTTCGAATAGTTTCTTTGCATCCCTCATTTTTCAAATCATTAGCAAACCGTTCTCTAGCACTCCCTGGGCCACAAAGTAATAGTGGCATCCCTGGTCGAACAACTAGCAAAGTTTCCTTTGCAGTTTGTTCGAAGAAAGAATCTCTAGTAGATGCACTATCTCCTTCTCGTTTTCCACCCCCTCTTAGATTGAATTGAGCACCGTCTTTGAGTCCATTTGGAGTGACTTCAAAGAGTTGTATTTCATCAGTTTCAACAACAATTAGTAGTACCTTAGCTTTAGCACCAACATCTGCTGATTTCTTCAGTAATTCTCTATCTTCTATTGGAATTATTTCATTCCAAGTAAGTTGAATTTCAGAATGCATTTCGATAGAATGAGTATGGTGTTTTCCTTGATCTATCGGTGCTTCAACAATAATGCCAGAGGCTCTTAGTGAATCACTAAATGAATGGTATTCACTCTGTTCTATCCGAAGAACGATCCACATGGTCTTTCTTTCTGTTTCTTTAGCTCTTCCTTCGTGATTTACTGTAGTTGAATCTCTCCGATGACCTAACATTCCAATTTGAATCCCTTTACGACAAACTTGTGCTAAAACCCAAAGATCATCAAGATCATCAACTCTAATTCTACAACTTGAATCAGAGATTTGTAGAATTTTCATATTTTCTCCTTAACTAAATATTCCAGTTAGATTTCCATCTTTATCCATATCCATACCTTCAGCAGCGGGTATTTTTGGTAATCCAGGCATTGTCATCATGTCTCCACATACTGCAACAATAAATCCTGCTCCAGCATTTAGTCGAAATTCTCTCACAGGGAGTGTGAAATCCGTGGGGGCGCCATATTGAGCAGGATCATGACTGAATGAATATTGTGTCTTTGCCATGCAGACTGGTAAATTCCCATATCCCCATTCATTGATTTTATCCAATTGTTTTTTCGCACGTGGTTTGATTGAAATCCCTGAAGCTCCATAAATTGATTTTGCAATATTTTCGATTTTTTCAATTACTGGTGCATTTCCTTCAAATAATGGATTAAATGGTCTTCCAGCAGCCATGTGTCTCTGAACTGCCTTTGAAACAGCATTTGCTAATTCTACTGCCCCCTCTCCTCCTTTGGAATGCCCTTCATAGAGGGCGACATCAGCAGCACCAGCATCTTTGGCAATTTCCATTATTGCTGATATTTCTCCATCTGAATCTGTAGGGAATCTATTGATTGAAACAATTACATCCGGACCAAAACGCGACATATTTTCAATATGCCTAGATAGATTTGCAGATGCTCCGTGTCTAACCATTTCTACATTCTCTTCATCAAGTGCATCTTTTCCATTAGGTAGGCCAACCATGCCTAAACCGTGCATCTTCATACTTCGGACAGTGACGTTAACTACTATACAATCTGGAGCTAAACCGGATGCATTTGTTTTGATATGAAGTGCCTTTTCTGCTCCAAGATCTGCTCCAAAACCAGCCTCTGTGACTACGATATCATGGATAGATAATGCAAGTCTATCTGCTATAATACTTGAATTACCATGAGCAATATTTGCAAACGGCCCAGCGTGAATAAATGCTGGTGTCCCTTCTGTTGTTTGAACTAAATTTGGTAGAAAGGCAGTCCTCAATAGTAATGCCATTGTTCCGGCGGCTCCTACGTCTTCTGCTTTTACCGGCTTTCCATCTTTAGTCGATCCAATGACAATGTTTCCTAATCTCTTTCTAAGATCTTCATAGTCTGTAGCTAATGCTAGTATGGCCATTACTTCACTTGCTGCAGTAATATCGAATCGCTCTTCACGCGCTACTCCGTTTCCTGGGCCTCCAAGCCCTATTGCAGCGCCCCTCAATGTTCTATCATTCATGTCTATTACTCTGGGCCAAAGAAGTCTTGAAGAATCGATTTCTAGTTTGTTTCCATGGTGCAAATGATTGTCTAGAATTGCACTGCACAGATTATGAGCAGAAGTTACTGCATGTAAGTCTCCTGTAAAATGGAGGTTGATATCTTCCATAGGCAGAACTTGGACATGTCCTCCTCCTGCTGCTCCTCCCTTTATTCCAAAAACTGGTCCCATAGACGGTTCTCTAATTACACATGCTGAATTCTTACCTATTTTGTTCAGCCCCATACTTAATCCAATGGTGGTAACTGTTTTTCCTTCACCATATCTTGTTGGATTTACACTAGTAACTAGAACCAATGAACCTCTAGGCCTATCCAATCTTGAACGAATCGCTGGCCATGTTACTTTGGCCATATGGCGCCCAAAAGGAATTAGTTCTTCCACTCCTATCCCCATCTTCCATGCTATCTCCTCAATTGGGGCGAGTTCTATCGAACGAGAGATGTCTAAATCGGACTCCATCCTGTCTCGCCCGATCTTCGTGGATTTGAACCTTAAGCGTCATCACCATACGTTCAGGCTCTTTGGAGGGTACATGGGGGGGCGCCGAGAGGTTCACTGCATCGTTGCAGGTTCACCTGTTTTTCACTCATTAACTCCAGTTCTTTCTATATTGGTTGATTTTCATTTGAATCAAAATGGTCATAGATCAATAATTGGTACGTCTCGTTATGAAACGAAGGATCTTTCTGAGTTATTGGGTCAGATAGTTTTAGGGGGTAACTTGGGCACTAAGAAACCGACTAATAGAATCTTAGATTTAGCTCAGAGTGCAACTCAAGACATCACTTCTTTCCCTGAAGGGTGGGGTGTTAATGCCTTAGATTTAGATGAATATCCCGAAGTTGAATCTCCTTATGGGGACTCTCCATTGGTATGGGTCTCTTTGACAACTCCGTTGAAACACGGACTATCATCTCGTTCAGGAGTAATTTCATCAGATAGAAGTCTAGAGATTGCATCAACGAATCAAGTTCGTTGGGATGGCCATCATTTAGTCACAGGTAGTACAGATGGATTAGGGGTAGTTTTAGTTGCTCGTTCCTTTGGTTTATTTTCACATTCTACCCCTCCATTGTTGATACTGAGAGGAGGGGGAGCTGCCGCTCGATCTGTCGCCGAAGCATGGGCAAAGGCAGGTGGAGGGATATATTGTGTTACAGGGCGTCGCCCTCTAGATGAAAGAGGCCCTTGGGCATCGGCATTACTTTCATCTTTAGATGGCAGTAATCTCTCGTCAAAATTATACATTGATTTTGACTCGGGCTTAGATGGTAACCATGATCACCCTTCACCCATTCAGGTAGACATTCAATTATCACCCTCGTACAGCAATTTAGGTTCAATTTATCCGGTTCAAGGTTCTACTGGAACTCTTCACTTAGATGGGAGGTGGATGTTAGCAGCGCAACATCTGATTGCTTGGGCTATTTTTATCGAACCTACAAGACGTAAACATCTTCCAAGTTTGCCTTTACTGCTGTACAGATTAAATGATGTAGAACATAATATGGCTATCAATGAATCATAATGGAATATTTCCGTGTTTTCTAGGTGGTTGCCAGACTCTCTTGGAAATCAGAGGACTCAAAGCCCGAATTAGTTTTAATCTAGTTTCTTTTGGTTCAATAACGTCATCTAACCATCCATTTCTTGCAGCAACATATGGATCTCCAAACTTTCGACGATATTCACCTACTAATTCTACGTGAGTAGCAGATGGATCTACAGCATCTTTCAATTCCCTCCTATGAATGATATTTACCGCTCCTTCTGCACCCATGACTGCTAACTCTCCTGAAGGCCATGCAACATTATAATCGGACTCAAGATGTTTGCATGACATGGCCAAATATGCTCCTCCATATGCTTTCCGAGTAATGATCGTAAGTTGGGGGACAGTTGCTTCAGCATATGCATACAATAATTTAGCCCCATGTCGAATAATTCCTCCCCATTCTTGTACAGTTCCAGGAAGGAAACCGGGGACATCTACGAAAGACAATAACGGTATATTGAAACAATCACAGGTTCGAATAAATCGAGCGGCTTTTACAGATGCATCAATATCGAGACATCCTGCCAGAACTTTAGGTTGATTTGCTATTATTCCTATGGGGTTCCCTCCCAATCTGGCAAATCCAATCACAATATTTTCGGCATATTGGGGTTGTAATTCTAAAAATTCATTATCGTCTACTATGATTTCAACAATTTTCTTCATGTCATAGGGTCGATTTGAATCATCAGGAACAATGTTTGTTAATGTATCACATATCCTATTTTCTGGATCAGAAGTATGTAGTACAGGGGGCAAAGCGTCACAATGATCTGGGAAAAATGACAAAATTTCCGCGACTATATCCATTGCATCATCTTCGTCTGTAGCAACTAAACTCGCAATTCCTGAACGACTTGCATGCATTTCTGCTCCACCAAGATCTCTTGATGACATTCCTTCTTCGGCTACTTCTGGCGTTTCAAGTGGACTTGAAAGGAAGAATTCTCCATGTTCCTCACCTATGATTACAAAATCAGCAATAGCAGCAGCAAGTGCCGATGCACCTACTACTGGCCCCATAACTAACGAAATCATTGGAATTCTTCCTGAGCATGAAATGAGTCGATCCATTAATTCACCAGTAGCTCCCAAGGCTGTCACGCCTTCGTGAGCTCTTTGCCCACCTCCATCCCAGATACCTACTAATGGAAGGCGAGATTTGAGTGCCATTTCTACAATTTTTACAATTTTTTGAGCATGCATCTCGCCCATTGAACCTCCAAAGACAGAAAAATCTTGAGAAAAACACAAGACTCTTCTTCCTTCTATGGTAGCACTTCCGGCCATAACTCCATCTCCAAGGATGGAATTCCTATCCATACCATGTTCCGTCTCTCTACTTTTCACATAGGCATCTATCTCAACAAAACTGCCTCCGTCAACAAGGGAATCAATTCGCTCTCTAGCAGTTTTTCTACCAGATTTCCGAATTGCGTCAATCTTCGATTGCCCTCCTCCTCTTCTTGATTCCTCTTTGAGGCTGGCCAATTCTTCTATTGGGTCAATCCTCGACGCCATTATCCGTTGAAATGCATCGATAGTTCATCATCAAAACTATTCGAATGAATTAAATTTTTCAATTAGAAATTTAATTTTCCAATTGGATTATTTTATATCGATAATTTCTCCACATAGGCTTGTTGACCATATTGTCTTGATATTCGAATATTCGTCTTTGAATCGCGATAGTAAGTAATGGAGTTTAACCAAAGATGATTCGGGTGATCCAACAGAACCATGTCCGATTATGCCCATTTCTTGTTGTTCACGTCCTTTCGAATATACATCTAAGTGTACTGGTCCAAATATTGTTTGAGTAGACATGACAACAATTCCTCCATCTTCTATGTACGAGTTGAGAGTTTTTTGAACCTCAGGATTTTCTGGACTGTCTCCATTTGGATCCGAAATCGGAAGATGTCCAAGCCCTGTACCATGAACATGAATAGCATCAGGTTTTGTTGAAGCTAAGGCTCTGATATGCTCTGGGCGTAAATGCGGACCAGCAATAATCTCTGCAATAGTAACTGATTCATCAAATAGTGTTGGTTTTCCAATAGGTCTTTGTTCACCTGTATTCCTAATCATTTCAACTGAACAATCACTACCTTCTACTGTTATTCTTCCTAAAGGTTCTATGTCTATGGATTGAAAAGCCCCCCTTGTTGAAGAATGCATTTTTCGTGATGATATTCCTGGGAGGATACTTAGTACTCCATCTGATGAACTTTCATGCATCACTATCGACGTAGAATCTCCATTCCCTGAGGGATTAGGACCATGTCCTGCAAAATGAATTGCGGCAATTAGATTTTCTTTAGCATCTGATGAACCTCTATCTGATGATCTCTGGGAACCAGTAAATACAATTGGGCCAGGGGGCCTCCCTCCATCGCCGGACCATGAAAATGCTAGTGCTGCTGCACTAATCCCCATGGTGTCTGTTCCGTGCGTGATTACAACCCCTTTAGCCCCTCTTTCAAAAGCGGCTTCTGTCTCTTCTATCATTCGATTCCAATGTCTTGGGCGAATATCGTCCGAAAACATATTGCCAATTAGTACAGCTTCAATTCTTGCAATTGGTCTCAATTCTGGAACTGAATCTAATATTTCATCAGGTTCGAATCGTGCTATCACTGCTCCTGTTTCATAATCTACTTTGCTTGCAATGGTCCCTCCAGTATGGAGTAAGATAACAAGTGGCAAATCTTGATTCACATCATTTTCTGTTTTGGTAGTATCTGATTCTAAACGTTCCGTTGCATTTTCAATCAATTCTATTGACTCAATTCCATCTAATGGGTGAGAAATATTGTACCCATTTTGAAGTTTAATAGTGATTAGTCCATTTCCGGCGGGACTAATAATTACTCCTTCATGAGTTTGTTTACCCAATCTTGAAACGATGTTTATCCGAACCGTAGAGCCGCTTTGAGGTACATCCATGAACACTGAGGTGGTTAGCAAGGCCATCAACTGAACGGATAGAAAAGGCAGCATATGCCCTTCTACATCGATTTATGGTGCCGGGAGCGGGACTTGAACCCGCGACCTTCGGATTTCTCAGATGCGTCTCATCGTTTGCGCAGACTTTTCAGTCCACCTACCCTATGAGTCCGACGCTCTACCAACTAAGCCACCCCGGCGATACCATGCCCACCAAAGAGTATGATATGAGCGTTTCACTTGACTCCCAACCTTCATGTGTGGTCGAGCCCCCGTTTAGGATGGTCACATGGTAGATATTGACACCGCTCTTCGATCCGCGGCTATTGATGGGAGGAAAGCAAAACGTCAATCTGATGACTCTAAACCGCGTCGTGCTGGAGGTTCAGTTGGTTTAGAACCATTCGACCCATCGGAATTCAAGAAAAAGGAAATAGCTGATACATATTCGATGTGGTTAGTCATTATTGGTTCTGTAACATTGGCATTAGTAATGAGATATTTCGTGATGCCGAGTACCGATGAACCTAGCCCCATACTATGGCTTCTTCCTCTGAGTTTTGTATTTGCTTTACCTAGTTTGCACCGTTTAATCATCCCATCTGAGTTTTCAGATTTGTATACTGGTGGAAATTGGTTCAGGTCAGGGATGCTTTGGATTTTCACTTGGTTATCAGTGAGCATTCTTCTGGTTAATCCACCAATGGCAGATATCAGTGCCCCTGAAATCACAAACGCATCAATATTATTCGACGATGGAAATGAAGCATATAATTTGAGTAATAATTTTATGAGATCCGGTACTACAATTGAAATCAGCATAGACGGGTCTGTTACAGAAGGAGATATGTGGCTAATTTTGGGTGTTCGAGATAATATCAATCTTGAATCTTGCATCGTAAATATCTCAATGGAACGATCAGAAGAGGTTCTACTTGAAACAACTTTCAATGCGATTGGTACAAATGCATCAAATGATTTTATCGAAATTCAGTCATTGAATTCTTCAACAATGTCATTAGTTTCTGATCCATTACCAATCAGAAATGAAGATGAAGGCGTTGCAATAGAGATCGGTTCACTTGAATCAGGCACCTATTCACTTTCATATTCTATTAGTCAGCAAGGCGATCCATGGTATCTTTCTGGAACTAGTGGAGAATATACAATTAAGATAATCAACGATTAATTTTGATGTAATAATGAACAAATTCTTGCAGTCATCGCATCAAGCTGAAGATGTTCTCCTCCTCCTTGGACTAATCTATGATCAATTTCTGCCATCCATTCTGTTAATTCTAATTTTATTTCTTCAGTAAGAAATGAAGTAACTCCTAGTTCACGGTGTAATTGGTTTACCAGGTCTGTTCCTGCTAAACCGAATTCGTCAAGGATTTGCCTCAACCTTCTTCTTGCAGGTTGAAATCCATCCTCTTTACAAGCTAATAGATATCCTTGAAGAACTTCAGGAGGGGCTGTTGCACTGGTCTCATATACCAATGCCCGTGTAACTTTTTCACTCATACCTGCAGCAACTTGGAGTGCGGTAATTGCCTTTCTCAAATCTCCCAAACTAATGTGAATTATTGCATCAGCAGCTTCTTGCTCTAATGCTATATTTTCAGCATTTGCTACTTGATTAATTTGAATTCTCATTTGTTCATCTTCTAATGGGCGAAATCGGAAAACGGCACATCTACTTTGAATTGGCTCAATTATTTTTGAAGAATAGTTACAAGAAAGAATAAATCTACATGTTTCAGCATATTGTTCCATAATCCGTCGCAATGCACCTTGAGCATCATTGGTTAAGGCATCTGCTTCATCAAGAAAAATTACTTTGAATGTCGCACCGCCTAAAGGTGCAGTTCTAGCGAATTGCTTGACTTTATTTCGAATGGAATCCAATCCGCGTTCATCAGAAGCATTCATTTCAAGTAAATTCTGTCTTACAGTTTCTTGGAAAACATCTCTTGCTAATGCCAATGCTGCAGTCGTTTTTCCTGTTCCTGGCGGTCCTGCAAAAAGTAAGTGAGGGAAAGTCCTTCGTTCACTATATCCTGTGAGTCGATCGACTACTGCACGTTGTCCTCTCATCTCAGAAATGGACTGTGGCCGGTGTCGTTCTACCCATAGTTCGCTCATGTTCTCTGTTCATTGTCGAAGGTTATCGTCCATCAACGTTCGCACTAACAGAATAGCTCTTTCTCGACCATGCTACGCATGGTCTGAGTCGGAAATCCCTTATGGGTCATAGAGTATCGGACATGCATGACCGCAGCGATAGCGAACTCTGTTTCCCGCAAAAACCTCTTTGGCACTCTATCAATAATCCTTTTACTTTTGTTGATGAGCTGGTCTGCTTCCATTGGAAATTTCGATGAACTTTCCGAAGACTCCTCTCCATCTTATATCACCTCGAATAACGCTGCAACCGCTGATACGGCAATAAATAAATCCGCACCCAACAATGGTTATTCTACCCAACAATCAATTCTGATATTTTCTTCTGATTCTATGGATAGTCGGGGATTATTTGATTTTAACATTAGTGACACAAGTGGGAATCCTCTTCCTACTAGTTTCCGTGTTACTTCTGCTAATTTGGTTCTTCGATGTAATCAAATGACAATGTTCGGATCAGGAAGGACAATGTTCTCTGCTGCAACTCTTGATGCATCACATACATTGTCTCAATCTACATGGAATTTAGCTTCAACAGGAGTAAATTGGTCAGAACCTGGTGCTGATGGATCAACAGACAGAGGTGTATGGGAACCACCTTACATTTCTACTAGTACATCGGTTTCAACAGCCATAAATGTCACATCTTTAGTTCAGAGTTCTTTGCGTTCTGGCTCTACTCAGATATCATTCGTTGTTAGCGCTTTAGGAGTCCCAGTTAATTGTGACACAATGGAATCATCTACCACTAATTTCAGGCCGAACTTGCGGGTTGATTATGCAGCAATAGGCTCTACTTCTGCAGGTTCTGTGAATATTACTTCTCCTCAAAATGGAATCGCATTGACCTTACCTGATACTCTTTCATTGACTGCTGATACTACTCCTACGATTGCTTGGGCTGATCTTAATGGTTCAAATGTTGAGGTTCAGATATCCAATGAAAGTGGTTTCCTCGGTATTCATGATGGAGATTGGGTATGGGATTCCTGGTCTGACTCTAGTCAATTCTCATTTAGCAACAGTACAGTTGGGAGTTTTGAGACTCCTTCTACTAATCTTTCAGCGGGTTCAGATTATTTCGCCAGAATTCGTTCATCAACTTCTCAGAGTATTTTATCAGATTGGGTTTCTGTAAAATTCTTACTCCCTGATCATGATATTTCGGATGAGGTAGATGGTTCGAAGTCATTTACTGTCCGAAATAATAGTATGGGATATGGTGGAACCTTTGAGGATACATTCGTAACATCTGGGAATACTAGTTTTAACGGTGGTTCTGCAAATAATATGATTGTAGGGAATTCAAATGATACGAGTATAGGTACAGGAGTTATGTTACTCAGAATTAATATTGGAGATATTGGACTTCATGAAAATTCATCTATTCATGAAGCAGATTTAGTGTTGCGTAGAACTGATCGAGAAAGATGGCCTGTGATTTCGGTTTCAGAATTTAATGATGATCAATGGACAGAGCATGGGGTTAATTGGACACACAATGGTGCAGGGTCCTCTTGGAATATTGGTGAATTAGATGGAACTAGTTATGGAGGAGTAAATGGAAATCAATCCTCTCCTCAATTAACATTTGATTTGGCCCCGTTAATTAGAGATAGATTGTTGGTAAATTCTTCTGAACCTCTCAATCTTATGGTTCAAGGTATTGGGCCAAATGGAGCATTTGTAGAGATAGGATCTAGCGAAGAAGCACTGGAATACAATCCTCGTCTCGAGATTCGTTATGATTGGGGAGATAATATTCTACCATCATCTCCGATAGATCTTACCCCTCGTGATCACTCTGGTTCATGGTCTGTTAGTGGTGCTAATCTAACTAGTAGTGATACAATTGTTGTAAGTTGGAATACAACTGGTCATTCTGGACACGATGTTGTAATTAGTACGTCAAAAGATGAAGATTTCAAGTCCACAGTCACTCGTTCTGCTGATAGCCGGATAGATTCAGGATTCAATCTCGGAGCTGGAACCTTTACTTTCCCAAGTAATTGGGGGTTGGGAATAGGAGATCATATCTGGTGGAGAATATCATTCATTGAAGAAGGAGATAGAAGTTATTGGAGTGATTCAATGATGTATGTCCCTAACTTGAATTCAACATACCTCACTGGAAATGAGCATCAGATGAGATTATCTGATGGTAATGCTTCGGCTTCATCTAATCAAGTAAATGCAGTTCCTGAATGTGAAGATACTTATCTTGATTCAACTAGTACCTCTACGAATAATGATGATTCATATCTGGTAATATCTAGTACTGAAGTTGCATTGTTTAAATGTGATATGGCTGGATTAATTCTGCCTGAAGGAATGGCCATACAAAGTGCTGTTCTGAGAACATATGCGTGGCAATTTACTACCTTTTCTAATGTGCCAATAAATGTTTATTCTGGAACTTCAGATTGGAATGAAACAGGTGCAACTTGGGATACTCGTGATGGAACCCGTTCATGGGCTAGTTCAGGTGCTAGTGGAATCGACAGAACCTCGTTATTAGATAGTCAAACAATTAGTACAACTGGAGACGATTGGTTTGAATGGAATATTACTTCAGCCGCTCAGGCTGCTAATAGATGGGGTACTCCTCTTAGTGTAATTATGACTTCGAGTAGTGGAACTTCTGCCTCTTTCCAAGATTCTGAAACAGGTTCTTCAGGACCTGAGATAGTAATAACATATGGAATCGGAGATGATACTTCTCCAGATGTTCCGGTAGGTATGACTCCGTCAGGAGATGAATGGATGGTTTCAGACGATTTATTGATGCAAGGAATTGTTCGTCCTGAGCATTCATGGACGACTCCATTACAGAATACAAATGCAGTCGAAATCCAAATTGACCAAGATGTTTCAATGTCATCTTCAAATCTTGAGACCTTCCAATCATGGATAGATACCTCTGCGTTTAATTTGACAAACGGTACATTTACTCCTTCATCTGATATGACAGAAGGGGAACGATATTATTGGAGAATGCGAGGAATTAGTTCCTCAGGACAGGTTGGAAATTGGAGTGCTACTTCATCCTATGTGATTCCTGACGTAGTTAGTTCGATGTTAGATTCAGATACTTCAGAAGTTGAAATGCACCACAATGGATTCTTACCAGAAGATCATTGGCCAGAATTCTTTGATACTTATATCGATGAGAGACCTGCATATGAGAATGTCTCTTATGCCTCTTCGACTAGTCTAACTCTGTTTGCTCCTCCAGATATTGTAGGTGGTTCAAACAATTTTAGTAACGATCGTATAACTCTATTAAAAATTCCAATTAATGAAAGCTTAACTCTTCCACGCCCTAACGATATCAGGGTTGTAGGAACAGAGCTACACTTCAATGTCATTAGTGGCCATGGCTCTAATGTCCGAGTTTTTGTAGCACCTATCGATGAGTTCAATGAATCAGCAACAGGTAGAACCATTGATGGAAGTACAAACTGGTCTATGCCGAATTCATTTGTAAACGGCAACATCTCTCGTGACGACTTCGTAGTAAGTAATGAAGTTACAACCTCTGGTTCTAATACCATAAATATCACACGATTAATGCAATTAGCGGCAGAGAGCGGAGATGATTTTCTTTACTTGGCAATGACTGCTGCTCAGGATAGTTACACAAGTTCATGGAATGGAATTAGTATCAGCAGTATTGATTCAAGCATTGCAACAGATCGTCCATACCTTTCGATTCAGTACCGAAATGGTTCTGCTTCTGTTCCAAACGCAACCGGAACTCCAGATGTTCCATCTAATGGCCAATTAGTTTGGAGTACAAATGGTATCATATTAGATCCTGACACTTCTCCAACTTTAGAATGGTTAACCCCCACTGCGTGGAATTCATCATGGGATTGGATTCTCAATATGGATTGCGTCGGACAAAATTCATATTATCTAGAAGTAGAATATGATTCTCGTCAGGATAGTGGTTTTGATCTTGCTGGGCCTAGTTTTACATTCTCCTCATCCGTTTCTATAGCACAGGATTCGAGTTGTGAATGGACAGTACAGTCTGTTTATGATGATATGTTGGGCCCGAACTCCAATTATTCTTTATTCGGAGTTCCTAATGATTTGACCAATACTATTGACTCAACACATGAATCACTTACTGCTCAAGCTGGAATGGCTCATTCAGAATTCAATATGTATGGGTTAGTGGAAGATACAGAAATTACATCTAGTGCTCCAAACAATAACTTGGGACAATCGTCAGCGATGTATGTTGGAAGAAGCGGATATGGTTTGGTAAATGTTGATTTAAGTCAGATTCCAATCCCTGAACCTTGGATGTCTAGTGATGCAAGTATTGATCTATACAAGATAGGGTCAACGGCCGGTAATCATCAGATAGCAGTGTACAACATTTTTGATGAATGGGACGAATCAGCAAATTGGAATAATGCAAGTTCGAATACTCCATGGTCTACACAATCTGGTTATCTAGACAATACTATGTCTCCAATAAGCACCACCGTTGTTAACGCAACATATGGTTGGTATTCATGGGATATTACAGAAGCAGTACAGCAGGCTAGAATTCGAGGCGATGATATCGTTAGTTTACTATTCCGTGATACTGCTGATCCTTCTAATTCCAACGTCTATTTTGCTACTTCAGAATATTCTCCGATTTCATTTACACCAAGACTCAATATGATTTACTCTAGTGGGAATACTTGGATTCCGGCAGATGCATCTTCGTTGAATCCATCTCTTGGTTCTGAAACCACAATGTGGAACTCAAGTGCTTTGTTACCTACTCCCCCTGATTCTGTTGATTTATCTTGGAGCCATTCATTGACTAATCATTCATGGGACTTCCAAGTAGATACTGACCCGTTTTTCGCAACTCCTGATTTGTTCAATAGTGATCAAAATAGTAGTTTGTTCACTACTACAACTGGAACACCATCTTCTACATCTTTCTCATTCCCATCTTCGATAACTTGGGATGATGCATGGTATTATTGGAGAGTTAGGGGTGTTGAAAATAGTCAGTATAGTAATTGGACAGAAGGAGGTTCCTTCAGAGTTCCAGATTCAGTAGTTGGGACTTCAGATGGAGCAGGAAATTACTCTGTTACATTGGAGCGGGGAGATGTTTTTGAAACCAGCGGAAATCTACCTTCATTCCCTGATACCTACATTGACAGTGCAGGTGGTCCAGGTCAGACTCAGAATCATGGGACTTCAGTCTCACTGAATGTTGGTTCCTCTCAAACTGCTGGTGCGATTGTTGTATCTTTAATTGAGATGGATTTAGGTGAGTTACCGTTCCAATCCACAACACTACCAACAGGAGTTACTCTCAGACTCCATCGTTCAAACTATCTTGGTTCAGGAGCACATACTGTAGGAATCCATGATTGTGGAAATAATACTTGGTCAGAGGATACAGTTTCATGGAGCACGTATATTCCTGGAACACAATGTAGCACCACTGCTTCAGCCTCTATTACTAGAGTCGCGACAGGTTCAGGAACATGGTATGAATGGGATATTACTTCTATTGCTAGAAATGCTTTCACAAATCAAAATGGTCGAATGACTTTGGCATTAATCACAAATTGGACTGGAACCTTATACTTCTCATCTGCCGAGGCTAGCAGCAATACTCCTCAACTTGTGTTTGATTTTGTTGATAATCCAAGTGGGATTACTCCTCCTCCTCAAGTGAATTTGCAATCTCCGGCTGACCAATCTGTTCTCTTTGAGGAAGACGGGTATCTCTTATCTTCATTAGATCGTCCTACTCTTACGTGGAATTCCGCATCTGGGGCTTCAGGTTACATCTTACGATTAATGAATGAGACAACAACTCTTACTCAGCGTTCTTGGATTGATTCTGGATTTACAGGGTGTACTCTTCCGATGATTTGTTGGACACCAAATTTTGACCTTGATCCAGATGTACTGTATTCTTGGGATATACAATCTATTGCTGGTTCGATACCTGGGGCACGTTCAGCAGCATGGTCATTTGCAGTTGGTGAGCCTGAAACTACTAGTTTAGGAAATCATCTTTACAGTATTACGTATGGTGAAGGAGAAGCAGCTAGCGTACTTCAATATCCAAATATCCATGATTCAACTATAGATGAATCAGATCCGAGCGAAGTATTCGCAGATCGTGGACTTGAGGTTGGTATAGGATGTGGTGATTCCTCTGCTGGACCTACAACTACAAACGAGTGTAGAAGCATTGTTTGGCTTGATTTAGGACAGATTCCACTTCCATCAAATCTTAATCCTCATAGTGGGAAATTAAGAATTCACCTTGATGGTATTTTGTTGGCTGATACCTCATATCTCGATGTAAGTGCTCATACACTCTTGAATCAGAATTTCTCTGAAGTTTCTTCTTCTTGGGATGATGCATCGTACGGAAATGCTTGGGATATTCCTGGAATGCGTAGTGGTGTGGACTATGCTGCTACTCCGTTAGATACTGTTCGTATATACAATACAAATGGAAATACTTGGGTTGAATTTGATATTAGTAGTGCCATGACTTCTATGTATGGTACTCTTGGTATTGTATTAATTGGAACTCCTGATACTGCTGGTGGTAGAATTGTTGTTGAATTTGATAATTCTGAAGATAGTACGTATCATCCTCAATTGATTCTGAATTATACCAATGTCTATGATATTCAGATTACAGGACCATCTTCTACGGATGCTGATACTCCTGTTACATTTACTGCAACTCTTTTGGATGTCACTGGTCAAACATTAGCAGGTAATGTTGTTTGGAGTAGTACCAGCTTAGGTTCCATTTCTACTTCAGGAGTTTATACTCCTCAATATGCGGGTAACGAACAAGTTGTAGCTCGTTTCGGTCAAGTATCTAAAGTGTTGAATCTATCAGTCGATCACGGCTCTCCTGTTACTTTGATTCCTGATAGAACTACAGCTGCTTTGAACGCCGATCAGAGTCTTCCAGTTTCTGCAATTGTTGTTGATCAATATGGAAATGAAGTAGATGGTGAAATAGTACTTTGGTCAGTTACAAACGGTACTTTTTCTTCGACAGGGGATCTTACTGTGTCTACAACTACTCCTTCTTCATCAGTTACTTACATGCCTTGGTTAACAGGGACTCAGACTATAACCCTCACATGGGGAAGTAGCATTGAAACAATTCCAGTAGTTGTTTCTACAGGTGCGCCGCATCACCTTGTTGTTTCTGGATGCGAAGTAGTTGATGCAGGAAGTACCTGTACATACACTTGGATTGTTGAGGATATTCGATTCAATGAGATGCCAGCATTGCAAGCAGGAACTGTTTCTTGGTCAGTAGAAAATGGAAATATCACTTCTGCAGGAGAATTTACTGGAGATCATGTTGGAAACTGGACAATTAATGCTAGTAGTTCAGTTGGAGTCACAGGTTCCTTTGATGTTGAGGTTGTTTACGGTGCAATTGGGTCTGTGATTCTGACTGCTAATATGACAGAAATTACTGCTGATGAATCAGTAGACTTTACTGTAATTCGTGTTGATATTAGAGGGAATTCGAATGATATTACTGAGACATTAAGTCTCAGCGAATGGTCTGCTTTGAATGGTACATTCATGGAAGTTGATTCTAGAGTAATTTGGACTGCATGGTCTAAGGGTACTCAATGGGTAGAGGTAGAGGTTGAAGGTGAAACCGACAGAGTTACAATTTCTGTTGTGGACGGAGCTCCTGCAGAAATGGATCTTAGAGTTACCGGGGGGTTCTCTCAAGCAACTGCTGGTGAAATTTTGAATCTACGTGCTTTCGTAATTGATCAGAGAGGAAACCAGAAACCAGTAACTCCTGAAAATTGGTTAATCACAACTCCAGGTGCAGACCAATCATGGATTGTCCTTGATGGTGCTGCTGCTAATTTCTACGCGTATTCTGAAGGAAGTTGGACAGTACAAGCTGCATTAACATGGACTGATGGAGTTACAACCGTACCTCTCACCGCTTCAGAAACTGTTACTGTTATCCCTGGTGCGCTCGCTGATGTCGAAATCCAAGGTTCTTCTGATTATACATTAACTGCGGATGATTCGATTTCTCTGAGTATAGTCGCTAAGGATATGCAACAAAATGTTGTACAGGCTGATTCACTTAGATGGTATATTCATGATATCTCAGTTTCATCTCCTCCTGGGGAATGTGGTGCTTCTTTGGATTCTGAGGAAATCACCAATGAGGTTGATTCTACTGGTTCTTGGGCTGCCGGTGTAGAGGGAACATATCGGATTTGTGCAATACAAAATGGATATCAAGATAGTATCTCGACAACAGTTTCCCATGGGGTTGCAGTAAGAATTTGGCATGTTGCAGAAAAAGATTTGATGGTGGCAGGAGAAATGGTCGATATTCAACTATATGCGGAAGATTCTGCATTAAATCAATTTGCAATAGTGGAATCGGCATGGGATGACCCTGTCATTTGGGATATAGATAATGACAACATTGGGGCTTATGTATTCAAGCAAACAACAGTTGGAATCTATGAACTAGAATATATTCACAACGGCCTTTCAGAAATTTGGACAGTTGAAGTAATAGCTGCTAATTTAGATTACATAGTACTCAATGCAGATAAAACCGAAGCAGAGCAACAAGGGATATTGTCCATTACTGCATTCGGATATGACGAATGGAATAATCCAGTCTCGTTGAATGACCCATATATTGTAGCTACAGGTCATGAAATTAAGCAAGGTTCAGGAGGCCAGAATTGGGAAATTACTTTGATTTCTTCTGGTTCTGGAACCATAACAGTTGCAGATCAAGGTGAATCTGCTTCAATTGCTATTAATTCAATTGGAACGATTCCAGGATTCTTTGCAGCAGGTGGACCATTGTATTATGCCGCTGCTGGGTTGATTGGATTACTAGTTCTTGCATTGCTAGTATTTGTTGTTGTGATTCTCAGAAGAGGTGGAAATGACGATTATGATTTTGACGATGATGAAGATTATGAGGATGAGGATGATTACGAAGAGACAGAAGGACCAGTAGCAGGTCCATCTGGTCCTGTAGCGGGTCCATCTGGCCCTGTTGAAGAACTAGATGAGCAACCTGAAGAGCAATCTGAAGATGACGGAGTTACAGTTGATGAAGATGGAACTGAATGGTGGGAAGATCCTGATGATGGCACATGGTATTATCGAACACAAGACATGGATGATTGGGAACCTTTTGAGGAATGATTTCTTATGTCTAAGAAAAATAGCCTTGCACTTTTTTTAGTGCTGGTTATTATTTCTAGTGCCTCATCTTGGACTCCTGAGAATGGATTACAGGATATTCGTGAATTCTACACTCCTGTAGAGATTGACAATGGTAATGGAACATGGACTCTCCAGTATCAAGGCGATAGCTCAGGTGGTTTTACTGATGCAGTAATTAATAGCGCAAATCCTTCAATGGTTGATACCGCTTCCTCCATTATCGAGATTAGTTCAGACTCTCAAAACGGTACGGAGCAAAGAGCCCTTTTCGGGATTGACCTTTCGACTGTCGGTTTCATGAGTAATATTTCTATCATATCTGCATCTCTTGAATTAACAATAGATACTGCACCTTCAATCGGTACAAATGTCATGGGGTTAATGACATATCGTGATTGGGTAGACCCTTCGTGGAATGGCGCAACTCCTGCAGTAAGTTGGACTGAACCTGGAGCAGACTCGAATTCAGATTCTGGTGGTCCAAATTCATTTGTTCCTGCAACCTCATCGTCTACTACAATTTCATTAGATGTAACTGATAATCTACGGGTCGGACAAGCTCGAAATGCTCAAGGAAATGGAGGTTTTGTTGGAGTAATGGTAATGGGTTCTGCATGGAATAGCGATTCTTATCTTCCTTGGTCAATGTCTTTCCACTCATCAGAATCTGTAATTTCTTACATACGTCCTCAATGGAATATTATTGTTAATTGGAATCAGCCAACTACATTATCTACGGTTGATCCAGGTTGGGTCGATATTGAACCAAGATTTGGGCAGGTATCTGCAGATACTGACTCTCCATTGAAAGCGCAAGTTCGTCATGAAGATGGTAGTGTTTCATCATCTCCAGTTAATTGGAATGTCATGGCAGGAACTGGTTTTGTTGATTCTAGTGGATTATTTGCACCTCTAAGTTCTGGTTTTGAATTTATTTGCGCAGAAGCAATTAATGGAGAAACAGGTTGTATTGTTCTATTAGTTACACCTGGTGCTCCAGTATCAATGTCTATTATTCCATCTAATTCTTCTTTCCCTGTTGGGGTTG
Organism: Euryarchaeota archaeon UBA125; assembly: GCA_002502625.1. Lineage (GTDB taxonomy): Archaea > Thermoplasmatota > Poseidoniia > Poseidoniales > Thalassarchaeaceae > MGIIb-N2. The sequence continues at coordinate 30,479 of DAPV01000079.1, forward strand.
ATATTCAATTGTCGGCTTTTTTTTCTGATATTAAGGGGAATGATTACCCTGCCTCTCCTCAGTGGTCGGCGGATTCGGGTACAATTCATCCCAATGGTTCGTACGAACTTACCGAAGTTGGCACTCACCGAGTTGATGCATCTGCTGCTGGTCTCACTGCGTGGACCAATGTTACTTTGATTGAAGGTTCACCTACAAACCTCATTTTACCTCAGGATATGTCTGTTAAGTCTGGAGAAAGGATATCTGTACTTCCAACAGCAGTTGATGCATTAGGTAATCCAGTAGATTTGGCATTAGCCGGCGATTTGACTTATACTGTAGATTCTGGTTCTGTTGATAATTCTGGGATGTACACCGGGGCTGCGGTTGGCACTTGGACAATAGATTGTGTAGCCTCTTTAGGTGCCTCTGGTTCAACTCAAGTTGTAGTTTCTGTAGGTGATCCATTATCTTTATTGATTGTTCATCCAAACAGAACAGTTGCAGCAGATGAAGCAGTTCCTCTTCCAATAATGTGGACCGATGCATTTGGAAATCAAGTAGAAATGTCTCTACCTCTTTCTGCATGGTCAGCAGAAGATGGAGGTTTCCGTATTGGAGAAAATGGGACTGTAGAATGGCTACCTAGAGATATTGGAACATATTGGGTGAAGTTAGATTATGAGAATCTAACTGACACAATAGATATCGAAGTTGGTGCAGGAAGTATTGCTTCTGTGCTGATTGATACCGATTCATCTAATCTCCAAGCGGGTGAAGAATCATTCTTACAAATGAAGGCGCAAGATTCTTTGGGTAATCAAAGAATTTTAGATGCTGTTTGGAGTAACCCTGGACAAGGCCCAAATCCAGTAGCATTTGCAAATGGTGCCACATTTACTCCACTTCAAATTGGAACAGTAACCATTGAAGCAGTGGCTACGGAAAATGGTAACACGTATACTGCTACGCGAACATTCGATGTCATCCCTGGTCGTTTAGTTCGAATTGATTTCGCCGGCGAAGGAGTTACTATGACTACAGATGATTCTCTAGAGTTACTTCCAATGGGCTATGATTCTCTTGATAATCCAATTGAAGGCCTTGAGTTTAATTGGACCGTAAATGGAGAAGATATGACTTCTGAAATTAGAGATGCAGGAAATGTGTTCAGACCAAGTCAGGTTGGAGATATTCAACTCGAAGGAATGGCAGCAGGTCGTGCTGCTAGAGTCGATTTTCTAGTTTTAGCAGGATTGCCTCAGAGTCTTTCAATATCTCATGATTTAGTTTCTAATTCATTTCCAGGAGGAAGCGAGGTAATTCTTACTGTATTAGGAGTTGATTTAGCAGGTAACGAGAATCCAATTGATAATGTCTCATGGAGCTTTTTAGAAGATGCTGGGTCAATTTCTCCAGGTAATTCACCCGGTGAATATGTATACGTAGTTGGAGAAATAGGTTCTTGGGATATAATCGCAAGAAGAGGAGTTGCAGATTCGATATTATCAATCACTGTAGTATCTGGTATACCTGATAGAATCTCTATAGTCATGGATGTTGAAGAAGGAAAGATATTTTCAGAAGGGGAGATCATTGATTTGACCTTGAAGATCTTAGATGCGTCAGGAAATCCAATTACTGTTGCACATTCACAGATTATTGTTGAAACAGAAATTGGAGATGCAGAGCACCTTCAGTCAGATGTATGGAGAATGAAGATAGATGGCTATGGCGAAAACGTTCCAATTACAGTAAAATATCTCGAATTAGAACAAACTATTTTTGTTTCCGCAACTCCTAGTGCACTCTCAAAATTAACAGATACAAATATGGGGCGAATGGCCCTAGGTTCCGTTTCCGTCGTATTCCTTCTTGCAGTAATGCTTGTTCTCTTGCCTAAATTCAGAAATGAAGCAGAGGAAATATTTGAAGGAGATGAAGACACAATATCAGAGGAGCGTTCTAGCCCTTCTCCTCCTCCTGCTGGTGTAGCTTTCAGCGCTCCTCCTTCCTCTGCATTTTCTACTTCATCTCATAGAAGAGGTAGGCATCGCTCCTCTTCGAGTATGGCTCCATCATGGGGTGCATCACAAGCTAGGCAGAATTCTGCGAATATGGCTGCAATGGGTGCGACAAATTCAGTAACTCAGCAATCTCAAGTCTCATCTTTACCACAATCTAATTTTGAACAATCTCCGCATGTTGATTCTGTACAGGCTCCTCCTCGACCTAAGGGGTTAGATGAAGTAGAAATTACACAACCAGAACCTATTCTAGTTGAAACTGAAGTGAAACAGGAATCAGTTTCTTCCGGGGTGATGTTGGCTTGTGATGGAACCATACAAGGACAAACTGGATGGTATCATGATGGTATGGGTAACACAAGTTATTGGCAGGTCGATGAGGTAGGAACATGGACTCGCCTAGGGTAATGGTATGTCTATTAGCAATATTGCTAATTTCTTCACTATCTGTACATGATAATTTAACAGATATTTCATCATCATCATCCACTTCTGCCAGATCATGCGCGGGCAGTACTTCTGTTCAATCAATCGAAATACTGCCACCTGGTCCTGTGATTTTATCAGCAGATGAGGTTCAAGATTTCTCATTTTCTTTGAAAGATGGATCTGGAAATACGATTTCCGCTGGTTATGAAATGGGATCTCTTGGAGGAACAACTGCACAATTAGGTTCTGAACAATTTCGCTTTTCTCCATCTGGATTAGGCAGTGCCTCTGTTTGGGTTTGTTCAGGAAATGTAAACAAGACAGTTTCAATTACAGTAGTAATTGGCACAGTAGTAGGATTAGAGTTGACTGCAAGTGATATTGAAGTAACTGCTGATGAATCAATTGATTTGGTATTAAAACGAGTGGATCAACAGGGATATCGGCAAGCAATAGTCGTTCCAACTAGCAATTGGACTTTACCAGAAGGTTCGGTACTTGAAATGTTACAAGGTGGTGGTTTCCGTTGGACTCCTAATCAGGATGGTAATCAAACTTTGATTGTAGGGGATGGAGAATTTTCTGCAGAATTAGAAGTAAATGTCACTCATGGTTCGGCTAGGAGATTGGCAATATCCTCTTCTTTCCCGTTAGATCAAATTACTGCTGATGATGAAATTATTCTTAATGCGATGTGGGAAGATATTCGAGGTAATCGTTGGTCCGCTAATTCTACTTGGGAAATAGAAAATACAGTGATTGGCTTAAATTCAAGTTTTGGAGAATCAGTACTTTTTGATGCATCAATTCAAGGATTAATCACTATTTTAGCAGAAGCTAACGATCCAATAACTCCCTCTATTATTCGTACAGCCTCCATTAGCTTTGTTGTTCAATCAGGTCGTTTGATTTTATTAGAAATTTCGGGACATTCATTGACCATACCTGTAGATGTCCCATTTGATCTAAATCCTCAAGGATTTGATGCTGATGGAAATCCTGTAGATTTGACTGGTTTAGAATGGTCAATAATAGAGGGTGCATCTCCGAATTCTTCCATCAACTTAGATACTAATTATTTCACTCCTTCAATGCCTGGCCAACACAGAATAGTTGCTACTCTGGGTTCACGTGTCACATCCGCTACTATAGAAGTTGAACAAGGAACTCCGTCTTCAATAGAAGTTAGATCTGATGGCGATTTGGCACTTTCTGTTGAAACTGGTTCTGAATTAAATTTGACTGTAAATGGCTTTGATTTAGCTGGTTCTTCATATCCTTTTGATGTAGATTGGACTGTTCCAGAAGGATTTGGTACAGTTGAAGTATCTTCTGTTGGAACTGGAAATTTTGTTTATTCTGCAGAAGGAGTAGGTACCGTTCAGTTAACTGCATCTGTTGGAGAGGTCTCTTGGGAAATACTGGTTAGTGTTTTACCCGGTCCACCGCATTCACTTGAATTCGATATCAAAGGAGAATTGAAGCAAGGAGAATCAGTAGAAATTGAGGTAAGAGCATACGATATTGCGGACAACAAGGTAACCATAGCCGTGTGTGCAGTGGAATTTGAAACAGATGCAGGAATTATGGAATGTATAGATGGTCGTTGGATTCTTGATTTGAAAGGAGAAGGAGAAGCTCGTTTGCAAGGAACTTATGATGAAGGATATGGATTAGAATATATCACGATTGAATCTACTTTGATGGATGGTTTGTTCGGTTCAGATGCAGGGGCTGCAATCTTCGGAGGAGTAATTGTTTTACTGATGATATTGGGTGTTTTAATTGCAGCAGATCGAAAAACAAAAGAGATCATCAAGGAAAGAAAATTAGTAGATCAAGAAATAATTCCACAGACTTCTGAGATTGAAACAACATATTCCCCCCCTCCAGTTGCTCCTGCGCCCTCTACAATTAATTTAGAGTCGCAATCTTCCTTAATTGGAAATCTTAGTCGCCCATTGATGAGTTCGGAATTACCTGATTCTACAACTGAATCTTCTCCTGTTCCGAATAATAATCTCGCTAAGTGGTCTGATGAACAATTATCCTCTGCAGGTTGGACTAAGCAACAGATTGATTCCTACCGTTCTAATCAATTAGAAACGTCAACAAATAATCTAGATGATGTTGAAGAAGAATGGGATACAGGATGGTAGGTAGTCGATTGCCCGTAGTCTAATGGTTTCTTAACGATTAGTACTATCGATTTTAGCGCAACTTTGGAACGCTCCCCTGATGCATCTGAACAACCCTATTTACAACACACACCAAATCGGATAATGTGAAAACATCAAGATTTCATGAAGTCGTACTCGGTCAGTCAACCGATAAATTTCTGAGAGAGTTGGCCATTAACGTCGCTATTGCAGGTTTTATCATTCATCTCTTATGCTGTTTATTGTATGATATTGGCTCACTTGAATCAATCGAACTTATTCCATTCATTGACTCATATCTTGATGCACTCTATACCCCATTTTCCATTATTCTTGCATACGAAGTTTACGAGTTAATCCGAGCAATACCTGAATCATTTTCAAATTCAATTGGTAAACAATTCGAGGTTGTTACACTTCTTGTCGTCCGTGACATTTTCAAAAATCTTTCAGACATTGGAGTCTCTGATGTGAGCATCGATTCAGATGTTGCCTTCATTGCTATGGAAGGTCTCGTGTTTGTCTTATTGTTTGCAACATCTCTGTATTTCCGTTCTCAAACAGCAATTTCAGTAGATATTAGCCAACAAGATGACTCAATCCAAGCATTTGTGATGCAAAAGAAACACTTGGCATCTGGGCTAGCAATGGTCTATGTTCTAGTTGCCATGTATTCGTTTACATCATGGTCAATGGGTGTTCTTGACGGAGAAACTAGTTTGAGCCGTACTGTATTCTTCTCTGATTTCTTCACTTGGCTCATCGTTTCAGACATTATCATTCTCCTTGTTTCATACAAGCACATCATTGATTTCCCACAACTTGCTCGTAATACTGGATTCATTCTCTCAACAGTTGTTATTCGAGTAGGAATTGGAACACCTGGCTATACAGGTGCTGTTTTATTTATCCTATCAGCATCTTTGGCAGTATGTGTTCTACGTCTAAGTATTCACAGTGATTTGAGAAATGTGCCAGAGAAGCAAGGCATTAAGCAGAGTTGACAATATGGTAAATAGGTCGTATATTGTCATTCATATTGTTCATCAGAACTAGGGAAGTCATGAGATCTAACATCAGAAACATATTGCTCTACAGCATTCCGGATATCATTTTCTAGATTGAGATATCGTCTGAGGAATCTAGGACTAAAGTCCATTGTTATACCTAACATGTCATGTAATACCAACACTTGGCCATCAACATCTGAACCTGCACCAATTCCGATAGTAGGAATCGAAATCGATTCTGAAACTTGCTTGGCCAATTTAGCAGGAATTTTTTCAAGAACTATTGCGAAACATCCTGCTTTTTCCAACATTTTGGCATCTTCAATTAGTTTCTCTGCTTCTGCATCTTCTCTAGCCCTTACAGTATATGTTCCGAATTTATAGATGGATTGAGGAGTTAGACCAAGATGCCCCATTACTGGTATACCCGCAGTTAGTATTCTCTGAATTGATTCAACCACTTCTCTACCTCCTTCCAGTTTTACAGAATGTGCTCCACTTTCTTTCATTATTCGAATTGCGGAATCTAATGCCTGTCTAGAGTTTCCTTGATAGGTGCCAAAAGGCATATCAACTACAATTAATGCTCGATTTACAGCATTACAAACACATTGAGCATGATAAATCATATGATCTAGAGTAATCGGAACTGTTGTATCATTTCCAGCCATTACATTTGAAGCGGAGTCTCCAACAAGAATTACATCTACTCCCCCTTGGTCTACTAATCTAGCGAGAGAATAGTCATATGCGGTCAGCATAGTGATTTGTTCACCTTCACGCTTCATTTCTTGAAGTGTGTTCGTGGTCACTTTTCGTGCCTTACCTGCTACTGACATGCGCGTTCCCCTTGTTTGGGACTCCTCTATTAGGTTTCAATAGAGCGGATGCTATTCTTCTTCCAATGACATGGTCCTAATTACCATCAAGAATTCATCTATATCTAAAATTCCATCATTATTTTGATCTAAAAGATGGAAGAAATCCCTGATAATATCGGTTTCAGAAGGTAACCAATCTAAAGATCGGATTGCAGCTGTAAATTCCTTGAGATTTAAGTGATTATTATTCTCCAAATCTGAAGCATTGAATGCAGTCACTGCTCTAGTTAATTCTGATTCATTATCTTTAATCTGTGCAAAAAATGTGTTCCATGGTCTTTCTGTGATTGTTACATGTTTTCTTCCATAAGATGCGTAAAGTATTATTCCCAACACGATTGCAAATCCTGCACCTATGATTGCTTGCGATCCCATTAGAACCAGAAGTGAAAGAGTCGAAACAATTCCGAAATATTGTACCAATCGACTAGATTGTAAACGATATTTAGGTTGATACCATGTATGCTCATTTTCTACCTTCCTAAGCACAATTACACAGATATTTACTGCTGTAAAGATCATTAACATGAATCCAGATGCTAACTTGGCTACAGTAGCGACGTCAAGGAAAATTATAGCTAGCCCCATACAGATACTTGTTCCATAGATTGATCGATGAGGTGTTTCATGAACTGGATGTACTTCTTCTAATTCTTTAGGTAGAAGTTTATCACGACTCATTGCAAAAGGGAATTTTGATGCTCCAAGAAGTCCTGTTAGCCCTCCTCCACTCATTGTAAGAATGGCAAGAATAGCAATAATGAATGCAACAGTACTCCCCCCGACTTCAAGCGCGAGAGCATATATTGGTGCTCTTGAAGGATCTGCACCATTGCCAATTCCTAAATCTGAGCCATCGAAAACTGAGAATAATGTGTATGAAACTCCTGCGTATATTATCATAGCAATTCCAAGAGAATAGAACATCCCAATGGGTAGATTTTTTTCCGGTTCAATAACATCTTCTCCTACAGCAGCAATTTTGATTACGCCTACATATGCTAAGAAAACATAGGCAGTAGCAGACCCTAATCCTATCCATCCGTCTGTACTACTCATTACATTGATTGCAGCATCAAAGGGTACACTAGTTGAAGATGCAGTTCCATTTGAGAATGCTAGGATACAAAGAACTAGAACCATTGATACTGAAAATAGAATAATTGGAGTGAGGATTTTCTTCAGAAGTTTGACTCCTCTAATGTTTATTGCTGTTACTAATATAAGAATCAAAATTGCTAATATTTTAGCAGCATTATCGTCGAAAGTAATTCCTAAAGTTCCTTGAATTGAGACGACGTATGCACTAAATCCAATTAGTGCAAATGCAGATTTTAACATGAATGACGACCATAATCCTAATCCTGAAATTGTACCTATAATCGGTCCAAATGTTCGTTCAATATACACATATGCTCCACCTGACTTTGGCATTGCAGAAGATAATTCTGCCTTTGAAATTGCTCCGGGTATCACTACAAGGCCAGATAGAATGTATGCTAACCAAAGAGCAGCATAAGATCCTTCAATTCCGCCACTTGAATAGTAGAGCTCTTTTCCAGCCAAGGCAGGTAGAACAAAAATTCCGCTTCCCACCATTGCAGATAGAGATAAAATCACAGCACCAAACGATCCAACGGATTTTTTCATTAAAGATGAAAAATCAAATAATTGACTTATATCAACAAATGGTCTTCTTTCCAAGAAATCACCCTAAATTTGCAATTACCTTCATTTCAACAGCAATAGGTGTGGGAAGCGCAGTTATTGCGAGAGTAGTTCTAGTGGCTTGTATATTTGTAAAGAATCTTCCATAAACCTCGTTATAGCCTTCAAAATCTCTGTCCATGTCAACTAGAAAAGAAGTAACATCGATAATATCTTCTAATTTTGCTCCACTAGATTTTAGAATCGCTTCAATATTCAAGATACAAGCCTCAGTTTGGGCTCTAATATCGTAATTCAATGGATTTCCTTCTTTGTCTTTAATTGGTCCACCAGGAATATCATTAGTTTTAGGTTGTCTAGGCCCTACTCCACTAAGAAAAATAAAATCTCCTACACGACGAGCGTGAGGGTATGCTCCAACTGCAACTGGTGCATTATCAGAGATAATCACATCTTTATCTGAATTCATTCTAACATCCCCTTATCCAGAACATTTCTATCGCCGCGGTAGTATTCTACATCGTCTTCATCAAACTCTTTGTCTCCAATAGATCCTCCTGATGGAGTGAGTGTAATAACTGCGCCACCACTTCCATGTAATGGCTCGTAGGCTAACACATCTCCGTCGTAGTTGTTATGTTGCCCCATTGTAGATGCCATGAACCAGGCTGGTTTGTATGCCACAACCTTTTGTACACGAATTTGACCATGTATATCTCGACTTAATTGACTTAAATCTTCTAATCTTCCATCGGCGAAGAACTCTAAAATTTTCCTGTTCCAATCATCATCTTTCTGAGAATGTATTTTATCTTCTGATGAATCGATGTGTTCGGTAAACATTCTATTCGAGAGACTGGAAACAACCACGACTACTGCCTTTTTACCTTGCGATTGCAGAGTATCTCGAGCAGCCTTACCTAATACAATGGTCTCTGATCTATTAGCATACATATTACTAGAAAGAATGACAGCAGGAATTTTATTTTCAGGATT
>DAPV01000098.1 GCA_002502625.1 Euryarchaeota archaeon UBA125
CAAGGCAGAAGTATAGGATAGGGGCAGTGTAGTAGTTTGTTGTCTTTTTAGTAATAAATTTCCTTCAGAAGAACGTTTACTTCTCCATGAAACACCATGTATATTCTCGACAACTATTGTTGAAGAGCCATCTGAATATGGCTCAACATTTCGATCTTCTGCAACAATCAACAAGTTGTCATTATGATTTATTCGACACCAACCTGAACCATCTGAGAAATCTTGAGAAGAAAGAAATGAAGGTAGGGATTCAGGATTGGAATGTTCTCTCCAATATTCGACATATGGAGCAACTGGCGGAGAGGATTCATCTAAAACTGTAGGATCGATGACTACTACTTCTTCTCCTGAATAGTAAATCGACTGTAACAAATGACGCGTGTGGCGAATGGGGCCATCTGGACGTAATATTCCCAATCTTTGTCGTTCTTCTTCTTGCAATAAAGGTGGTAAAGTAACTCTTAGATCCCAATAATCAGCAGTTGGCTCTACAAGAATTACGCGCTTTGCTTGACATCCTAATACTTCGTCTGGTGTTCTGATTAATACAGGAGAAAATGGTGAAGAGACTTCAGGTAAAACTCCAGAATCAATTACAGCTTGAACTTGATCACACCAAATTTCTGTAGTTTCGGGCAGGGCGATGCCCATAGATTTCTCATAAGATCTTAAATTTGATAGTTCAGACATTAATATCTGCAAACCTACTAAACCATCTTCTCTTTCACCATCAAAATTATTTGAAACATTTTCATTATTCATCATCGAAATTACATTATTTAACCATAAATCGGGAGTTAACTCATTGATTTCAAATGGTAATTCTTGACCTGTAAAACATCCTTTCCAAAAGGATTCATCTTTCAAGAAATTAATATCTTGATTATTCAAAATTGGAGAAAGTGCACCAATTGTGCAAAGAAACCACCACTGCGTCTGTTCAAATGCTAAAGGATTTCTAGATTCAGAAGCATCTGATGAAAATGCACGAAGCCAGTCATGTAAAACGCCCTTTCCTCCAATTAATCGTCGGTCACGAGCTAATAATTCCAATACTTCACGATCGGGGATTGGCCGAATATGAGTTTCAGTTGGGTGATTTGGTACTTTTTCTAATTCAAAGAGGCTGATAGTACGTTGAACAGCAAACGAAAGAAGGGATTCAAGAGAGAAGCACTCTTCAGAATGAGCAATTTGGATTGCTGAGGAAATCCAATGAACAAATGGGCTACTTCTAAGCTGTGATTTGCTCTTAGACACTGGAATACCAAGAGACTTTAATTCATTTTTCCATTGAGCAGGAAGGTTATTTCCTGAGGGATGAATCAATAAAATATCATCAATTCCAGAATCCAGATATTTTTTGATTATCCGAGATGTTACTCTTGCTGATGATGATGCTTCTCTAATATGGATTCGATGAATATTTGGAGATTTTTCGTCCTTTATTGGCTCATGAGATGGAATCCATGTTGGCAGATCTGCTGATGATTTAACCGGATGAATATCATCAATTAATAATCCATGATACCCCAGCCGATGAGACCCATGATAGCAAAGTTGGTGAATAGGTATTCGCAATGAGATACATTCTAAAATTTTCAAATAAATTGGATCAATGTTTGGCGAATGGTCCATTAAGATAATTCCGTCAACTAATTCAAAAGTGAATATTGATTTTTCTAAATTTTCTAAGCCACCTACTAATCGAGAATGGAATCGAGAAGAATAAGCACCAGCAAGATGTTTTTCAATTTCATCTATACTAGATTGAACGCCTTGAAGATGTTCTATCAAAGTATCAATTGGGGCATTATTTCTTCTCAAAGTTGAGTTTAATCTCAATAAGGTTCTAGTTTTAGAAATAGGCCATTTTCTATCCTCAATAGGATGTAATAATGGAAATTCAAGTTGAGATGCTTTTCGTTGCATTATTGAATGTATAGCAAGTTCAAGAGACGGGCCATCAGGAAGCATTCTAGGTTCTCTTAAATCAGCGTAAATCTTAGTACATAACCCATTTAATGTCAGATGTGAACTTCTATCCACAATTCCAGTCGATGAAGAGATTTTATTGAGAAATTTGTCACGAGATAGGGCAGATGAATGTATGAAAAGAATACGTGAAGGGCCTCCCTCTGAAATTGGTCTTGGATCTATTGTTTGTTGGATTGCATGTTGCAATATCCATTCAGGTAGAGGCCCCCTAGGAATTTGTTCCAAGGTTATCTCCATAGCATCACCAACGTTCTACTTGTTCTTCGATGGTAGATAAACCCGAAGTTTTGAGGTTACTTCTTTCTAATCACAATTGAAGCCAATGAAAGGATTAGAAGAGTGGATACTGCACTGATGGAAGGTAAGAAACCTGACTCATTCTCACTACAATCTATCTCAATAAAATTCATCTCCCAATCAAAGGCAAGAACTAGACGTAAATCTTCACCATCCCATACTTCAGGAAGAGTAATGTTTGATGCTCCATCTTCTGAGAGAATATGTATATCTCTAATTACGTGAGGATAATATTCTAGGCCATTAGATCCATTCTCATCTCGAGCAATTTCTTCAACCACGTAGAGAATTGGTGTGATAGAAGCAGTCGTTGGATTAGAACACTCATCATTCCAGATATCCTCCATAGTTAGTGAGCCCGGAGTTGAAAGACTCCAAAGTACTGTGCCGTTGTTATCATCCCAATTTTCCCAAGACAAAGAGGCAGTCATACCTTCAAGTGAGAGAGATGAGCCCAAATCTACGCTAAGCGAGTAATCATCGGATAACGTCCCACTACCTTTAGCAACAGAACCTGAATGAAGCCATTCTCCATTGAATACTACCGCAGGGGGTAAACGTTCAAGCCCACCTGTAGCACGACTATTGGTTGGGCCAAATCGTTCAATCCATCGGTCATCGCCAACCTCAGTACCGAATGGATCTCTGATTTCTGAGTATTCTCGATGGTAATGCAAACTCTCAATCGAACGATTAGTAGCTAGTTCACTTACTGCATGCTCAGAATCTAGACAATTCTCGCACCATGTAGCAGTATAGACTTCCGCAATGACTGGCCAAGATTCAGAAGGCACATCAAAAGAGGCATTAGATAAATTACCATGTCCAATATCGATACCTATGCCACCGAAGGTGCCTTTCTTTTCCATTATATCTAGTTCAGAAATGATAGGGGAACCGTCTGTGGTCGCCTGTTCGCTCTCCGCTTTAACTAATCCAGAAAATAGAACTAGCATTACCAGCAAAATTACTCGCTTCATGCTTGTGAGAAGAAGTGGTTATTCCTCAATGTTACCTCTCTTCGTTCTGGAAATTCCAAAATAGATTATGTCGAAGTTGTCGAAAATATCTAACTCTATCTTCTATTCGTGCCCACCATGGTCTTCCATTTGGATCAATTTCTTCCTGAATTGGAGCCAATAACTCATACATTTGATTTCGAATCTCTTCATTTAGATTCAAATGTCTTTCCTTAACCCAAATTTGTTGATTTTCTTCAAGTCTCAGAATTTCAAGATTATTTTCGTTAGATACCCAACCATGTATTCGTGCAATCGACTGTAAAACCTCTACTTCTTGTTGAGTTAGGAGTTGGTTTTCTATAGTCAATAATCCAAATATACCACCTGGAGCATTTGGCAAGCGTGCTAATGCCCCTATTGGAGCTGCATTGAATGCAACCAATGCATTGATCAATATATTTGGAATCCTATTTCTATTTCCTCCATCTCTTAAAGTATCATCATTTATGGGAAATTGATGTTCTCGTTCAAAACGGAATTCGCCTTGTTGATTATCCCATTCATTTTCAACTAATCTTCCCCAATTAACATAAGCAGGGTTTTGATGTCTTCTTCTAATATTGTTATCATGTATATCTCTTGCTTCAAAATAGTCTCTAACCCTTTCACGTAAACGAATTGGTGGCTGAAAATGATCTTGATATATTTCTGGATTTCTAGGGATTTTTCCATGACTAACTAGAAAGTTGTGGATTGTAGCAATTGCAGTATTATTTTCACGATCGTTTGAACAAATTAAAGCTAAAGTGACAATTTGATCTCCTATTGGTAAATCTCGTAATTCATCACCAGCATGAGTACAAATTTTGCCCCAAGGTTCAGAGGAATTCGTTCTAGCACTGAGTTGAAATTTATCTCCAACTAAATTTTTTGCAGTTCGATTAATTTTTATTCGATATTCAGTACCTGTGGTACCCTGAATCAGTAAACTGCGTTCATTTTCAGAAAAATTGATGTTTTCTGTTTGATGTTCTATATCTCTTAACAATCTTGCAGCTTTACGATCTGCATCATTAGGAATTTTGGGAGTTACTTCTTCGTTTCCCCAATTACTCAATAACAATTGAAGAGTGTCATGAATTGAGGTTCCTGGAGGAGATAATTGAGCAGAAATTATTGCAGAAATAATATGGATATCTGATGGAATTCGTCGTAATTTTATTCTTCCGTCATCATCCTCAACTCTGAGAAACAATCTTCCATTTCTGACTGTAATGAGAGATACATATTCATGTTTTAGTAATTCTGGATTCGACCAATAATCTGTTATTTCTCTCCATCTTCTAAGCCAAGGCATTGAAAAGATTTCATTCTCTGGTAAACTATCCAGATAAAATGGCAGCGTTTCAAGACTATTTTGTTGATCTTCAAATGAACTATTAATGATTTTAACATCGGATTTACCTGAAAATAAAGTCCAACGTCTGAGAACCTTAGAAATTACAGCAGCAATCGTTTTGAAATCACTTCTGTTTCGACGTCGAGCAATACGGAGATGATGTCTCCATCTAGGATGAATTTGACGTTCTCTCTGAAGAGAGGTCTTCCATCTATCCCTCAAAGTCTCTCCTAATTGAGCAAGTAATTGGCCTAAACGATGCCAATTTACTGCTTTTAATTCCCAATCTTCCATTTTTGAAATCAGTTCGATTAGTTGAGAATCAGGGATGCGAACACCTGTGTTTATTATTCCATCAATTGTTATTGAAGGAGGCAAAGAAGAACATGAACTAATTTGTAACCAACAACCACCAGGCAGAGGGAAGCCTCGATTCATTAGCCTCTCCTTAACATCCTGATTTTCAGTTGACTTGATTTGATCAATGATTCGAGTTCTTATTTCATTTGCTTTTTGATCATCAACAATGGATTGAAGATTGGATTCTTGAGGACGGAAAAGCCATTCAGAATCTTGTCTATCTAATCTTTCGTACCACTCTCGAATTCTACTTACTGTGGATCGTCTCGAATGATTTTGTAATATCCGATTTACAATTTCAATATCTTGTTTTGATGAATCATGTAAAGGAAATGTTCCAGAACAATGTGGATGAATCATCCATTTACATCTAGGACACCATGTGTTTGTATTCTGATTCAAGGGTTCTATTTCACACGCAATACATAACCGATCTTTCTTTTCATCGTTCACTCTGGTGGTTGACGTCATAGGTAAACAATTAACTGACTCCTTATGAATCAAATAATTACAATGTTGAAAATGCATTTATTGTTCTTTCAATATCTTCATCGGTAATATGTAGATGAGTTACCAACCTAAGCATATTCGGGCCTAAATCCAATGCATCAATTCCTTTTTCTGATAGTGATTTTATTACAACAGAAGCTAAAGTATCTGTTGTAATGTATACCATATTTGTTTCAACTGTTGAGATATCAACATTAAATCCGTCCATATTTCCTATATCTTCAGCAAGTTTACGAGCGCGTGCATGATCGTCTGCCATTCTTTCAATGTGATTTTCTAATGCAAATATACCACCTGCTGCAATGATTCCAGCCTGACGCATCCCTCCACCAAACATCTTACGCCAACGATGAGCTAAAGCGATGAACTCAGATGATCCTACCAATACACTACCGACTGGAGCGCCTAGACCTTTAGATAAACAAATAGAAATTGAGTCATAATCGCGAACAATACGTGCAGGAGATGTTCTGGAAGCAACTGATGCATTGAATAAACGAGCACCGTCCATATGAGCAGCGCAATCATTGTCATGGGCAACTTTAGCAATTGCATCAAGTGTTTCTTGAGGATAACAAGTTCCACCACCCCTGTTAGAAGTATTCTCAACACAAACAAGAGATCCGTTTGGAAAGTGTGCAAGACTACCATCTGCTTTACGAATTCCATTTTTTACATCTTCAGGTGTCATAATTCCACGCTTTCCAGGTACTAGAGAAACCGAACATCCAGATAATGCTGCAAAACCTCCTCCTTCATAGATGTAAATATGGCTAGTTGCCTCAGTAACTATTTCATCGCCTGGATTTGTGTGAGTACGAATTGCAATTGCGTTCGACATTGTCCCACTAGGTACGAAGAGTGAGGCTTCTTTTCCTAGCATCGACGAAATACGACTTTCTAATTCAATAACTGTAGGATCATCGCCTAAAACATCATCTCCAACTGGAGCGGCGGACATCGCTTTTCGCATTTTATCAGTAGGTTGAGTGACTGTGTCGCTTCTCAAATCGACTCGGTCGGATGGATGCTCACGCATGTCACCCGCTAGCATTTCTGTTTCTTAGGCTTGTCCAGAAATTATTGTGGTTTCCATTTACCAAGACAATCTCGAAAAGCATCTTCTAAATTTGAATGTTCAAACTCAAAACCTGATTCAAGTAGACGTCGAGGGTGTACTTTCTGTCCTTCCAGTAACAACGGACGTGCAAATTCACCGAAAATAATCTTAACAACAAAACCTGGAAGAGGAGCGAAAGCGGGTCTCCTGAGAACACGGCCCAACGTTTTTGCAAAGGTTTTCTGACGAACTGGATTAGGAGCAGTTAGATTATACATTCCTTCGCAATTTTTTGTCATTAATAGGTGCTGTACTGCTGCAATGTGATCATCCATTGAAATCCACGACATCCATTGTTTCCCTGAACCAATAGGACCACCAGCTCCCATTTTGAATGGGAAAAGCATTTTTCCTAAGGCTCCTCCTTTAGGAGATAATACTATTCCGGTTCGAAGATGGATGGTTCTAATTCCTGCCTCTCTAGCAGCATCCGCTGAAGACTCCCATATCTTTGCTGTATCTGTAAGGAACCCTGTGCCATGAGTACTATTTTCATCAATTTCTTCATCACCTCTGTCTCCATAAATTCCTATTGCACTAGCAACAACAAATACCTCAGGTTTTACCTCTAAAGATGCCATAGTTTCAGCGAGTAAGGTAACAGATTTTTGGCGTGATTCAACTATTGCCTGTTTACGTTTTTTAGACCATCTCTTATCACCAATTCCTACACCACCCAAATGAATCACTGCATCAATTCCATCAAATAATGAAGGATCTAATTCTCCGTTCTGAGGATCCCAAAATCTCTGATTTTCATCTAACGGTTTTCTTCTAACTAGTTGAATCACTTCGTGACCACCTGTATCAAGAAACGGAATTAGTTGAGACCCAATCAATCCACTGGCTCCACTAACCAATATTCGTTTTCTAGGAAATTCAGAAAATGATTGATGTCTCATAATATCTCTCTTCAAATTAATTGCTCTTGAAGTAAACATATTTTCTATATTTTTACGAACATATCGTCCGCCAAATAACCTACCTAGAAATCCTACTGGTATTACATAACTTACTTCGTCACGTATAATGGTAACATCTGGTTTTTCTTTGATAAAACGGTGAGTGTGCCACCATCTCTTAAACGGTCCTCGAACCATTCTATCCGCAAATAATTCTTCTTCAATCATATCTGTATGTTCGGCAATCCATTTCATCTTTATTGGGCCCATTTTCATCTTCATTACTCTGGTTCCACCTGGTGATAAATCAGGTGGTGCAGAAATAGTTTCTATGTTTTCCCAAGGTGGAGATAATCTGTCAAATGCACCCTCTCTAGTATGCCATTCCCAAACCACTTTGCGAGGCGCTTCAATTCGAGTTTCATGTAGGTAATTTACCAAATATCATCCCTCAATAGTATCAAATTCGCCAGTTCCAAATTGATTCAAATATCCTTTAAGATCAAGTTTTCTTGCTGTATTTGCACTCGACATGAATCTAACTTTTCCAAAGACGGGGCGTTCTGGCCCCCAAGCACGATCATGTCTTCCTAGTACCCAAAATATTCCAGTGTATGAGTTAGGATCTCTGCCGTCTAGGGCCCATCGATCATTTAGTCTAACCATCCAATCTGATGCTGTGACTGGGTCTGGTGCCCATTCTAAAATTCTCTTCCCCCATAACATTCGCAAATAATTGTGAATTACTCCTGTCTCACGTAATTCTCTTTGAGCTGCATTCCAAATTTCATCATGAGTTTCAGCGTTTTCTAATTCATCAAAAACATAAGATGGACGTGGGTCATTAGCGTGTTCGGTTAAAGTCATTTGAGCCCATTCTGGGAGTGAATTAAATGTTGCATGATCTGGTCTATGATATGCAAAGTGAAAACCAAGATCACGCCATGTGATTATTTGATCAAGGAAGGCTTCTGATGCTTCATTTAATCCCCACCATCCATTCCTAGAACCTGTAACTTTACCAGGAGTCATTGTTGGATCCCAGTTTCCTTTTTTGAGGACTCTATCAACTACTTCTAATGCAGAGATATGTCCAAAATGAAGCCAAGGAGATAAACGACTAGTCATCGGTTCTGAAGGATTATTTCGTCCGTCAGAATATCTGTCCAATCTTTGATTTACAAAAATTTCTAATAATTTATTTGCTTCTTTAGAACCCCCCCTTGCTGATTCTACAGAAGGTACCAAATGATCAATCGGAAGGGGTTCTAATGCAGACTTACCTGTCACTCCTCCTTCCGAAACTCTCCATAACCATTCTAATGGAGTCATTGAAAATCTCAATTCTTCTAATAGAATAGAGTATTCATTTTCAGGCATCCAGAGGCTACTACTTCTAGATTCGAGAGGATTAGGTTTAGGTGAATTAGAAATCGCTTCTATGACTCTTCTCTGAACCACTCTTCGGAAGGTATGAGCTAACGGAGGAGCCTTCTCGGTCCACGACATAGGTATTACACCACAACCATCTACTGCATGTAAACGAGTTTCAAGAATTTTTTCGGCACGCTCCATCACATGGCGAGGGTGACCAGTTGGAAAATCATCAATTACTACAAGGCAAGCTCTCTGGGAAATACGTCTCAATAAGCCGTTTCCTCTCTCGCGATGGGTTTCGATCCATGGGATATAACGTACTCCGGTTCCTTCAAATGCTTCACGATTGTCAAGCATACCTTGGGCTACAAAAGTAACTAATCTGTCACTTGCAAAAGAATGATCTATGCTAAACGGTTCAATAACAATCAATGGTTTTTCCAATTTTTCAGCCACATCTGCAGCATGCTCTAGGGCATGATTCCAACGTAATCTTCGTTGTGCTGTCATCCAATATAATACGAATTCGCCCTGCTCATTAATTGGACAATCAACAAGAACTCTAGTCCTAGATAGAATTGCAGAGTTATTGATTTTCATATCAACAACTCCGGAATTTCAACCTTTTTTTGGACAAAATGAACAAGATATGGCTCATTCTTCTCTTCTGAATAATCGACCATGTCCATAGAAGAATAATGATTGATTGAAGCTACAGAGATAGAATGCATAGTATGACTTAACCACTCAACCGAATCTAATTCTTCAAGAGAAAACCATCCAAAGTCACTAATTTCCTCAGGATTTAATGTAATTTCTAAATTATTTGGAGTTACTAGATAAGCAACAAAAACACCAGTCTGGTCGCTTTTCACCCTCTCACGGATAGCAGTAATACCAATTATTTCTCCAGATATTCCACACTCTTCAGATAATTCACGTAATGCAGCCTGAGCAGGTAATTCTCCTGACTCGACAAATCCTTTGGGAACACCCCACTTAGAAGAATGGGGGCCTTTCGACTCCTTAATCAGTAGTATGCGGCCGTTATTTACGACACAGGCAGCAACACCTAGATCACAAAGATTGGACCGCATCGGGACAATTTGTGGCTCCGGCATATATGAATGGCTGTTCAACTGTACGAAAAAAAATTACAATGGAACGGAACAGTTCTTCATAAGTACAATCTATTACAGGTACACATGGTTCTAACTGAGTCGAACGAATATGTGACAATACCATTAGAGAATGTGAGGATACCACGTCCTGATGCATTCCTTCCTACAGAGCATGGAAACTTTCGTGTTCGTTCATTCCCTGAATTAAGCTCAATAGATCATTGTGCAATTTACTCTGGTCAACCATGGGACGAAGAAGCGCCCCTGGTAAGAATCCACTCTGAGTGCTTAACAGGAGACGCTCTTGGATCACTGAAATGTGATTGTGGGCCACAACTAAAACGAGCCATGAATGAAATTCAAGACGAAGGTGTAGGAATTATTCTCTATCTTCGTCAAGAAGGAAGGGGCATTGGGTTATCTGCAAAAATACAAGCTTATGCCCTACAAGACAGAGGTTACGACACTTTAGATGCCAATGT
This sequence comes from Euryarchaeota archaeon UBA125, assembly GCA_002502625.1. Classification (GTDB taxonomy): domain Archaea; phylum Thermoplasmatota; class Poseidoniia; order Poseidoniales; family Thalassarchaeaceae; genus MGIIb-N2. The sequence continues at coordinate 10,529 of DAPV01000098.1, forward strand.
TCTACTAGGACATCCGGCAGATGCTAGAGATTATACTGTGGCTGCTCAAATGCTACAAAAGATGGGTATAGGAAAAATTCGTCTTTTGACTAACAACCCTCTGAAAGAATCTGCAATGACTTCTAACGGAATTAAGGTTGAACGTGTGGAACATGTTAATGGAGTAGGTCCACATAATATCGAATACCTATCCACCAAAGCACGGAGAATGGGCCATTTACTAGATCTTTAATGAGGAAAAAATATGACTCAAATAACTACAAAATCCTTAGTTGGTAAGGATGCTCCAGATTTTTCTCTAGAGTCATCGAATGGGGAAATGGTTAACCTAAGTGATTTTGATAATAGTTGGAAAGTAATCTTCTTCTATTCTGTTAACGGTGCACCAACGTGTAAGAGAGGATGTTTGAATTTCAAAGAACAATATGAATTGTTTAAGTCAGTAGGATGCGAGATTATTGGTATCAGTCAAGATCCGAAAAACGACCATAAAGAATTCAAAGAATCTTTAGATCTCCCTTACCCAATTTTAGGAGATCCCGAAAGACAAGTGGCTAAGAGATATGGTGTTCCTGTTCATCTAGGGAAATTTCCTGCTAAGTCTTCATTTGTCGTTGGACCTGACAGGAAAATCCATTATGTCTATGACTGGTTATTTAGACCTAGAAATCACGTAGCAAAGATTCTCTCTGTTCTAAGTGAAGTTACTGATGGAGAAGGATTCTGATGGGATGGGATCAAGTTCTGTCCTTTGCAGGACTCAATGAAAGAGAGGTACAATCTGTTCTAATTTTATCATCCAAGCCTAAGTTGAAGGCTTCTGAATTAGCTACAGAATTGGGAACTACAAGGCTTGATGCATATAATTCTCTTTCTAGACTTCAAGAAATTGGATTAGTAACAACAACTGCTGATAGACCAATGAAATTTTCTTCGCCGCCTATCAATGAAGCAGTAGAACGACTGATAGGAATGAGAAAGGAACAACTCAGACAAGTTGAAGAAGGATATGAAACATTACTTAGCGGAACATCATGGAACCAAGAAGTTGCAGATAAAACAAAATCAGCAGGGTTTGATGAACCAAAATTTGCTGTTCTCAAAGAACGTATACATATCCACAAACGAATTGAACAATTTGCTAACGATGCAAATGAAAGAGTTGTACTAATGCTAGGCGAATATGGCATTCTACACCTGCATAGAGGTCCAGCATTAGCAGCAATAAATACAGCAGCTGAAAGGGGAGTTAAGATTCAGATTTTAGCTAAATTACATCGAAGAACTATCCGATTTTTCCGAGACCTCCACGAGAATGTATTGGTACGGCATTCTGATGATGTTGAATCTCAAGGTGCGTTGATGGATAACGAAGAAGTTCTACAAATGCTAAACATAGAGTCCAATCCCGTTGGGAGAGGTAAAGAAGATGCTGCTCTATCAGTGGTATCGAAACAATTCGCAATCTCACAAGCCAATCTAATTGATGCAGTCTGGCCAGAAGCTATACCATTTGATCAAGCAGAAAAACGTTTCACAGAACAACAGATTGTAGATCCATTACGAATTGAAATAGGACAGGGATCTTTTCTCGAGAAATTGAGAACCGCTTTAGGTGTTGATTTACAACTACCTGAAGAAGATACACCATTCGATCCTGATGCAATGCTTAAGGCAGGAAGAGAGGTAAATTCTGCTAGAAGACAACTGGGTGAAAATAGTCTATCAAGTCTCTCAATTCTTGGTTTTGATTTGGAAATAATGATGAGACAGGTTGGTAAAAGAGTGGGTGAAGAACTAGCATTTTCTCTTCGAGGGATTGAAGATAATATTGAATTTTTGAACGAATTAATGGACTTGTGGGAAGCTGCAGGATTAGGGACTCTCACCTATGCATTAGAGCCTACATTCCATGTATGTGTAGGACTAACTGAAAAACCAGACCAAGGAAATAGAGATGTTCTTCCTCTCTGGGAGCTCGATGATGGAATTATTGAAGGTGCATTGATGGCAAGATATCCAGAAGAAGGAGATGTAAAGATAAAGAAAATTCCAGGAAGTGGAGATCTAGATGATATCTGGCAATATCACCTTCTAATGAAAGAATAGTTGTGATATGATGGAGATTAGTCGAGATCAATTAAGAATTTTTACTGTCGTTGTTGGCGGATTAGTTCTAGCATCATACGTATGGGGAGTTTCTAGACTATCTCAACCATCTGACCTCTGGGGAGGAGTTACAGGCAACCTGCAACGATTTAGTGTCATTTTCATGTTTGTTGCCGCAATTGGATATCTAATTTATTGGTGGATTACTCTATTCCAAATGGAGTCAGGAGATGTTGCAAATTTACGATGGCCTTGGGGAGAATCAGATAATAAGGGAACTAATCGTCTCCTACTTTCTTTTGCGATATTTCTAATTCCATCTGCTCTATGGATTGAGAGTACTGGCTTACATCTCAGAAATCCTAGCGATTTTACTCCTTTTCTAGTTGTAGGTACACTTCTTCTAGCAGGAATTGGGAATGTAATGCTAGGATTACTTGCATTCTCAGCATATCAAGACGATATTCCTAGAGCAAGTTGGCTATTATTTGGGGCATTTGCTGTATCTATTCAATGTATCATTAATGACCTCATAATATGGTCATGGAAATTTCCATGGTAGTCAAGACTTGAACATTCATTCATATCCTCTATTGATGTAGGTGCAGTATGAGACTGCTAACTTTCCTTCGTTTTATGAGGCAGATTCTCAAAAAAGGTCCTGCAGATTTGGATTGGATACAACGTCAAGGGTTGCTGTCAGTAAAACTGGCTCAAATTTTTGCATTGAGATCTGATATTCTTTCCGTGGAAAAATGTCAACAATTACAATCTCTGTATCAGCATGCTGCTACAATTCCCACAGAAGATGTTTTTGCAAATATTGATTCTAGAGGTCCAAAAGGATTTAGAGAAAAATTTGCATGGATTGATGAAGAACCTTTGGCAGCTGCTTCTGTTGGTCAAGTCCACAGGGGACAATTGAAAAATGGAGATGAAGTTGTAGTAAAAATCATCAAATCACAAAATGAAAAAGAATTCAGACGTGATGTAAATCGTATGCGTAGATGGTTGGGGATGTTCCTCTTTTTCTCCCCGAAACTTCGTAAGGTAGGAAATCCAATCGCTTTGTTAAATCACGTTGCAGATTATACTACTAGGGAACTAGATCTAAGAAACGAAATTGCTGGAGCAGATGAATTAAAAGATATTAAAAATCAAATAAAGGATACCTTTCCAATGCCTCTTCTTCGATTTCCAAAATACTATCCAGATATCTCAAATGAACATGTTCTAGTTTCAGAATATATCAAGGGTGAATCACTAGAGGAAGGCATTGAAGCAGGAAAATTAGACTGGGAAACGCTCTTACAATTATTCAGAATTCATGGTGCTTTTCTTTTTGGAATAGGGACTTTTCATGGAGACCTTCATCCAGGAAATTGTATAATTGATGAAGAAGGCAAATTTGTATTCATTGATAATGGAGCGATTTGTCATGCTCCTCAACATGTAAACAGAACTCTGTTTACATTCTTTGAACATCTATCAAAAAAACAACTTACTGAAGCATTCGATGCACTTCTAAAAATGTCAAATGCAAATCTAGAGTCAGTAAAACTGGAGAAGTACTATTCTAAAATGGGAGAAATCTATCAGGATTTTGAAAAGAAACCAGTTGGTGAACAGAGTTTAACTCAAATCATGATGAAAACTGTTCGTACTGCGGTAGAGAAAGCAAAGGCAGATTTTGGAGAAGAGGCTTTTCCAATTATTAGAGCTTTGATGTACCTAGATGGATTAGTTATCAGAACTCATCCAGATGTTATGTTAATACAGTCTATGGGCCCATACTTAGAAGAATTTAGAATAGGATTAGGTATTGGAGTCAATCAGTGATGGTGATGGATTCTCGTAATAATGAGAAAAAAATAGCTATCGTTGGTGCAGGAATTGCTGGTCTTGAATGTGCAAAAATTCTGATAAAAAATGGATTTAATGTTACTGTCTTTGATAAAGAATCAGAGATTGGAGGTAGAATGCGAACATCAGAAATTGATGGATTTCTCTTAGATCATGGATTTCATGTATTACAAACTGCATATCCAGAAACTTCCAAACAAATCGATTACAAATCATTAGATTGCAAACCATTCAAAGCAGGAGCAAGGGTTGTTCAAGTAAAAAATGGAAAGGCTCGTATGAAATTGATGTCAGACCCTTGGAGAGATCCTATAAGAGGTGTTATGAGTTCATTGAATGGATTTTTATCTATCAAAGATTTGTTGAGAATTGCTTCTCTGAGATTATCAATTACAAGTGGTAAAATTGATCAATTATTTGATGGAAGTGACGAAACTACACTTGATTTTCTTCAAAAAAGAAAATTAAGTGATAATGCAATAAATCGATTTTTTTTACCTCTATTTGGAGGTATTTTTCTTGAATCGAAATTAGAAACATCTGAACGATTATTTCGTTTTATCTTTAGAATGATGGCTAAAGGAAAAATGGTTTTACCAAAAAATGGTATCCGTTCTGTTCCTTTGTCAATTGCGAAACAGGTTGGACTAGATAACATTAGATTAGGTGTTGAAATTGACCGAATTGAAGAGAAAGCTCTGCGATTTAGAGGGGAAGCACATCGTTTTGACCTCGTTATCAAAGCATTTGCTGAACCTACTGATGAAGATGGGAAACACGTTTGGACAATTCACTTTGATGCTCCATCATCACCTATGCGTTCGAAACATATCTTACTCAATTCTAATCTGATTGATTCATCTTCTATTGTATCACATGTGGCAGTACCTTCTGATGTTCAACCATCTTATGCACCCACGGGACGGAGCTTAGTAACTGCAACAATAGTTGGAGACAGAGCAAAGGAAATGGGATTTGAGACGAAGGAATCAGTAGAACAAGCGGTGAGAAATGATCTAGGTCAATGGTTTGGAGACGGTACAGTTTCAACTTGGAAGACACTGGCTGTTCAACATATTACTCACGCCCTCCCGATTTCTAGCTCTGGAAAAAGACTGACTAATCTTCCAAGAAATGGAGAAGTTACAATCGAATGTGGAGATCATATGTTGCATGGTAGCGTAGAAGGAGCCATTTTGTCTGGGAGAAATTCAGCACTAATTGCAATTAACCGTTTAACAAATAATACAGAAACTATTCAGGGCCCGAAAAGGAAAGTATAAAATTAGTAAAATGGATTTGTTCCTGCTTCATGATCTGTTGCATCTACAATTGAAGAAATTGAAGGAACTTTGTTTCTAATTGCAACTTCAATACCTTGCTTAAGAGTAACATCTACCATTCCGCAACCTTGGCAACCTCCGCCAAAAGCAATCACTGCTTTATCTCCATCAACTCCAAGCAATTCAACAGTGCCTCCATGAGAAGCAACCATTGGAGTAACATCAGTTTGAATTACTTCAGCAACTGCAACTGATATATCATCAACCCACATAGGATTGGGGTTCTCAAACTGAAACCCTCCCCCCATCAAGGTCTCTACGAAATCTAAAGTTGCGCCTTCCATATATTGGGAGCTCCTTTCTGCAATCAAAACTGTCATTTCGTCTACTTCGCAAACGAAATCTGATGTATCTTTTTCTTCAATATCAACTAAATTTAGATCATATCGAAATCCTTTCTCGCCCCTTCCAATAATCTCAACCCTAAGAACTCGGATAATATCGTCGTCAGCCTTCTGTTGAAATTGAAGTAGCATTTCTTTTGCTTTTTTAGTAATTGAAATCATGACTTCACCTCGATAATTGATAATTTATTTTACTCTGTAGGGGGTTGAGTAAATTGATTGGCATAAGCACCTGCCATATCTGGAACATTAGTGCCTGTAGCATCACTGCTCAAGGGTGGCTGCATACTCTGCATTGGGGCTTGCATAGGAACTGTTCCCCCCATTTGGTTTGAAGGCATAGATCCTGCCATGGGCATTTGGTTTGCAGGCATATTTCCAGCCATAGGCATTTGCGACCCTACATTATACCCTTGGAAAGTTGGTTGAGGTCCTCCAAGTGCTAGTCCAATTATCAGAATAATCAAACCGACAGGAATACCGCAACAGCAAGCCGCAGAAGAGAGGCCTAAACCTCCGAGGAGGCCGCCTAAGTCTTCACCAATCGCCGTTAGCATTATATTTGCGTAAGCATCATTATCAAACAGCGTAAAATCAACTGATTCATTGTTTGAATCGGTGACTGACACTGTGTAATCTGAATTTATTGTACAATTTGCGTCCGAATAGAAGGTCTCACAAACATATGCAGAAATAACCAACCCATCATGAATTTGGTCTTCTTCAGTCCATTCATCAAATGAACACCCTCTACTGATTACATCTTCAGTAACATCAGTACCATCCGCATCAGTTACTGTAACGTTGAAATCAGAACATCCGTCAACATAACCATCTGCATCACTGTCAACATAATCCAAACTAACTAGAACTTGGAATGCAACACTTCCTTTTCTGTCTTCATCGACATAGGTGAATATCGCACTTCCGTCTTGTGATTTTGTGTAATATGGAGACGGGTCATCATCAATATTTTCGAGGTTTTCACCAGCGGAACCAGTTAGTACTCCACCTAATACTGTCAACAAGACGAATATTCCAGTAACAACTCCACCTGCGATGGTTACGCCTTTATTCATAGACATGCGAAGATTCGGTACTACTTCAATCACTCCACAGGAAATAGAGTAGTATGATTGATGCAGTGTCTACTCCCTTGCCATAATATGCATGGGGTGTTAGACCAAAATGGCCGACCACTTCACGATCTAAGAATTTCAGTTACAGATCGATGTAATATGAGATGCGATTATTGTATGCCTGCAGAAATTTTTGATTCAAAACATCAGTTCATGCACAGAAATGAACTATTGACATTTGAAGAAATAAATACAGTTGTAAAATCATTAATTCCTATTGGTCTAAAAAAAATACGCCTCACAGGAGGAGAACCTTTACTTCGAAGAGACTTAGAAAATCTAATTCAGATGCTTTCAAAACATTCTATTGAAATTGCAATGACAACAAATGGTTTACTTTTTGCAGGACGAGGAGAATCACTACGAAAATCTGGTTTAGATAGAGTTACATTCAGCCTTGATTCACTAGATCCCCAAGTGTTTGAACGTATAACCAACACCTCGGGAGAAAAAATAGAATCTATTCTAAAGTCAATAGACGAAGCAATTGATTGTGGCCTTGGAGAAGTTAAGATAAACAGCGTTATCCGAAGAGGTATAAATGAACAAGATATTGATCGATTAGTAGATCAATTTGAACATCTTCCTGTTTCTCTACGATTCATAGAATTCATGGATGTGGGAAATCACAATAGATGGAGACACAATGATATAGTTCCAAGTTCTGAAATCCAAAATCATCTCAAAAAAAGATTGGAGCTAATTCCAATTGATTCTACATATCGTGGAGAAGTTGCTCAAAGGTGGAAGGTAAAAGGAAAGAATAGGTTTGAAATTGGTTTTATTTCCTCTGTTTCTCAACCATTCTGTGGAGATTGTACCAGAGCTAGAATTTCATCAGATGGACAGTTGTTCACTTGTCTATTTGCATCGACAGGAACTGATTTGAAATCTATATTAAGGGATCAAAGTAATGAAAGACGTCTACAAGATTTAATTTCTGAAATTTGGAAATTGAGGGATGATAGATATTCTGAATTAAGAAGTAAAACAAAGAAACCTGGAACAATTATTCTACCAAAAATTGAGATGTCCTACATCGGTGGCTAATATTCATTCAATAGATGCATTAGAAACTTCTAATGCAAGATCATAGATAATATTCCAGGGAGCTGAAGTTAATATTGAAGGATTCGTATAGGATGCAACGCACGAAGGATGTCCTGATTCAGTAAGAGCTTCGGCTAATTTTGTAGGGGATGGTGGACCAAGTAATGGGATATGAGGATGTAATCTGTCAACAATCAATAGTGAAGATGAAGTTTCTACTTTAGCCTCTTCAGAAAAACGACGGATTGAACGAGTTATTGATTTCTTAGATTGTTCAATTAGTTCTGAATGCTGATCAGAAGGGAATCCCCATGAAGTAAGAGATTCAGTATCTGGTATGCACAACTTTTCAGCAACCTCCAAATTCATCGATGAAAGAACTTCTTTAGAGGCCAAGGGACCTGTCCATAGAGGGCCAGATACTCGGCGATCTTCATGATTTACTGGATGACGAAATGGTAGGAAGCAAAATGGTTGACTTCTTTCAGAACACCCATGTGAATGTAAATTTGCATCAATACTCGCTTGAAGTTCTTCGGAGGTTGGATTAACTATTCTCCAACCAATATACTTCTCAACAGAACTTGCTCCTCGTTTTGATTTTTTTACTGCTACTGAAACTCGAAGATGATGAGATTCCCATACTGATAATAACGGCTCTATAGAACGGTCATGACGAGCAGCAGTCCGAGCAATATTTGCCATTAACACTCGTAATCCTGAATCATGGGCCCATTTATCTGTACGAACAAATGCTCCATAACGTCGCATAGTTGGACCTCTACTAGACCCTGTTAGTGCTGCTGTATCTGTTGCAGAAACCTCTAGAATTGCATCTCTTGAAAGTGCTTGAATAACAGGATCTAAAAATGGAATCGGGGAACCATATGGATCTAAATCTATCCAATGCCAACCTCCTTCAAGTACTCTAGACCGTAAATCACCTAGAATCAATTTTACTGATTTATCTAGATTGAATCTCTGGATATTCTTCTCTACCCATTCCAAAGATTCAGGAAGAATATCGCACACATGAACATCTAATCGCTTAGATTGTTCAATTGGCAATTCGGTCAGCCACCTTCTTGATCGAATTCCAGATGCACCTAATCCATCCAAAATTCGAATGGGGCCTTCAGGAAAATAGGAACTGGAGAGAATATGATGAAGCAATAATACAGATCTAGTTCTACTTCCAGTCATTACTGAATTATGGAAAACCTCACGAAGACCTTTGGAGCCAGGTCCTCGTCCAAAATGTTCGTCAATTTCGGATGGAATTGGTAATATGGAGGGGGTTGATCCTTCCAGAATCAATGACGCGTTTTCCTCTTCCATGGATCTATGAAAGGGCTCATCGATATGGCACTTCCCGTGATTCATGCAATGATTCAGAGAAATGACGCGTTACCATCTGAATCCCTAATCTAACAGTATCTACTCTTTTGGCTGTATCCTCATCATTCATTAGACCAAGCGCCATAGTTGCGATTCTATCACCAATTGGTAAGTGTTCTGCATCATCATAAACACATACTTCTCTAAAAAGTACAGATTTCCCTTGAGGCGTTCTACCAACTGGGCGTACAACATAGGGAGCGCCGTGAACGCCTATACCTGCACTTATTCTCCATTCAACACCAGAAGTACCAATAATTGAGATTTGAAAACCATTCACTTCAATATATGGCATTGAATCTACAATTGTTCTCAATAATTGAAACGAGCGTTCAGTTGGATTGGCGACACTATCACTTTGTATGGCACCTGAATTAATTGCCCAACGGAATGAAATTCCTCGTAATAGTTTAGCTAACCTTGAGCCATCTCGTCCATTCCAAACAGCAGTAAAGGTTTCAATCGCTCTACTTGATTTTGGTAGTGACATTCTATGCCTATTTCTTTCATTATCCAATACAACTAGGTCAAAACCTTCAGGACTCCAATCAAAAGGTGGATCAGGTAAATTAAATTCAGAACCTAACAAAAATGGTCTTACAGAACCTGCTAGCCTAAATCCACCTTCCCACTTACGGTTTGAACCTGTTTCAGGTAGTCTATCCCTTTGAGTTAGATCCCTTGCACTTAATCCAAGTAATTGTTGCATTACTCTAGAAAATCTGCCTCCTGGATCATTACGTTTCTCAAGAAGAAAACGCATGAGTAGATTCCCGGGGCCATAAGCAATTTTATGTCCGTCAATCCTTAGAACACCATCGTCATAGAGAACTTCTGTATCCATAATCTTACCAAATCTGAGATCAGAAGAGAGTTGATGGGGTGTTTGAATTCGATTAATACCTCGTTGAAACAAAGGCAACTCTGGAATAATTACATTCCTGATATCTTGCAAAATTAATGAAATTGTTGAATCATTCCATTCATCAAGTAATTCAGAAGGATCTACATCTTCCATAATTCTTGAAAGAACTTCTGCCCATCCTTCATCATCTGGTTGAATATTATTTTCTACTATCCAATTCATTATATCATCAGAATATTTACACTCTTCAGCATCTTTTTGCCAAGCAGGAGTTAATTCTATTTTGGACTTTACAGATGGCCACCATGGTGAGCAAACAGAACATACCCCTCCAGACAGATCACTTTCTTCCGTTAAAGTTCTACACAAATTACATGGAAGCATAATATCAATGAAATTCCAGTATATTTCAATCGAATAGAATCAATAGTGGTCAAAGAAAACTGCCGATTCCCGATGAGTTACCTTATGTCCATTAGATACTACTTCACCAATTATTGCACTTCCCTCTAACTTGTCATTAAGCCAAGTTGATACTTCTTGAGCAACATTAGCATCTACTGCAATAATCATTCCACAACCCATATTGAAAGTGCGGAACATTTCACGTCTATCGATATTACCTGCTTCTTGAATCCATTGAAATTCAGATAGTATTGGCAAAGGAGAATGAATATGCCACCCTAAGGAATTATGAAGACGAAGAAGATTTGACAATCCACCTCCAGTAATGTGGCAAATTGCATGAATATTATCGGATGAACAAGGTCCATCTTGAATCAAATCAATAACGGGGTCAACATAAATTCTCGTTGGATTCAAAAATACTTCACCAAAGGTAATCTGACCTTCTTTGAAGCGTTCTATTCTTTCTTCATCTATTGATAATGGCCATGGATCACTCCAAGAATTTTCTGAAATCTCCATCACCTTTCTAACTAATGAATAGCCATTAGAATGAACGCCAGAAGATGGAAGTCCAATTAGAATATCTCCTTCCTTGAGATTAGCTCCTGTAATTTCACTTCCTTTAGATAACCATCCAAGTGCTGTTCCTGACAAATCTAATTCTGTAACTATACCTGGAAGACTAGCAGTTTCGCCACCTGCAAGTGTGACGCGAGCCCTCTTGCATGCTTCGGCTAAACTTGCTCCTATTGATGCATGAGTATCTGGATCTGGTTTTGGAACTGCGATATAATCGACAAAAGCGATTGGTTCCGCACCTACGCATAACAAATCATTGACATTCATTGCCATACAATCGATTCCTACTCCAGACCATTCCTTTAATTTCGTAGCAATCGATAATTTTGAACCAACTCCATCAGTAGCCAATGCAAGATAATTGTCTCCAAATTCAATAAGTCCTCCAAAACCACCTGGAAGATCTACAGGTGCTCCAACTGTTCCAGGAAGCCTAACAGAGCCGCCTAATGCTCCAATAAGAGAAGATACTGCATGACCTTCCAAGTCAATATCTACGCCCGAACTGGCGTAATCTATCCCCTCTCCCATGTTGATGCCTTGAGCATTCAACACATCAGTCTTAGGGTTGAAAATACAATAATTACAATCCGATAGGTGAAGAAATAAATGTAGATTTAATGCCCCAATTATTGTTCAAAGATTCGCTAGTTAACCATTCTGCTAATGCTTTAGGTCCAACAGTTTCAGTAGCATGATGTCCGCCCAATAGTAAGCCTACTCCGGATTCATGAGCAAGAATTGCTGCATGAGCAGGGCCTTCTCCGCTGATTAGAATATCCGCACCTGAATCTTTAGCATCGATTATTGCTCCACCAGCTGCACCAGTGCAAATTGCAATTCTATTGACTAAAGTAGATTCGAAATTTCTATCTTCAGGGAAACATCTTATCGATTCATGACTAGTTTGTTCAATCCCAATTGATTTTTCTAATCTGGATATAACATCAGATCTAGAAATAGATTTTACACTAGCAATAATTCCAATTTCCATGCATTTTCTACCATCTTCCAAATCAATTATTTCTGGCCAAGATTTGTGATTTTTTTCTAAAATAAAATCATTAGATATTGGACTAGAATGTCCCTTTGTAGTAAACCAATGATCTTCGAATTCAGCATCTATTGATTTGCATAATACAGCATTATTTCCCAAAATAGGGTGAGCATCCATAGGTAAATGTAGACCAATTATTGTAAGATCATTTTCGATTGCAAGCTTAGTTCTAGCCGCTTCAATATCATCACTAAAGGGCAAGGGAATTCTACCATTAGTCCAAGTAAGACCATGATGAGAAACCAAAATATCTGCCCCCAATTGTACTGATTTTTTTATCACTTCTAGGCTCGCATCTGTGGATGTAACAATTAGATTACATGGACGATTCGAATCACAAATTATCTGAGGACCATTCCAAGCTCGAGATGAATCAGGAACAGAATTTACCCGATATTCAGAGCATATCGCCTTGACTATTTCTGCAACTGTTGGTGGTGACATTCAACTTACCTCTCTGCTAATCTTCTATCAATGTTAGGAAAATCGTAGACCTAATAATGCAACATCAGGAAGAGGGTAACGAGACATAATCACGTCTTTCATTATCCTAATATGAATTTCAGCCACAACATGAACTGTTGCACTAAACATATGACCTGCATGTACATTATTATCATCATCTGACCAACAACAATGAATATGAGTGAATGGTTTTTCATCTTCTGTTCGAGAAATATTTCCAGACAAACTAATCAATTCACCGGGTGAATTCAACGATTTTGTAATGTAAACTCCTTCAGCATTCATGAATCCATATGTATTCTCTCTTGTCCTACCTATTCCACTAGTTATGGCCGCTGCATCAATACCAATTTGATCTGCAAGAGCCTGTAAAGATGCATGTATCTCTTCTCCGGGATCAATTCTCACAAACAAGTCTTCACCACTGATTGTCCATTCCATGGTTTACTTAACAATAGGCAGTTCCTAAATTTCTCTGTTACAAATTCGAATAGAAGTATTGAACATAAAGAAAAAGTAGACTGAGAAAAAACAAAAATTCCAGTAGAAAACAAGGGGTTCAAAGGACATCAGCCGTTTGATTCATAGACGGTCGATTCTCACGTCAAAGTCCCGGTGAACAAAATGGCCCTTCAGATAGAAGATCTCGGTTCGCGTTGGGAGACCTTTTTTCAAGAAGTAAAATTACAAGAAATTCAGCTTCTTACAAATAATTCAATTGAATTTAGAATACGATTTAATGATATTCAATCTTGGGATCCAGAGTTTGCTAAGAAGATTCTAAATCAACCCAAACGAACAATATTGACTGGCAAAAGAATTCTTTCTCAAAGATGTAAGGAAAATGGATTGAATATTGAACCTGATATTCTACTTGAACATCTACCCCCAGATGTTGAAGAGGATCTTCGAGAAATAGGCTCAGATGATCTAAATCGACTTAGATGTGTCAATGTAGTTATCACAAAGGTTTCTGAAATCCGTCCTAGAATATACGAAGCAGACTGGTGTTGTGATTCTTGCAATGGCCACACAGTAGTTACACAAGAAAATGAATTAGAGCTAAAAGAGCCTTTGATTTGTAGTGGATGTGAATTACCTGCATCAGGTGCAGGTTCAACTCGATTTACATTAGATAGTGATAGATGTACATGGATCAATAACCAATATCTCGAAATTCAAGAATTGCCTGAACGGGTAAAAGGAAGTGGACAACCAAGTAGAGGAAAAGTATTGATTGAAGGGATTCAATGTAACCGTTTTCTACCGGGTGAAAGAGTGACTGCAAACTTAATCCCATATACTCAAGCAGGATATCATAGAAATCGGAAATCAGCTATGTTTGAAATTGTCTACAGCCTTCATTCAGCAGTAAGAGAATCAACTCCATTTACCGATATTCAACCTTCAGAAGAAGAGAAAATGGAGATTAAAAAAGTAGCATCGAGACCAGATTTAATGGCAATAATGCAAGAATCAATTGCTCCTTCAATCATCGATGTCACTGACAAACTAAAGGTAGTGAAGCGAAGTTTATTGATGCAATTATTTGGAGGAGTTTCACGGATTAATGCAGATGGAACTAGGAATAGAGGAGATATTCATATTTTATTGATGGGGGACCCCGGAGTAGCTAAATCTCAACTTCTGACCTATATGTCAAAATTGGCCCCTCGAGCTAGATTTGCATCAGGAGGAAATATCTCTGCTGCTGGATTAACTGCTGCTGCAATTCGGGACTCTTTCGGAGATGGAAGATTTACATTAGAGGCTGGAGTTTTACCTTTAGCCGATTTAGGTATTGCATGTATAGACGAGATTGACAAAATTAGTAATGAAGACAAAGGATCTCTTCACGAAGCAATGGAGCAACAACAAATTTCAGTGAGCAAAGGAGGGATTACAACTCAATTACGTGCTCGATGTGCAGTTTTGTCAGCAGCAAATCCAACCAAAGGAACCTTTGACGTTGGCCCAAATCAAAATCTAATGTACGCATTCAATCAAACTGGACTCCCAATTCCTCTTGCTACTAGATTTGATATCATTTGGTTGATGAAAGATAGAGTTGACGAAGAAAACGATGCAAGTATCGCTAGACATATCATGGCTAGTAGAATAAAAGGCGTTCCTGAAAGTAAAGTAGAAGAAAATACATTTGAAAATCCAGTGACTAAAGATGAAGAAGTGGTATACAAAACTAACACGAATGGAAAAGAGTACCTCTCTGTTCCTTTCCTTAGAAAATATATTGCATATGCAAAAACAAATCATTCACCAATTTTGACGGACGAAGCAAAATCAATGATTTTAGATTATTACAAACAAGCAAGGCACAGTTATGGCAAAGATTCTGAAGAGTTATCAGAACGTAGAGATGAGCAACCTATTCCAATAAGTGCTCGTGCATTAGAGTCTCTTATTCGATTGGCTGAAGCACATGCACGTATGAATTTACGTGATGAAGTGATAGGAGAAGATGCAGATATGGCTATTGCCATCTTTAGACATTGGAGAGAAGAAGAAAATGTTGGATCTGTAGCAGAAATGTCCACTGGTTCTTCACACGGACCTGCTCAAATGAATAGAATTGTAATGAAAATTGTGAAAGATATTGTTAGTGAAACAGGTAAGGATGCAATGCAAAATGAGATTTACAGTAGAGCATTGACAATGGGAATTGAAGATACAATTGCTATAGATTCTGCAATACAAAGACTAAGCATTGATACTCAACTATTGATGTCACGACCAGGTCAATGGAGACCTTTCTAAGCGCGTCGCTCATATCCCCCCTACTCTTCCGAATGGTATGGAAGGCGAGCCAGAAGGATTGGTTGAGGATTCTAATTCTCTTGATCCCAGCGCTCTTGGATTCATGTGTGGGTTAGAAATTCATCAACAATTAAACTCTGGAAAACTCCACTCTAGGCAACCCAGTATGCTCTATGAATTGGGAATTGAATCTGTTCCTCCAAATTGGAAACGAGTTGAAAGAAAGCTGAATGCAACATCTGGCGAGTCTGGAACAGTAGACGTAGCTGCCCGGTTTGAACAAAGAAGAAAGAGATCTTTCGTTTACATTCAATGTCCAAATTCAGGACTGATTGAATTGGATGATGCTCCTCCTTCTGGCTTAGATGATGACGCTTTAGATATCGCAATGACAATTGCTACACTTCTCGAAATACATCCAGTAGAGGTATTACAAACAATGCGGAAACAAGTAGTAGATGGTTCAAATACATCAGGATTTCAAAGAACAACGTTGATCGGAACATCAGGGAAAATCAAAACTGAAAAAGGAGACGTAGGAGTTGATGTTCTACTCCTCGAAGAAGATTCTGCAAGGAAATTGGATACTCGCTCTACTAAGAATGGTGAACAAGTTGTCTATATTTTAGATCGTTTGGGAATCCCGCTAGTAGAAATTGCAACATCTCCAGATATTATCGATCCAGATCATGCAAAGGAAACAGCACGAACAATTGGCTCTCTACTAAGATCTACCCGTTCAGTAAGAAGAGGGTTGGGGACAATTCGTCAAGATCTAAATGTCTCGATTGCATGTGGAGATAGAGTAGAAATCAAAGGTACACAAGATTTGGAATGGGTGCCTCAAATTATTAGATTAGAAATGGCACGTCAACTTCATTTTTATCGACTAGCAAATGAATTACGAGCAAATCAGAATCTACCTGCATTGCCAGTTCATCGAAATCAAGATAGTTCCGATGTAGAACAAAAGGTAGCAGAAAAAGTCAGTCAAATAATTCCATTAAAGTTACACAACGTAACAGATGTATTTGGTGAAAATGAGTCGAAGATGGTCAAGAATATTCTTAATACTGAAAATAATAATGCTCTAGCTTTGGGTTTATCTCTTCCAGGATTTACTGGAAAACTTGGATCTAAAAAACTAGACAAAAACGGTGCTCAATTACCTCGCTTAGGTCGTGAACTGGCGAGCGCTGCAAAGCTTGCAGGAGTGAAAGGAATTTTTCATTCGGGTGAACTTCCAGCATACGGTATTTCACAATCTGAAACTGATGCTTGTAAACAAATCTTGGGAGATTGTTTTGTACTTTGTCTTGCCCCAAAATGGCAAGCAGAACTTGCTTTAGAAGCAGTACATGAAAGGGCGAAACTGGCATATCATCGAATTTCACAAGAAGTCCGAAATGTTGTCATCCGTAAGGGTTCACCAGAAGATGGCACAACTACTGCAATGCGCCCCTTACCTGGAAGTGCTAGGATGTATCCTGAAACAGATGTTCCTGTAAGATTTTTTGATGAAGAAGATTGGGAACGAATTCAATCTAATATGCCTCCGACTGCAGAAGAAAGACTTGCTAAACTCCAACCTCTTGGTCTTTCAGAAAATCAAATTGAAGCTCTTCTTGGGGCTGAATTGGATGACATTATTCATGATCCATTCGGAGATGGATCTCCATTACCTGAAGGAGTTTCGGCAAAAGCATGGACAAGTCTAATTCTTGATAGAACAGTAAGTGAGATCGCATCTGAGGTTGATATTCCTCAAAATGATGTTCCATATGCATTATTATGTCTAGCTTTAGCATGTAGAGATCAAGGAAATATGACTCGTGAAGGATTAATTCCGCTTTCATCGAAGGCATTGAATCAAGGTGTATGGCCTACCGATAGAGATGTTATGTTAAGTTGGTTTACAACTACAGCAGAAGAAGATGGATTCAAACCAGCAGACTCGGCAAGTATCGAAACTATTGTTGATGAAATCCTAGCGGAACGAGCAGATTTCATTGCTGAACGAGGGATGGGTGCTATGGGTCCGCTTATGGGTGTAATTCTTGGAAAACTCGGAAAAGGTGCTGATGGCAAGAAAGTGTCTGCAATCTTGAAAGAACGGTTGTCAAATTAGTGTCAAATTGATAAACCTGCCATTGTGCGGTAGATTTCCATGAAAAGTAAACAATGTACTCTCGCTGTTGGAATAATCTTGATTTTTACATCTGCATTAGCTGGATGTGTTCAAGAGGCTGAACCTTTACCACTAACAGAAGAAGAAATTGGTGAGTGGAGTGTTGTAGTAACAATCAATTTTGCAGACAGAGGAAATGAGACGGCAAATCTCGAAGATAGATTGACAAACGGAACAATTACTTTTGATCCAGTAATGGTTTCTAACAACACTTCTGCATATCGAGTAATGGAAGCATTGCAACTAAGAGAAAATTTCTCTATTGATGTGACATATTATGTTGGAATGGGAGCCTTCATTCATACAATTGATGGTGTCGCAGGCGCCGCAGACTATTCCACATGGTGGGGATTCACTGAAAATGGAGAAATGGCATCTCTAGGACCATCAAGTCTGATGATTACTTCCAACACAACTCTTGGATGGATCTTGACTGATGGGTCATGACCTCGTCTTGAGAATAATGATTAAAGAAATTTAATCCAATCGGAATCGCTTAATGCCGTTCCCGGTTCAGGTGAAGATATGCTCGGTCTACATGCACTCGGTTTGTCTCCTGAGAGTGTTCTATTTATCGAGATGATTTTAGTGTGTTCTGCCTTATTTGCTATTTTTGGAGGCGATAGAGAAAATAGAACTCAAAAAGCAGTTGTTTGGAGTTTTGGAATTGTAGTAGCATTGGCATTAGGGCGTATTATCCTTGGACAAATTCCGAACGTACAACCTGTCACTATTGGATTATTACTTGTAGGAGCAATCTATGGAGTTAGAAAGGGAATAGGAATTGCTATTCTTGTTACTATTCTATCTAATATCTATCTTGGATCGGGAATGTGGACATTATTCCAAGCAGGAGCTTGGTCAATAGTCGCAGTTGGAGGATATATGGCTGCAAATCAATTCATCAAAGATGAGAAATTAATGATTGGACGTTTGATGATTGCAGGATTTATTGCAGCGTTTGTTTTCAATTATCTTGTCTCTCTATCTGTATTGATTGCAGATCCAAGCTTAGGTGTATTGATTGCATATCTAATCACAGGATTGCCATTTGATCTTCTTCACGCTGCTGGAAATATCGTCATTGCAATTACTCTTGGTCCTTCGATGCACAATTTGCTTTCACGCTCATTGTCTCCAACCAATATATCTATCAGGAGTAGTGCTAATGAGTCCCGAGTTGAATGATTCTTCATCAACAATGGTCCTAGTTGTTCGTTCTGATTTGAAATTGAGTTCAGGGAAAATAGTTGCTCAAACTGGCCATGCTGCAGTTGAAGTTGCACTAAAAGCCAAGCGGAATGAAGCAGATTTGTTAGCTAGATGGAGAAGTGAGGGAGCAAGAAAAATAGCGCTTAAAGTTCCGGATGAGGATACACTAAAACAACTGTACAGAGAAGCAACGGATGCTGGACTTGTTACTTATTTAGTGAAGGATGCCGGACATACTGAAATACCTCCAGGGACACTAACAGTAGTGGGTATTCTAGGACCAAGAAGATCTGTGGATATTTTAGTTGGAGAATTATCTCTACTGTAAAAATATTCATTCATATCTATTCTTCAACATTGAACCGTTGATACACTTCATTTGTGGTACGAGTAACTCGAATGAAAGTTGTGCACTTTGGTAAATCCTTGATTCGTCTGGCTCCAACATATGAGCATGCAGATCTCACTCCTCCTAATATTGCCTGTACTGTTTCTTCTAATCCTCCTCGATATGGTACTCTAACTTCCTTACCTTCTGGAGCCCGATGTTTTGCAATCTCTCCATAATACTCTTGCATTGCTTTTGCAGAAGACATGCCATAGAATGACTTGTACTTCTTACCATTTTCTCCTTCTACCAATTCTCCTCCAGATTCATCATGTCCAGCTAACATTCCTCCAAGCATGACGAAATCAGCACCAGCTGAAAATGCCTTAGCAACATCACCAGGAGAAGAACATCCTCCGTCGGCCATAACATGACCTCCCAGACCGTGAGCAGCGTCTGCACATTCTGAAATTGCAGAGAGTTGAGGGTAACCTACACCAGCCACCTTTCTCGTTGTGCATACTGACCCTGGTCCAATTCCTACCTTCACGACATCTGCCCCTGCTAGAATTAATGCCTCTGTCATTTCTCTAGTTGCTACATTTCCAGCTATCACAATAGAATCAGGGAAGTTCATTCTAACTTCCTTGATGTAATCCAAAAATATCTCTCTATAACCATTAGCAACATCAACACAGATCATCGAAATTTCCTTACTTGTAGACATCTTCTTCTTGAGCAAGTCTAAACTATTCTCAGTAGAACCACATGTTATTGCTACAAAATTTGGGTCTACATTATCATTCCAAGCTTCTGAACACTGCTTTGTTGAATAAAATTTCTGAAGACATGTTAACATACTATGATTTTGAAGTACTTTAGCTACTCCAAAAACCCCAGTAGTATCCATGTTTGCTGCAACAATTGGAACTCCTGTCCAAGTTCTATTTGAATGTCTAAATTTGAATTCACGAATCAAAGTAACATCAGATCTAGAGACTAAGGTACTACGCTTAGGTCTGATAAGTACGTCATCAAATGTTAGCTTCAAATCTTGCTCTATACGCATTGGAACCTTACCTATCGAACGAAGGTGCACTTAAGAGAATTCTTATTTTCTATTCAGTAGAACATGGAGCAGTAAACCCACAGGCATCAACATTACACCAAAGAATACAATAATTCTGAGACGATTTACACCGATTTCATTTTCCACAGCTTTTCTCCACATCCATCTGGTAGCCATAATATCGCCTGCAACAAAATGCGCCCATGCAAGTACTGTACCTGTTTCGGTCCCAAGTAATGCTACCATCGTGTCGAAAAAGTCTGCAGGGTTTCCAATAAATAAGTCGATAAGACCATTCGGATTGAGAATAGTAGCGAATAACCATACTGCCAAAGGACCTATGAAAAGTAGATTTCCTTCAAGCCATTTATTTGTTCTATCAGAAAATGGTTCAACCAACATTAACATCCAAAAAGGTCCTACCCAAATAGTCGAAAACATAAACAATGCTACATTCAAAAGTTCCATCTAATCACCTAATTCCTCAATAATTTTATCAATTTCTTGAATTTCTAATTCATCATAATAATATGATTCAGCTTTCCAAATAACCTCAGCTTGTTGATTAATAAAAAATAGAGAGGGGGTTCTAGGGTTATCAAATGCCTCAGATATAGATTCACTGAGTATCATACCCGTATCAAGATTAATTGCTCTAGAATTAGCATCAGGAACAAGAATTGGCCAAGGGGTATACTCTGAACTACTTTGATTTCCATAAACTTCCATCATTGACTCTGAATCCTCAAACTCAATATATCGATGAATTGTCAATAATTGCAATTCGTTACTATCATTCCAGCGATTATAATGGCCCTCATCAATAATATTCTGAGTCCAATTATGACATCCACCACAATGGGGACTGACCCACATTAGTAAGACTGCGGAAGTACGCAATTGATCATCTAGATTGATCGTAGCACCAAGATCTTCTGAGCGATCAAGTGTAGGACTTTCAAACACAATTCGAAGAGGTTCTTCTTGTATGTCTGAAGAAATTTCTATATCTTCTCCCCAGCCTAAGCAACCAGATGTTGGGATAAGAAATACGATAGAAATCCACAAACTAAATTTCATAATATCACTGAGAAGCAGAAACACCATCAGGAGAACGGCGAATATTAGTACGTTTCTTTTCAAGAGGATGTGTTTGGTCAGGGAACCACGTGTTCACTCCATTCCAATCTGCGTTGATTCCAAGGTCTGCCAAAACCAATTTACTACTAATTCTAGCACTTTCAAAAATAGTTGGCAAACCACTACCTGGATGAGTACCTCCACCAACAAGATACATATTTTCAAATTCTTCAAATCGATTTTGAGGACGGCGCCAAAGCATCTGGTCGAGGCTATGAGCTAAATTGAAAACGGCCCCACGATAAATATCAGAAGCACCCCAATCATCTGGAGTCATGATTGTTTCAGATACAATATGGTCTCGAATATCATCATATCCTAATTTTCCGAGTTGATCAAGAATTAATTCACGATATTCTGATTTGATATCATCCCAAACAATTGATTCATCAGTATTTGGAACTGGCACTAATACGTAAACTGTAGAATGGCCTTCAGGAGCAAGTGAAGGGTCAGTAATACAAGCATTTTGAACATATACTGAAGGATCAGCCCAAGATACCTGATGATGAGTTATTTCTTTCAAGTTATTCTCATAGTCTTTCGAGGCGTAAATCTGGTGATGAGGCAAATCATACATTTTGTCAATACCAAGATAAAGCATAAATGTAGAACATGAATATGCTTTCTTTGACAATTTTTTATCTGTCCACTTCTTACGTTTCTTATCAGGAACCATCGTAGACATAGCATGAGCGAAATCAGCATTCACTACTATTTTGTCAGCTGTAAGAACTTCATCTCCGATACGTACGCCTGTTACTTTCTTTCCTTGGAAGACCAATTCATCAACTGTAGAATCTAATCGAATATTTACTCCCATTTCTTCTGCGATTTCTGCCATCCTCGCGGTAATAGAACCAAGACCTCCTTTAGCGTGAAAGATGCCATGCTCATACTCTAAAAATGCGAGAATTGTGAATAAAGAAGGAGCATGAAAGGGTGACATTCCGAGATATTTTGTTTGGAAAGACATGGCAAGACGAACTCTTTCATCATCGAATAATCTAGAAAGATCTCCTGCTACACTCGACCAAGGTTTCAGAATTCTAGATACACGTATAGCCCTCTTTGTGAATATATTTGATATTCCTGTCCAAGGAGTTTGCAAACATGCCTTGGATACGTCTAGTTTCCTTCTATTCTCAATGACATATTTCTTGAATCCTTCAGCATTTGAATCTCCAGCTAACTCACGGATTCGTTCTGTCATCAAATCTAAATCACTAGTAGCATCAATTGATCCTCCTGCTCCGTACACTAATCGATATGAAGGATCTAGCGGCATTAGCCCTAATTCTTCATGAGCATCTCTACCAATAGCTTGGAAGATTTCTTCAATTACTTCTGGATAATGGAAAAAGGTTGGGCCCCTATCAAATTTGTACCCATCTTTTTCAATAATTCTAGTTCTTCCCCCAACAGCATCTGCCTTCTCTACTACTGTAACATCTACTCCTGAATGTTGTAGCAATAAGGCACTCGCAAGTCCACCTGGACCTGCCCCGACAATCAATGCAGAAGGTCTTCCCACCTGAGACATAACTCTAACCAGTAATAATAGCATATAAGTCGGCGTTTTTTACCGTCAATTTTCTTGGCCTAATTTATCGAGAAAAAAAACGAACCTCCAATACAGAAGATTCCTTCGTAGGTTTGTGTGGGAGTACTTGCTAATTTCAGCCATTAGTGGTTTAATCGCATTCAAATTGGCCCTCATACTCTATCGACGCCGTAAGTATCCTGAGCCGCATTATGAATGGGGAAATATCGATTTAGACGAGATTTCATTTCCCGATAATTTCCTCTGGGGTGCTGCAACTGCCGCTCATCAGATAGAAGGAAATCTATCTAATAATTGGACAGCACATGAAGAAAAGAAAAATTTGGAAAAAAGTGGAGAGGCTTGTAATCACTGGAATCTTTGGAAAGATGATTTCCAAATGCTAACCGACTTGGGTCTTACTTCGTATAGATTCTCGATTGAGTGGAGTCGACTAGAGCCTGAAGAGGGATCTTGGAACAATGATGCTCTGGATGTTTATTCCCAAATGATTGACGACTTAATTTCTAGAGGCATCAGGCCAACTGTAACACTACATCATTTCTCTCATCCAGTATGGTGGGAGGAAAAGGGTGGTTTTGCAGATGAAAACAATCTTAATGATTTTCTCAATTATAGTGAACGTGTCTTTGATGCATTATCTGATCGAGTTGATGTTTGGTGTACCATAAATGAGCCGACTGTATTCTCAACAATGGGATATACTCTTGGGCAATTTCCTCCAGGAAAAAGATCGATTCGACTAACCTTGAAAGTAATGCGTAACCTCATGAGGGGTCATGCAATGGTCTATCGGTTGTTAAAATCAAAACGACCCGATGTCCGTATTGGAATTGCGAAAAATGTTACTCTCTTTGATCCACTAAATCGTTGGAGTCCAATTGATTGGCCAGTATCTAGACTGTTAGATTGGTTATGGAATGGAGCGTGGCGCAAGGGAATTATGACTGGAAAAATGCTTTTCGCAAAAATTCCTGAAGCAAAGGATTCGCTTGATTTCGTAGGACTAAACTATTACACTCATTTCCTGACTGGTCTGTTTATGCCTACGTCTACTGAAGAGTTAGAATTTGCAAAACGATCTCATGAAGTTGCAACCGAGTTTGGCTATCCAATGTATGCAGAAGGATTTCGTAGAGCTATCGAATTTATTGCCCCATTGAATGTACCCATCGAAATTA
This sequence comes from Euryarchaeota archaeon UBA125, assembly GCA_002502625.1. Lineage (GTDB taxonomy): Archaea > Thermoplasmatota > Poseidoniia > Poseidoniales > Thalassarchaeaceae > MGIIb-N2. The sequence continues at coordinate 34,606 of DAPV01000098.1, forward strand.
CTGAGAATGGAGTAGCAGATGCACAAGATTCACTTCGTCCTGAGCACTTGAAACGTCACTTGTGGATAATCTCAGAAGCAATCAAGGACGGATATGACATTAGATCCTATCACCATTGGTCATTAATGGATAATTTCGAATGGGCAGAAGGATATTCAATGAGATTTGGTTTACACGAAGTAGATTTCAACACACAAGAAAGGACACTAAGGCAGAGTGGAGAACTATATCGTTCAATTATTCGTAATTCGACATCAAAGTAGTGGGATAATTATGTCAAATCAAGTTCCAAAACGATTTATTTCTCTGAAGAAAACAATGGATGTAGATACTAACACCTTATGGGAATTGATTACACGTCCCGGACATCTAGAAGATGTTCATCCTTATTGTTCATCAAATGAGGCCATCAGTTGGAATTCAGAAGGATGTCAAGATGTACTGATTTATTCCAATGGCAGGACATTCATTAGAAATATCGAACCTTGGGCTTTTCAGGAAGGATATGATCTCTGGATTGGACCAAAAAATGGCCTCCAATCATTTGTCAAATGGAGGATTGAAAGTATTGATGACACAAGCTCTCTTGAAATCACAATTTATCCCTCTATACTGAATAAATGGCCACTTTTCATTACATTCATTCCCTTCCATTTTTGGATTAAGCCAAGATTGAATGCTTACTTGAATGCCGTTTTGGGTGGAATTTACTATTTTTTAGATAATGATTCCCCTGTTCCTCGTGACATGCCCAACCCCCATCCATGGTTTTCATAACTAAGCGTTAGTCTGATGTGGGTAGGATATACACGAGAAGGTGGGGAAAGGCATGGACGACGAGGTTTTGGAGGCAGAAGTTGTCTTTCGTCATGCTGTAGAAAATGCAAAAAATGAATTGAAATTTGATAGGGAACGGGCAGAAAAAAATCAATTAAATCGTGCCTTAGGAGCGACAGTTGCAGTTGTAATTGTCGCTTTACTTCTCAGCCATATCATTACAACACCTCTTGAAAATGAAATAAACGAAAATAATTCAGAAGGTTATCCTCCAATTTGGGAACGATATCTTTCAGATTTTACAACTGATGATGCTCACTCTTTTGTATTACAAAATGGAACATTAACAGGACCAGATGGAGCTAGCCTATGGAGTGGCACTCACAACTTTGTTGAATTTGAATTACCTATCGATGAAGGAGGAGCCGCTCCAAATGGAATGGTAAGTCTTGCAGTATGGATCCCCAATGTACCAAATGGAACTACCGTGCCAGTAATTGCTGAATTTGGACCTTATTTCGATGAAGCATCAGTAGATACACCAGGAATTGAAGAGCCTGGAACTTGGTTAGGACAGATGATGATAGAACAAATTGTTCCTCATGGATTCGCATTTGCTCAAGTATCAGTGATGGGTACAGGACGATCAAACCATTGCATGGATCTCATGGGCAATGCTGAACAACTAGGTGTGGATGCAGCAGTGAGTTGGTTAGGAACTCAAGAATGGAGTAATGGAAATGTTGGAATGATTGGAAAATCATACGATGGTAGTACTCCTTGGCAGGCTGCAATGTTTGGCAATGAACATTTAGCAACTATTGTTCCGATATCTGGTTTAATTGGAGTTATGGAATTAATGTGGAGAAATGGAAGTAGTGAGGCAAGAGCTCCGATTATGCACAATGGAGTCTATGGATCATATGGAATTGATGGAGATGAAGAAGATATTCAAAACATGTGTCCAGATTACATCATTGGCCCAGGGACTGGTGTTGCAGCATACATGTGGGGTGGAGAAGCTGCAGGAAATTATTGGGCTGAACGATATTTCCTTGATAGAGTTCTAGACAATTACAATGGGAGTGTATACCTGATTCAAGGAATGCATGATTGGAATGTTGATCCTCATATGGCAGTGCCTACAATCAATCTCCTATACGATCAAGGAATCGAAGCAAAGGGTCTCTTCGGACAATGGGATCACGATTATCCTGACAGGCCCGACATTATGTTTGATCGAAGTGGAGTAGGAAGAGGAATTGAAGCATATCCGGAAATGGTTCGTATGGACTGGATGCAAGATTTGTTGGAATGGTTTAACTATTATCTTAGGAATGAAGGAGAGAAGCCATGGTTAGGTGTTGAAATTCAATCAAATCAAGGATTATGGAGGTTAGAAGATAGATATCCTATGTCCAATACAACTGAGATAATCTGGGAATTAGGGAGTAGTGAATTACCATCGAGTGGAGGATCGAATACAATATTGCCTAACGCTAATTCTGGCCCTATTTACGAGACTCCTCCTTTAGAAGAAGACTTGTACTTTGGTGGTCTTCCTAGACTTCATGTCAATGTAAATACAGCTACGGTTGGTGGACAAATCTATGCTTTATTAGAAGACTGTGACGGGTCAACATGTATTCATATTGGCCATGCAATAATGGATCTTAGATATCATGCTGGAGGTTCTGATGAGCAAGCATGGGCTGCACCTTTAGAAGAAATTACAGCTCTTATGGAGTTCTTTCCAATGGACGTCGAAGTTCAAGCAGGTCATACTATTCGACTATCTTTGGTAAGCACTGGAGAAGATTATCTGCCCTCTTCAGCATCATCAATCGTAACTGTAAACGATGCTGGTTCTACACTACAACTTGACATATTTGACCCTCAAACTCGTCAATATTATCCTGTACCAGAATGTACTCATCCAGTTTGCTTAGAAAATCAATAATCTGAGAAATTGAAACTTCCGTAGGATTAACTCTCATCACCCCTTAGACAAGGTATGGAGGAGACACTGATTGATGCCGATATCCGAAAAGCTCGTACTCTTCCATCATCTTGGTACTCTGATGATTCGGTTTTTCAAACATTGATTAATCGATTTTCATCAGAATGGCATTTCGCTGGACATCATAGTGATCTAGATGAATTCAATGCTATTCCATTAACACATATTGAAGGACAAACGAGAGAACCAATGTTGCTAACAAAAACAGATAATGGATTCAATTGTTTGTCAAATGTATGTACTCATCGAGGCATGTTGATCGAGGCAGAGCCTTGTAATGGAAAGGTGTTACAATGCCCTTACCATGGGCGCACATTTGATCTAAATGGAATTTTCAAGAATATGCCTGCTTTCGAAGATGTTGAAAATTTTCCTTCGAATGAAGATAATCTGAAGCGATTTCCAACTGGTGAATGGGCAGGTATTGTGTTTACTGGGGTTGAGCCATCGAAAAAATTTGATGATTGGATTCGTCCAATTGGCGAGAGAATGGACTGGTGGGTAATTCAAAAAGAAATGGAACGAGATAAAAGTCGAGATAGGGATTGGATTATAGATACTAATTGGGCCCTGTATGTTGACAACTATCTAGAAGGTTTTCATATCCCATTTGTTCATTCTGATTTGAATGCTGTATTGGATTATGGAGATTATACAACAGAGTTGTTTGAAGGAGGAGTTCTTCAAATTGGAATTGCTAGTGAGGGAGAACCTTTCTTCGAAATTCCCGAAGGTTCGCCAGATTATGGAAAGAAGATTGCCGCATACTATTGGTGGCTATTTCCTGGTTTGATGTTGAATATCTATCCTTGGGGAGTATCAGTGAACATTGTCGTTCCTGAAGCTGTAGATAAAACTCGAGTCATCTATCAAGGATATGTTACTGATCCTGAAATGCTTGGACAGGGAGCGGGTGGAGATCTTGACAAAGTCGAAATCGAAGATCAATTTGTGGTAGAAGGATGTCTGCGAGGAAT
>DAPV01000015.1:0-6684 GCA_002502625.1 Euryarchaeota archaeon UBA125
ATTTCAACAATTCCATTGGGAATATATGATGTAGGTTTGATTTTACAGAATTTATTGTATTAATCCACGCCTAAAAGCTCTAGTTAAATCTGAACCAGGAAATTGATCTTCAGTCTCCCGATAAACAGTTTTCATATTACTTATGAAATTTGCATTATCTGTAACTAAGAGTAACCTTTCAATCCCGGGGTCTTCTTCACCATCTAGCATTCCAAGAATAATTTCCATTGTTTTCCTTGCTCCTTCCCGATGTGGATATGAAAAAACATCCATAGAGATAGGTGCAAGAGCAACAACTCCCCGAATTTTACTTGATGCAATTTGTTCAAACATTGAATTGTATGATTTTTCTAATAGTTCACGACGATTAAGATCTTGATTAGGTCTACGACAATCAGGTCCTACAACATGAATTAAATGTTGAACTGGAAGATTAAATGGAGAGGTAGAAACAGCAGATCCAACGGAACATGGTTGCAAATTCATAGCACGTTGGCCCTGAGCAATTTGAGAACATGCTGCCCTAAGTTCATCACCAGCAGCATTGTGGATTCTTGCATCAATTCCTTCTCTTCCAGAAAGCCTATTGTTTGCTCCTGTCACCAGAATGTCACATTCTACCTTGAGCACATCTCCGATTAAGATACGTAGTTGCGCATGCTTGCAATCACGTACTATGAGCGTGTCCATATCTCGATGCGACAGGGCGATTTGTTATAGTCGTTTCATTGAAAATAACATTTTTTACTTTTGGACCCGATTCATTCAACACCAATGCGAAACCCCCGGTAACCAATGAGAGGGGCCCGCGTCATCCTATTTCTTCTCATGTTACTCATTTCACCATGGTCGACGATTTATAGTGACGATTCTGTATTTCATTCTATAAATTCCCCGAATTATTCTGATTTTGTTAATGATGAGACAGTCGCAGTTCCGATGGGATTCCATCATTCTACTTATGTCAACTATAGCGATGTAGCAATTGTAATTAATAATCGTAGTACTGATAGTGTATTAATCGGGAATGCATTTGCATCTGCTAGAGGAATTCCTCCTGAACGGATATTCCTTTTGACTAACGAAAGCACACCTACTAGTGAAACAATTAATTCAGATCAATTTGATACTTATTTTGCAGATCCTATCCGATTAATGATTCAGCAAAGAGGTCTTTTTGGCGATCTAAATTATTTGGTCACCACCAAAGGGGTACCATTACGAATAAATGGAGGAACCAACATACGTGCATCATTTGATTCGGAACTAGCTCTCATAGATTCGGGACAATTTGGAGCATTAATTCATGGATCTTATTGGGGAGAACATGAATACGGACCTTGGTCAAATGATAATGGAGACGAATACGCTACATTTTCTTCTGAACCGGTCCCAGAATTTCGTCGTTCTGAACAAGGATTCTACATTGTAACACGCCTAACAGGTTATGATGTTGATACTGCAATGGCTCTGATAGATAAAGCGAACAATAGTTTTGGTTCTCATGGACAAACAGTCTTGGATTTAGCAACAAATAGAAATGGTTCAGGGTATAAGTTCTGGAATGATGCTCTATATTCAGCGCATAGTCATCTAAATCAGACTTTAGGCATGCCAGTTTTATTTAATCAGAATTCTACCTTTGTTAGTGGAGAAAGTAACGTTATGATGTATGCATCATGGGGTAGTAATGATGATTCTTGGAATAATCAACAACTTCCTGACAATGACTTTGATACACCAGATGGATCATCTTCATCTGGAATTCGTTCATGGTCATCTTCTACCTCCACTTTCTCAGCCGGAGAGACATTAGAGTGGGATTATGATTCAAACAATGCTGCAGCTAGATTGAGTGTTGAATCATCACAATGTTCTGCTACAAATGGAGAGAATACAAATGGATTACTTGCAGAATATTTTGATAATCAAGGAATAAGTTACAACTCTTCCTTTATGCCTGATTTGAATGGAAGGGTGCCAAATCATGTTCGCTCTGAATTAAATATCAATTATGCTTCATCAAATTCTTTTTGGCCAGGATTAGATTCTAGATTTTCAGATTATTTTTCAGTTAGGCATTCAGGAGTTTTGACAATTCCAGAAACAGGAAATTGGACATTTTACTCTAATGCAGATGATGGTGTATTGGTTTGGATAAATGATGAATTAATCGTGAATAATTCAGGGGTACATGGTATGAGAGAAGTTAGTGGGTCAATGGAATTAGAACAGGGAGAGCATATTTTCAGGTCAGAATTTTTTGAACATGGCGGGGGGGCAGGCCATATTGTTTCTTGGGAGGGACCAAATCAAAGCAAACAGGTCATTCCTTCTACATCATTTACTAGGGCACTGAGTTCCCCAGTTAGGAGTGACGTTTTGGTTCATCATTGGGACTTTGAAGCTGGCAATGGGACAATAGTTGAGGACTTAATAGGAGGAGATAATCTTACAATGACTGGAAATCCCACTTGGCAAACATGTTTGCTAGGAAATTGTATTTCTCTAGACGGTATTGATGATATTTTAGAAGCAGATGTTGACGACCGTCTTGGTGATTTTACCATATCTCTATGGGCAAAGGCAAATCATACTGGTCAGAGTAGATATTCATCTGTAATTGCGGTAAATGATGTAGGTGGAGATTCTGATTCATTCCAAATTATGACAAGCGGTTCTACACCAGGGGTTTGGCAACTTTATCACAATCAAACATATGATTTTGGAACGGTTAGTGCATCTGAATGGGTTCACTTCGTAGTCGCAAAAGATGGGGATAAGTTGATGCAATATATGGATGGAATTCTAGTCGGAAATATCACAATTCCTAATGGCAGTATTGATGAAATTGATTTGTACAAATTTGGAGTAAATCGAGCAGGAAATACTCATTGGTCAGGCTTGATCGATGAAGTACAGGTTTGGACCCAAGCTCTTAATTTGTCTGAAATCACTCTAGTAAATGGAGAAGTTGCTTTAGATTGCCCATATTTCTCTGCCAGTGGGCAAGGACCTAGTTCAATTTGGCAAGAATATGAATTTGGTGTAGAGAACATGGGGCATGCATGGACATTGTCTTCTACAGCCCAATTGATTGGAGAAGTTAATGCTGATTGGACAATGAAGGTCGAAGGTCTCGATTCAAACGACAATCTTCTTTCTACTAATTTTTCAAATTCTAAAACAATCACGACCTCATGGAGTAATAGCGACTTTCGATTTCGTCCACATCAAAATGTAACAAAATTGAACATTTCTATAGAAATTGAAATTCAAAACGTTTCTAGGCATGGAGTAATTTATCTTGATGATGTAGAACTTATGATTTTACGACCCCATATGCAATGGGTAGATGGATCTATTGCAGAAACTGCAGTATCAACAGGAGGGAGATCATTCACATGGGGTACAGATTATGGACAGAGTTTAGTGGCAGATCTTCTAGAAGATGGAGTTTCAGGAGTCAAAGGATATGTGTATGAACCATATCTTACTGCTGTTTCATATCCTGATTTGTTGACTTCATTTTATGCTTCAGGATATAATTTAGGAGAATCATATACTGCATCTAATGGATATTTATCTTGGATGGGGGTGATGGTTGGAGATCCTAAGATGTCTCCATTTTCTAATCGTTTACATGACATTGAAATTCGCAATATATCGGTGTTATCAAGACCTTCTGTAGGAGCTTCATTTGATGTTCAAATTGATTTAGCAAATATCGGACCTTCTCCGGCAAATGGTTGGATTGAGGTAAGAGAAAGGGTAGGGAATAGAGTCTTGACGAATGTGAGTATTTCTTTACCTAGTGGAGATCAATCAGGTTCAGTTAGAGAATTAAGTATCCCAACAGTTACAGAATCAACGGGTTTTGTTGAATTACAAGTTCGATATATCGCAGATAATGGATTGAGACATAATTCCAGTTCCTATGTTCAAGGCTTTTTACTAAGTGAACGAGTGCTTAGCAATAACGTTGCTTCTACAATAGTAGAGGTAAATGGTCCTCCAAGTATTGATCTTATTGATTGTTCATCATCTGTTGCTCCAAGAGGAAGTACGGTTTCTTGTTGGATTGATGTTAGTGATGAATTTGGAGTAGAATCTGCATTTTTCACAATTAATGGGGATAATGAATCTGTGATTTTTGAAGGAAATGCAACTTCAGGTAATGGAATACGTTGGACGATTTTCTTTGATATTCCTGGATCTTCATCACTGGGTCTTCATGATCTGTATGTTGAAATTACAGATATTGACGGGCTTATGGATTTTGCAAATGAATCTGAAATCCTTGAAGTAATTGATTCACCTTCAATTTGGTATGGTATTCATATTCAAAATGCTGATGATTCATCATGGTCAGGAGATAGCATTCTTCCATCGGGGACACCTTTTGGAATGTATAGAGGTGTTCCTACACTAGTTAGAGCGTGCGTAGAAGACGTAGACCATAATCCACTTAATGAACAACCTATTTTCTTATTTGAGCGAGGAGAAATATCTTCATTACAAATACTTCCTAAGGACAATTCATCCCGATTTCAATGCTATATCGCTACTTTGGAACTAGGATTAGATGAACCTCTATCTCCATTTTTAGCTCGTTTATCTGATTCAGATGGAAATATCATTACTACTCGTTCAGTATTGGTTGAAAATATCCTTCCATCTATACAAGCATCATTTCAACGAGAAAATATCGAATCGATGATTGGTTTTGGAGTAGGAAACGAATCTATATTGGTATCAGTAAATGATTCAGATTCTCCTATTTCTCAAATTGTTGGCCAGATAGAGTATACATGGCCAGAACAGGCTCCTATTACTGCTCCTTTCTCAACGTTCGGAAATGGAACGGCAGAACGGATACCCTTACTTCAACCCAGTTCTGGTTTATCTGCTGGTAATCTTGAGATTCGAATTTCTGCTATTGATTCGGACTCTGGACTTTCAGAAATTAATTTCCAAGTACCAATTGAAACTCGCCCACCATCTGTTGATGAAGCGGTTTTGTGTTTGAATGGAGAAGTTCTCACGATAGAAAATGGTACAGAACTTATTAGAGGAGAATCGATGTTCCTAGTTGTACCTATAGATGAACATAGGCCGATATTACAGGTGCGCCCCTCTTTACGTCAATCTGGTTGGAGTGAATCTCTACTACAATCTTCATCAATTCCAGAAGGATGTCCCATTTCGCCTTACATGTATTCAATTGATCTTCCTAATGATTTAATCGAAGGAAATGCAACTATAGTCATTATCCTATCTGATATTGATGGTTTAGCAACAGGTTGGACGGAAGATGTTAGAATTGTTTTCCCACCGCCTTCGATTCTAGATGTCAGTACTCCAAATAACGGCAAGGTAGGTGAAGAAATTCATATTGAATTCAAAGTTCGGGATGCAGATGATCTGAATAATGTTGTATGTTACATTGATATTCTAAACAAGAATTCTACAATAGTATACCTAGAACAGACTCCTAGTTTAGACGGTGAAATATTGGTCACATGGACTCCTAGTCGGCCTATGGAAGAAGTAAATATTTCAATAATTTGTGAAGATGGAATGAAGAGATTTGATTCCTGGAATTCTGAATCTTCAATGAACATTACAGGAACCATTCTTGAAATCCCCATAGAAGTAATTGAGGATGAGGAGATTGATAAATCATCACAGGGTGAGATTGTAGCAATATTTATTGGAATCAGTTTACTATTTTTGATAATTTCAACAGTATTTGTTTGGATATCTAGGAAAGAAACAGATAACCAACTTTCACCTTGGGAAATCGGTGGAGTGCTTGATGCAACTCAAGTGGAATTAAATGAGGAATTAGATCCTCAAGATGCAGTTGAATTATTAGAAACGAATAATTTGAGTTAACGAAGGGTTCAATTCTATTGTCTTGCTAGGGTTACTATGGCTACCGGGTATGTCCTGATTAATGTTGAACCAGGATATGAGTTTTCTGTCTATGAATCGATAGGAAAATTCGATCAGGTTGCAGATTCAACCTTACTGTTTGGAGATTACGATTTGATTGCAAAGGTAGTTGCTGAGGATATGGCTTTGATAGCTCAATTTGTAGTCGAAAACATCCGCCAAATCGAAGGAGTTCAAAATACGAAAACTCTCGCTGGCGCAGAAGTTTAATCACTTTCGACGCACGTATCCACCCTCGGAAATCGTCAAAAATCCACTATTTTGGAGACGTATCACGGTTTTCGGGAAAATATTCATAACCTAGGAATGGAGCAGGCTAGTTTGAGGTGAAACTCAAATGAGTGAGAAGAAATACTTCGTACTAATGGAGAACGGGAAGGACACCAGCACGGTGTACCACAACAAGCAGCCCCGCCAAGCAGCCCTAAAGGCAGCTAACAAGGGACACAATAGCATTAAGTTGCGCGAACGCGGAACTGACAAAGTGCATGTGTTCACTGGCGAGAGAAAACAGGTGCCAAAGCCTGCTAGCGCCCCAGCATGGCTGAAGGGCGACACGGTCTGGAAGGCCAATGTCAGCAAAGTCGGCATTGAACGCCTTTGATAGGTTGCTAACCATCTCCCAAAGCCCAAAAGGGCACAAATAGTCCTCGTCCCAATCGTCGGATACCCTCGATAGGGGACGAATACCCCTTTTTCATATTTTTTCAATATGGATTACAATAT
>DAPV01000015.1:7012-12999 GCA_002502625.1 Euryarchaeota archaeon UBA125
CAATATGGATTACAATATTGTTGAAAGATTGTGCAGTCTTACTTTTTGAGACCGATTTTCTTAGCAATCATTGTTATTGGATCATAATATTCAGTTACTATTCTTTCCTTTAGTGGAATTATGGCATTATCTGTAATATTAATTCCTGCAGGACATACTTCTGTGCAACATTTTGTAATGTTACAATATCCTATACCGAAATCTTCCTTGATTTGTGGAATACGGCTTTCAATATCTAAGGGGTGCATCTCTAGATTTGCTAGTCTAACAAAGAATCTTGGACCAGCAAATTCATCGAACTTTTGATGTTCTCTTAGAACGTGGCATGTATTCACACATAACATACATTCAATGCATGCTCTAAATTCTTGAATACGATCTGCTTCTTCTTGGTGGAATACCCAATCAGGATTTTCAGGTCCTTTAATTGGTTTAATTCGCTTATCAGTTTTGTAAGCCCACGATGTATCTGTAACTAAATCTCTAACTAATGGGAAAGCCTGCATAGGTTTCACTAATATCGGCTCACTTACATCATCCATTTCTTCAAAAACTTCTTCCATTCTAGTCATGCACATTAATTGGGGTTTACCATTTATCTCTGCACTACAAGAACCACATTTCCCTGCTTTACAATTCCATCTACAAGCTAGGTCGGGGGCTTCTTCTGCTTGAATTCGATGAATTACGTCAAGGACAACCATTCCTTCATCTAAGGGTACAGTATAATCAATTAACTCCCCGAAAGGATCTCCATCACTATCAGGTTCTCCTCGAAAAACCCTGAAGGTTACATTTTCACTCATGCTATTCTTCCTCCTCATGTAAATCATTAGCATCTAGTAAACCTTTGAGTTCACTTGAGATAGGAGGGTAAGTTGTATAATCGATAGACATCGAACCATCTTGTTGTTTAGTAATTACACTGTTAATTTTACCCCAATGTTTGTGATCAGGTGTTGGGAAATCATCTCTAGTATGTCCACCTCTACTTTCTTCTCTGTTGAGTGCGGCTAGTGTACACATTCGACTAACATCAATCATAGCTCCTATTTCTAGAGCTTGATGCCAGCCAGGATTGTATATTCTGCCACCACCTGCACTTGTTTTTTCTGCACGTTTTTCCAACTTATCCAGATCATCTAATGCTTCTTCCAACAAATCCTTTGTTCGAATAATTCCAACTTTATTTTGCATCATTTCCCGTAGATCTTCAACAACCTTTGCAGGGTTTTCTCCATTAGTACGATCTAATGGAGCAAGAGTTTCAGCAATTACACTCTCTATTTCCGAATTATCAATATCCAAGAAACCATCGATTTCCGAAGCAGCAATTGATGCTTGTTCACCCGCAATCTTTCCAAACACTATGAGATCGGATAGAGAATTACCGCCCAATCTATTTGCACCATGCAGTCCAGTAGCGGCTTCTCCAGCGGCAAAGAGTCCTGGGATTGTTGATTCTTGAGAAAATGGATCGACTTTTACTCCTCCCATCACATAATGAGCGGTTGGCCCAACTTCCATAGGCTGTTTAGTAATATCAACTGCTGCGAGTTCCATAAATTGATGATACATACCAGGTAATTTCTTCTTTACTTCTTCGGGGTCTCTCCAAGAGATGTCCAAGTAAGCCCCACCATGTTCAGATGCTCTTCCTGAATCTCTTTCGCTATTGATTGCTTTAGCTACAACATCACGGGTAAGAAGTTCAGGCGGTCTTCTTTTTGTTGCTAACTTTCCTGATACTACTTCGTCAACCCATGCCAATGCTTCCTCTTCGGTATCTGCAAATTCATCACGATACATTTCAGGCACATAGTCGAACATGAATCTATCACCCTTTGAATTTGTTAACATTCCTCCTTCACCGCGAACACCTTCTGTAACCAATATTCCTTTGACAGAAGGTGGCCAGATCATTCCAGTAGGGTGAAATTGGACAAATTCCATGTCTCCTATTTCTGCTCCAATCCAATATGCTAGAGCGTGTCCTTCTCCAGTGTATTCCCAAGATCCTGAACATACTTCCCAACAACGAGTAATTCCCCCTGTAGCGAGAACAATAGTTTTCGCTTTGAACAAATGAAGAGAACCATCAGTTCTATTGTATGCAAAACATCCACTTATTCTACCATTTGTTGTGAATAGTCTCCTAACTGTGTACTCCATGAATACCTCCATTCCTGTGTGGATTCCTTTCTGTTGTAAAGTACGAATAAGTTCGAGCCCAGTCGCATCACCAATATGTGCTAATCTAGGATATGTATGTCCTCCAAAGTTTCGTTGACTAGTCAATCCTTTTGGAGTCCGATCGAAAACTGCTCCCCATTGTTCAAGTTCTCTAATTCGGTCAGGTGCTTGTTGTGCATGAATCTGAGCCATTCTCCAATCACCAAGATATTTCCCACCCTTCATAGTGTCACGAAAGTGAGTTTGCCAAGAATCGCGATGGTCTTTATTTGCAAGCGCCGCAGCAGCTCCTCCTTCTGCCATTACAGTGTGTGCTTTTCCTAACATCGATTTACAAATCATTGCAACGTTAGCACCTGCTGCACTAGCTTCTATCGCTGCACGAAGGCCAGCCCCTCCTGCTCCAATTACCACAACATCGTGCTCATGAGTTTCATATTCTGTCATTCAGAATCCCCCCAGTAAAACAATATCATTCCAACCGAACAAAGGATCAGTGCACGCCCAAATGTAGAAATCTGCAAACATTACAACGAATAAGCTGTAAAGAGCCCAATCTTTGTGATGTTCATTTAATGATGTACTCCATTTCCATAGACGATGTTTGAATCGAGCCCATTTACTAGAAGTCCAATCGTTAGCCCCTCCTCCTATAACATGTCTGAATGCATGACATCCAAATGTATATCCAGATAACATCATTACATTTGCGAACAATAGTAGAGACCCCATTGACACTCCAAAAGAGTGTTCATGTGTTTCTGGATGGTGGAAGTTAATTGAAAGCCAGAAATCCCACGCTAGAATTGGTAGATAAATTACCGCTGCGTACATGAAGTATCTATGTAGGTTTTGAATAACTAGAAGTCTTGTCTCTCCTGAATATTCATTCCAAGGTGTTGAGACTGCACAACCAGTAGGTTGTTGAAAAAAAGCACGATAGTATGCCTTACGGTAGTAGTAGCAAGTACCTCTGAATCCGGCTGGGAAAATAAGTATAAACATTGCAGGAGACATCCACGCAAGTGCTACAGGCACCATAGATCCTAATTCTCCTGATCCTGGAATGATGAGTGGAGAATATAGGGGACTTAGAACGTGACTTCCAGTGTTTTCAATTGCCATTGTTCCAGCACCATGTCCTACTCCTGCAGAATATCCGAAATCAGAAAAAATCCAAAAATCGGCTTCCATAAAGCCTCTCCATGTGGCATAAATTATCATGAATCCAAGATATGAAGCCATTGCTGTAGGTCCTTTCCACCAACCGTCTGTTCGATCAGTTTGCCCTAATCCTTTTTTCATAGGGAGTTTGACTGGTTCCCCCATATCCATCCCTAATTGGTGGATAGAGAGAGAGGTGATAAGCAATTGCATTGAACCATAAGTAGAATTAAGCTAATGAATCGTAGTCTGCCTCTGCTTCTTCAATTTCAACTTCATGAACATCCATCTGAGCAAGTTGGAGTTTTCCGCTAAGTTCGTCATTCACTGCGTGCCAGTAAGAGTATGCTTCGATTACCCATATCCCCGACTCTCTAGTGCCATTGCCGCTGCCCTTTACTCCTCCAAATGGAAGATGTGCTTCAGCTCCTGTGGTTGAATTATTGATTCCTGTCATTCCTGCTTTGATTCCAGTCTTGTAACGATATGCCTCCAATCGATCGTTGGTGTATATGGCCGAAGAAAGACCGTATGGAGATGCATTTGCTAGGTGTAGGCCATGTTCAAAATCTCTTGCTTTAACAATTGTAACAGCAGGTCCAAAAATCTCTTCATGAAAACATTCCATATCTTCAGTTACATCAACGTAAACATGAGGCCACATGAAAACTCCTTCGCTAGGATCTCCTTGGAAATTTTCTGGTTTGTTTTCTTTACTTATTCTTCCATTACCCCAAATCTTAGTTGCTCCACTCGACTCACACATCTCAATTGCTTCAAGGAAGTCTTTAGCGTATTTTTCCGAAAGCATAGAACCGTAAAGAACTCCGTCATAATGCATTGAATTACCAATTTTTGTAGACTTTACTTTTTCCATAAATAGTTCAACAAACTCATCGTAAATATCTTCGTGAATAATCAGATTACCTAGACTAGTGCATCTTTGGCCCGCAGTTCCAAAACCAGCCCAATATGCTCCTTCTACTGCATTTTCAAGATTTGCAGATGGCATTATCACTAACGGATTTTTTCCACCCAATTCTAAACTTGCTGAAACAAGATTACGTCCACATGCCTCTCCTATCATTTTACCAACTGCTGTACTTCCTGTGAAGGATATTTTGTCTACCATTCCTAGATCAACAGCATCTACAAGGTGTTGGCCAGCGCCACTTCCCTTTCCATGAATGAGGTTGATGACTCCATTAGGGAGACCTGCTTCATGCATTAGTCGAGCAAGAGCAAATGACAACAACGGTGAATCCTGTGGAGATTTCCAGACACATGTGTTTCCACACATTATTGCAGGAATCATTTTCCAAAAAGGAACCGCTGAAGGAAAATTACATGCATTAATAATTCCACAAACACCCAATGGTCTTCTGTAGGTGAATAATTCCTTATCAGGCAATTCAGAATTTACTGTTTGTCCGTATAGTCTTCGTCCTTCTGATTGGAAGAATAGACATGTGTCTATCGCTTCTTGTACTTCTCCACCACATTCTTTCAGAGTTTTTCCAATCTCCCTAGCTTGTAATCTAACAATTTCTTCCTTATGGTCCATTAATAATCGACCCATATTTCCGATTACTTGTCCACGAGTTGGTGCAGGCGTAGATGCCCATTTTGGAAATGCATCTCTTGCTGCATTAAGTGCAGAGTGAACATCTTCTTTGGTTGATAGCGGAAATTCTCCAATTTCATCAGAAATAATTGCAGGGTTGGTTGAAACGAATGTCTCTCCGTCTGACGATAAACTTAGGTTTCCGTTGATGATATTATATCCTCTAATCTTTGGAGATCCGTTAGGATTGTTCGCTTCCATTACTTCAAACCCGGTCGATAGCACATGTGTCATGACCCATGGCAGCCGGGATTAATCCTTCAATGTGGCGAAACATCAATTGAGTATTCTAAGTCCTTTAATAACCCCGAAAACAACAGAGATTCAATTGGGGTGGCAAGATGGCGGACGATGGAGAATCAGTTACTTTACGTGTTGCGAAAGCAATACCTAGCGATGTAGGACATGGTCGCGCGCGCGTCCCATTCAATAATGACCTCGATCTAAAACCAGGAGATATTATCGAAATCTCTGGAGAGAGCAAGACAGCTGCTGTTGTTTGGAGATGTAGACCCGAAGACGCAAGTCTTGGAGTAATTCGCGTAGACGGGATAATTAGAAAGAATGCTGGAGTAAGTCTTGGCGACCGAGTTGAAATCAGGAAAGTGGAAGTCAAAAAATGCGAACGTTTAGTGTTGTCTCCAGTAATGGCTAAACAACAAAAAGTAAGATTTGGCCCTGGAATAGAAGGTTTTGCTCGAAGAGGTCTGAATAAGAGACCGGTCGTTGCTGGAGATAGGATATTTATCCCCGGAATGACATTGTTTGCCGAAGCTCTTCCCTTTGCAATTGTATCAACTAAACCGAAGGGAATTGTTCAGGTTGCGCCTGAAACGGAAATAGTCATCAAAGAAGAGGTATTTGATGAGGAAGATGATTCTGGAACCCAGTCTATTGCTTACGAAGATATTGGGGGATTAGGGAATCAATTGCAGAAAGTCCGAGAAATGATTGAACTTCCCCTCAAACATCCAATTTTATTTCGTCGTTTAGGAATAGATCCTCC
>DAPV01000015.1:13405-24438 GCA_002502625.1 Euryarchaeota archaeon UBA125
CATTTTTCCTCAATTAATGGCCCAGAAATTATTTCTAAATACTATGGCGAATCCGAAAAAGCGTTACGTGAAATATTTGATGAAGCTACTCAAAATGCTCCAGCAATCATTTTCATCGATGAATTAGATAGTATTGCTCCTAAACGTGAAGATGTAACTGGTGAAGTTGAACGAAGAGTAGTTGCTCAACTTTTGACACTAATGGACGGAATGCAAGGTCGAGATAATGTAATTGTTATCGGTGCAACAAATCGCCGTGATGCAATTGATCAAGCATTAAGAAGACCTGGTAGGTTTGATAGAGAACTTGAGATTGGAGTACCTGATAGAGAAGGTCGTCGTGAAATAGTAGATATCCATACTAGGGGGATGCCGATTAGTGATGACTTCGAAATCGAATGGGTTTTGGAAAATTCATATGGATTTGTAGGTGCAGATATTAATGCTCTAGTCCGAGAAGCAGCAATGAAAGCTCTACGTAGATATTTACCTGAAATAGATCTTGATGAGGAAGACATACCTACAGAGGTTCTTGAAAAGATGGAAGTAAAGATGATTGATTTCCGTGAAGCTATTAAGGATATAGAACCGAGCGCATTAAGAGAAATTTATGTTGAAATTCCAGAGGTAAGTTGGGATCAAGTAGGTGGACTTCAAGAGATTAAAGATCGTTTGAAAGAGAGCATTGAATGGCCTTTAACTCAACCTGAATTATTCGCTCATTTTGGAGTAAAACCTCCGAGAGGAGTGCTTCTTTTCGGCGCACCTGGTACCGGAAAAACGCTTATCGCTAAAGCAATCGCTAACGAGGCAAAAGCAAATTTCATTTCAGTCAAGGGTCCTGAAATGATATCTAAATGGGTAGGTGAATCAGAAAGAGGGATTCGAGAGGTATTCAAGAAGGCTAAGCAAGCTGCACCCAGTATAATTTTCCTTGATGAATTTGAGTCTATTGCTGGAGCAAGAGTTGAGAATAGAGGAGAAGGAAGTGATGTAATGAATCGAGTAGTAAATCAATTACTTTCTTCAATGGACGGGGTTGAAGCTCTTGAAGGAGTGATAGTAATTGCTGCTACAAATAGGCCTGAGATGATAGATCCGGCTCTTCTTCGTTCAGGTAGATTTGAACGAGTATTACATGTCCCGCCTCCTGATGAAGCTTCAATTAAAGAAATATTGAAGATTCATACTGCAGAAATGCCTCTAGGAAAGTTTGATCTGTCTTCATTTGCCAATACATTGAATGGTTATACTGGAGCAGATATTGAAGCAGTATGTAGAGAAGCGGCATTAATTGCAATGAGGGCAGGAAGAAAGAGCATTTCTTCAAAACACTTTGATGAGGCAGTAAATAGGGTAAGGCCTACTGTAACTCCAGATATGATGCAATATTATGAGAAGTTGCAAGATATGTTAACTAGCGGATTAGATTCTATCCGTAGAAATAACGATGGTCTCAGAGGTATCGAATCAGTTTGAGGTGTTCAATGCCAGCCACATTCACTCGCGAACTTCTTTCTAGAGAAGTTAGAGATAAAAATGGGGATGTACTTGGGCATGTTGCAGACTTAATTTTCGACACACATACTGGAAGTGTAACTTTTGTATTAATAAGAATTCATTCTGATTTAGATCCTTCCCAGTTACCCTGGCCGTCCGAATTAGGAATGATTTCATTGCCTATCGATGAAGTTAGAGAGATATCATCTATAATTCACTTACATCGTTGAATCATCATTGTACTTGTGCGCATAACCGTCTTAAGGCTTGTATGCGCGTCTGAACTTTGCTCCAGTCTATGGAGGGTGAACTTATGGCGGTACCGAGCCTCTCTGGAGTTGGAAATTGGCTTCGTTCACCTTCCGGAAAAAGAATGGTCGCTTTGTCTTTGTTTTATCTCACATTAGGACTTCTCTTTTCAACCGTTGCGGGCACATATATTACGCGTTCAGAAGTCCATCAAAGTGCATACGGTGAAGATTGGAATGATATGAGTGCATTTAGAGCAGATATCAAGAATCAAGGAATAACAACAACTAGTATTGTAAGTAGTCCATTATTGTTAGAAGAAATACAATCTCCACGTGATACTGTTTTTGTTGTTTCAGGGATTGAAAGAGATACTATTTCACTTCCTAGATTTAGTGCAGATAGTAGTGTTATTCAGTTGGTAGAAGGATTAGGATACTCTACATCAGAAATTGACGCCATAAGCAATTTTGTTGAACGGGGGGGGACCATAGTTGTTTTAGATGACTTTGGGTATGCACAAGGATTAGCTGATGAGTTTGGATTAGGATTCAGTGGTCATCAGTTATATGATACTCAAACTTGGGATCCTGATTTAGATTTCAATTATGTATGGTTGAATATCACTAATGGTTTCAATTATTCCACATCATCCGGATCTAGAACTAATACTAATCCTTGTATTGCTGATGAAGATTCAGATGGAACTCCAGATTTCTTAGAGGGAATAGTAGTTCCAACAACAGAAGAATTGGGACTTTGTTCACATCGTTGGGACTCTATTAGTGCAACTTACAATATGGATCCTGGTTATGACTTGTTACTGAATCAACCTAGTGCTTTTGATAAAGGTGAAGCAGGTGAAAATTCAGATGATAATTTGTATCCTATTGGATTCTCTACTCAAGATGCTTATTTAGATACTAACAATGATGGAAAGTTGACTGTAGGATTCAGTGGAACTGATGCTGGTTCTGATGAACAAGGTCCATTTGCAATGTATGTGAAATATTGTCGCTCCAGAAATTGTGACAATCCTGATTCAGGAAGAGCTTACTTCGTGACAGATGGAAGTTTGTTGGTGAATTCAATTTACGACACTGAAGGAGTAGAGAGTGGAGCATATGGTGAATTCAACAAGACTCCTGACATAAATGATAATCGTCGATGGGCTCTAGATTTGATTGCAGAAGCGTTGATGTCAAATGATGGAAATGCTAGCATCTCATCAGATGCTCAAGTTATATTCGATGAGAGTAGACATCAACAACCTAGTTTTATGGGAGATACATACAATCTACTCTATTACATTCTGATTTATTTCACTAATGATTGGATGGCAATGTTATTGATGTTCTTAGGTTTATTTGTTCTCTTTGAATTTATTATTATCAAAAAGTTAGATCCTGAGCCATGGCGACACGTTTTCAGCATTATTTACTATGGATATGGAGATTCTCGAAGATACGAATATTATGGAAGAGCTAATAAAATTAAACAGATTCTTTTGACTAGGGTAAGAAATGTAAATTCATTAACAAGAGAAGAATTCGATGCTCTTCCTGCTAGAGATTTACAGAAGATGGTTGATGACCCAGTATTGATTAAATTTATTTTTGAAGATAGACGGTATTCAATGGAAGAAATGATCGCAGTAATCAAAAGAATCAAGACTTGGGGGCGACGTTAAATGTGGACTAGAAAAGCGTCAATTCTTGGGGCAGGAGGAGTATCACTCGTTCTCGTAGGAATGATGATGTCTAATTTCCAAATGATGGTTTTTGGTGTAGCATTCGTTGCATTCCTAGCAGTTAATTCATGGATTACTGGTCATGGAGATATTCAAGTCGTTCGTACTTTAAGTGCTGATAATTTGTATAAAGGTGATGATTTGTACGTTGAATTAGAAATTACTAATCCTTCTTGGCGTAGAACTCAACAATTGGAGATATATGACAATGTTCCTCATGAGATGAAGTTACGTAGTGGCCTTAATTACATGCGTGTAAATCTTGGCCCAGGAGAGACAACTCGAGTTAGATATGTTTTGAGATGCCCCTTGAGAGGCCACTATTCTATTGGGCCAATATCAATTCGTTATCGTGATTCCTTCAACTTATTTTCTCAAGAAATGTATGTGGATCATCGTTCTGATTTGATAGTATTCCCTCAGGTTCGAGAAATTGAGGAAGCTATGGTGAGAAGTCGTACTCCCAAAATGTATACTGGAGCGACAACATTGCGAACTCCAGGTCCAGGTACAGAATTTTTCAGTTTACGTGAATATGTTCCAGGTGATCCATTCAAGATAATTAATTGGAAAGCGTTTGCTCGAACAGGTCAACTAATTGTCAATGAGAAATGTAGGGATGCTGTTACTGATGTCTTTATTCTAGTTGATAGCAGAGATATTAGTAGAATAGGTACAGTTCTCAAGAATCCATTAGAGGTAGGCACAGTCGCTGCAGCATCTTTAGCTTCATATTTCATTAAACGAAGAGATAGCGTAGCACTAGCAGTATATGATGAACGACTTTCTTTCTTATCGCCTGATACAGGCGATAAGCAGTATTTCAAAATTTTAAGCAGTCTTGCTGGCGTTGCACCTAAGGGGGCAATGCCTCTACAGGCAGTTACAAATGCTCTCTCTTCACGATTTAGTCGTGGTTCACCTGTATTCATTATCAGTGCCTTAGAAGGGGATGGAACCACAATTCCAGCCATTAGAGACTTAGCTGGTAGAGGTCATGAAGTAATTATTTTGAGTCCTAGTAGCGTTGACTTTGAGCGTTTAGTTAGTCGCATTCCTAGAACTTCGTACGAAGTCCTAAAATTAGAGAGACAGAATAGACTTACTGCATTAGCTGGATTTGGTGCTAGAGTAATTGATTGGATGCCTGATGTTGAATTGTCTCAAGCATTATTGCAGGTGAAAATGGGGTGATATAATGGCTGATGATGTTGCAATTCAGAGTGAAGGAATAGAGACGTTACATCTCAAGGTTCTTCGACGAAAATGGCAAATTCTAGCTTTACAAATTACAGCTACAATTTCGTTATTTTCTATGTATATTATGATGACTCGTACATATGGATCATGTGATATTATTGATTCTACTTCGTGGTGCCCGGCTTTAGATCATACTCTTACTTTGAGTGCTTTACAACAATTTCTTGTCTTACAGCCTGATCCTCTATCTTTGCCAATCCCAAATTGGATGACTGGAGTAGGAAATTCTGGAGATGGACGGTATTGGATGCCTTTGTTTGTGATTTCAATTCTTGTTGCAGGATGGACAATTCTAGGTTTACAAACCGCTAAATTGAGAAGAAGAGTAAATATGGGAATCCTAGGTTTTGCTTTGTTATATTTGGCAGGACTATTTGTGATAACTTGGTTAATTGGAATGATATTTAGTTTCGATTTATATCTTCCATTTGGACAAATTGATTCGAATAAAAATCATGTTGAATATCTAGTAGGTCCTCTATTATTGTATATTCAGGTCTTTGTTCTAGTGTTTTATTTCCTCCCAGTTATTTCAGGTTTACTTGGTATTTGGGGAATGTCAAAATCCAGGATATCTTGGGCAATAGGTTCTACAATAATTTACCTTGGACTTCATGCACTTTTATCATACGAGGGAGTTCGTTCTACTATCGAACTTAATCTAAGCGCTCTACCAGTACAGATTGGAGATGCAACTGAATGGGGAGGATTAGTCGCTCCAGAAATTGTACCTTTATTGATCATCAGTTTACTTCTAATGGTATTCTTAGAGTCTGGATTTGCCACTATTCGTTATGTTGAATATGCATTCAAATTACCTGAATCTTGTAAGAAAGATCCTGAATATGTTAGTCAATTTGACAATATCCTAAATGTTCATCTTCAACAGACGGTTGGTGTAAGCTTCTTTGTAGGTTTAGTCACCGCTCTCGCATTGAAATTTGATGATTTAATTGTTGATCTTGTTTCTGTTTTTGAAGGCTCTCAGTGGAGTGAACAAGTCAAAGAGTCTCTTGAACTTCAGTTAACATACGGGACAGTAATTTCTGCAATGATTTTTGTTATATTTATTGCTGGTTTACGTTATATTATTCCTTGGCCAAGAATTTCGGGATTAATTGAAAAAGGAATACGCCAAATCAGGGACCAATCAGTTTGATTATCTATCTACTAACTTTGACATTAATTCAGCTATTAGTAAAGCAAAAAGTGTCCCAGGAAAACATGTAAGAAGAACTATTGTTTGATTATTAATGCCAAAATCTTGTTGCATTGAAAACCATGAACCTCCGAAAATAATTGAAAATCCAATAATTAGACAAATTATGTTCCATAATCGTTGATTTTTGTATTTCCCTAATGTTTCTTCTCTGCCGAGAAGAGTCATATTTTCATCGCTATTCATTTGACATCACCTTAGATATCTAGATCAGATAGATCTTCTTCGAGCGAACTCAACGCATCTCTTTCTGATGGGTTAGATGGCATAGAAATTCCATTCATTGTAGAATCTCTTTGACGTTTCATGTTATCAATCGCTCTAACTTGTTCTTCAGTTTCTCTCATTTGCTGTATTTCCTCAGAACCGATAATCGCAGATGTAGGGACTAACCCAAGATCTGAACGATCAGAGATACTAACACCGTGTGTGTCTGATGGTTCTTCAAGACGTTCCCAAGTGTTCTTATTGTTTCCTTGATTACTTTCTATAGTATTATTTTCATCATCTTTTCTTTCTGGATCCATTTCTTCCAGTGCTCTAGTATCAACTTCAGGACGCTGCACTCCACTTAATCTGCCTGTTTCAAAAGGAAGCATTCCGACATTTTGGAATTTCCATATTGGTCCATTGAATGAGCCTTCATCTCCTGACATTACATCCAATCTCTTTGACATCCTTTCTAATGCTTCAATAGTTGAAGCAATATCTACAGAAGATCCTGCATCTCGCATATCAGCATCAATGTATATGTCATCTAGAGCTGAACGAATTAGGGATTGAGTTTCTGATGCAATTCTGGGTAATGCTTCGGGCCGATTCATCATTCTTTCAATTGATTCAATTCGACTTACGGGCATACCTAGATCATTTAGACTCCGCAATACATCTTGCATTTGACCAATTACCGTTGCAGCCTCTTCGTAACCCCTGATAATTTCTTCAAGGTCTATCACAACATCAGTAACTATTTGTCCTAACATATGATGTAACCGTTGTTGTACTGACCATCTAGTTAATCCTCGAACTGCTGATGCAGTTTCTGGAGCTTGTTGTTCTAATAGTTCTACTACTTCTGACGAAAGTAGATATCTAGGTGTTGCTGCAACTTCGTCGACAGTATGTTGGATTACTGCCAATCCTCTTTCTACAGCCCTATCGAGTAGAACCATAGATAATCCTCTACTCCTAGCATTTTCCATTCTTTCTAGTACTGGTTCTAGAGCTTTGAGACCATCTTCATCAAGGAGCGCTCTTGCAAGAGGCTCTTCTTGAAGACGTGCACGAATACGTTCTGCTTCTGCAATATCGACTAGTGCTTGTTCATGAGCATCGGTTAATTCCTCAGCATCAGTTAAAATCTCACGTAATTCTCCTTCTGAATGAGCTTTTCTTGCGTCAAGATCTCCTAATTCCCTCATTAATGTCCTTCTTTCAGTCATTAATTCTTTGAGTTCAGTTTGCAATAGATTTTGCCGTCTTTCCAAATCATTAACTCTACCTCGATCTTCATCGATTTGTCTTCTAATTGTATGCAAATCGCCCTCAAGAGCGGCTACTTCTACTCTATGATTTCTCATACGTGTTTCTGCTTCTTTTGTTTCTGCTTCAGCATGACGATGTCTTTCTCGCAATGATCCTACTTGCTCTCCTAGAACTCTTTGAACTCGTTCGTCTTCTGATAAAGCAGTTCTGACTTGGTCCAACCTGGCTTCAGAATTTTCCAATGTGGATTTTACTTCTGCTTCCTTTTTCATCAATTCCTCTAATTCTTCTTGTAGTTCAGCGCGTTTTTTACTTTCTCCGATAGCTGAAGCGATTTCTGAAGCCTTTCTCTCCACTTGGTGTTCGAGTTCAGCTACTCGTTTCGATAATGCATCGGCTCGATTCTTATCTGACTCAGCGTCTTTCCCAGATTTTTCCTTGGCTAACATCGCTTGATCTAGTTGATTCGACATTTCTCTTGCTCTTTCGTTTGCATCGTCTAGTAATGCACTCTTTGCAGTGGCAGTATTTTCAGCCTTATTTTTCTGAAGTTGCTCTTCTTCGAGCAGACGTTCTAATCGTCCTCTTTCTCTTTCTAGACCTATTTTGTCTTCTTCAAGCCTATTTATCCTGTCTAGAATTTGCCTGTCTTCAGGTTGTAATACTCGTCCGCCTCGTGAAGTTGGTAGAATCTTCGACATCGGCAAACCTCCTGTATCCAAGAGTTTCCATTGAGATTTTGCAGTTTCTATCGATTCCATCCCCATCTCAAATCGATATAATCTATCAAGACGTTCAGTAAGTAGGGTCTTTCTACTTTCAGAACGAGTTCTAACAGTAGCTATCGAGTGTGAAAGAGTAGCTAGTGTGAACCCTGAAACATTACCATTCCCTAGTGTCAATCGTGCTGCTCTTTCAAGACGATGTAGTTGAAGATCTGCACTAGGAGAT
This sequence comes from Euryarchaeota archaeon UBA125, assembly GCA_002502625.1. Classification (GTDB taxonomy): domain Archaea; phylum Thermoplasmatota; class Poseidoniia; order Poseidoniales; family Thalassarchaeaceae; genus MGIIb-N2. The sequence goes on from DAPV01000015.1 coordinate 21,820, forward strand.
GAAAGATCTTTGATTATTTGTTCAAACTCTCTTTCTTGTGTTCCAATTAATCCAGTTGGGATTCCATCAATGAGGAGTAAGTATACGGGTTCTTTCTTTCCTTCAGTTCTGATATGTCCTGTTATATCTTGCATTTTAGATGTAGATAGCATAGAGATAAGTGCATCTACTCCTCCTTTACCTTCCCGTACCACAAATCCATCTGATGGTGGTTTTATCTCAGCATCTGGATCAATTTTAGGTTCTATCATTGTGGATGCAGCATTCATTAGTAGAGTCATCGGATCTGCCCCTCCTGTTGTCCAAATTGCTAATCCTGCTCCACCATCTCTAGCGACAGTCATTTCATGATCGTCGAATGCTTGTCTGTACCATGGTGCTGGTGATGCACCCATCAATTGAGTTAACGCATCCATTCCTTTGAGTTGTGCATCTAAATCTGCTGAAAGTGCATCTGGTTCTCCAGGTGGAGAACCGGATGAATGTATCAATATGCCATCTTCAAACGCTAATGCGGATATTACGCCGGTCTCTTCTGCTAATGCATCAACGATTAGTGGCCATTCATTGGTAGATGCAGGAAGTCTTCTTCCGGCTAACCCTAATGTTCCTAATAAAGCTGAATCAGCCAATGATTCGGGAATCCCATCAATTAGTCTTCTTACTTCTTCCAATACTAGGGAATATGCTCGATGTTTCAATTCATGTGCATCTTCTAATTCGACTAATCGTGCTTTACCTGCTTGCCCTCCAACATAATGTCTTTTTTCTTCAGCTTCTGTTATCCAACCAACTACTCGTCCACCTGCGATTATCCTGTGTGCACAAGGAGCACGTGATTTCGGTTTGTAAGTAGAAACCACTCCACACTCAAAGTCCATTATTTCATTCATTGCACTTCCATCGAATCCTTGATCGATTGCATCTCCGTGAGGTAGTTCAAACATCTAATCACCCTAATAATTCCGCGAGGTCATTGTTGGTACGTCTTGCTTCGTGAGCGCAACGCCCCAATCTTTTTCCTGAATCCAAATCCAACCAAAGTACTGCATCATCTCCAGTAGCCGAGGCATAGAATGCACAATTCTCTCCCTCAGCCCACCATTCCAATAGTTTGCCTATTCCACTTTCTGTGGCAATTCGTTCAGCCCGAGTCCAACTATGAACTGAGTTATTGAAATCCCCTCCGTCTAACCCCTTTCCATCAAAAGTAAACAGATTAGAATTGGTCACACCAGGTAGGTGTTTGAAGGCTCTAACTACATTGATCGGCATGTATCAAAACGTTGGAGGGAATATACGCCTTCTTGTACTTGTCCCTTATATTGGACTAAGGTGGTGTTTTGAAAGAAAATTAAAGATATCCGAAATTTGAATGTAAACTATTATTCAATTGAGGAAACAACCATTCCTATGGAAATTGAATTTTTCAATTGAAGAAAAGAATTTGCAATTGAAAAATTAAACGATTTATTCAAACCATTTTGCGTCAGCCCATAGGTATGAGTGTGGCATTAGAGGTACATACATGCTCGAGATGTGATCATGATTCGATTATTCACCAACCATATAGCGGCCTCCATCTATGTGGAATTCATCTTATTGAATCAGTAAGAAAGCGAATAGCAAAATCTCTGCGTAAGCAATTGATCCTACCAAAAAACTCTATCAAATCATTAGGTCGTCCTTTTCGGGTTTTAGTCGCTATTTCTGGTGGAAAAGATTCAGCGATTCTGCTCTATTTTATGCATAGTATTCTTGGTATGAGAAGAGATGTAGAGTTAATTGCAGGAGTTGTAGATGAAGGAATAGATGGTTATAGATCTCCTTCCATCGATTGTGCAGAAAAATTGTGTACTATGTTGGATGTACAATTTGAACGAATTTCTTATCCTGATTTGTCCTTTCCTGAAATGGATAATGTTGTAGAATTATTGCCTAAAATTTCTGAAAATAATGTCGAGGCTGATGGAATGATGCCTTGCAGTTTTTGTGGTGTTTTTAGAAGGCAAGGTTTGAATTCATTAGCAAATCGAATAGGAGCAGATGTAATGGCATTAGGGCATAATCTTGATGATGTAGCTCAATCTGTTCTAATGAATATGCAAAAAGGCGAGGTGGATCGTACTGCAAGATTAGCCCCTCATACTACTCAGCCTATTGAAGGATTAGCGCCTAGAATTGTTCCACTTCGTTGGATACCTGAACAAGAGATACATGCTGCTGCAATCCAACTAAATCTCCCAATTCATCATGGAGATTGCCCTCATGCGGGTGGTGCAATGCGTCAAAGAAGTCGTGATATTATCGCTACTATTGAGAAAGATATTCCTGGTAGTCGCCATGGTTTGGTTCAATCGATGGATAGGATTAGAGAATTAGCATCACAATCAAAAAATGCCTCTAAGATTCTATCTTGTGAAAGATGTGGAGAACCTACTAGTCGTCCAGTTTGTCAATCCTGTACCATGAAGGAATGGTTTGAATGAATGATGAGAATTCAAAAAATATTTGGAAATATATTCAACAAGCAGGAGATAAATTAGTTGGGAAATTACCTCCTTCCAAATATCATCCTAAGGGCAGAAATCCATATGCTCATGTTGCAATTTGTGTGAA
>DAPV01000015.1:24746-24916 GCA_002502625.1 Euryarchaeota archaeon UBA125
GCTCATGTTGCAATTTGTGTGAAGGAAAAATTTGGTCAATCATACAAAGAAATCCCAGATGAAAGAAGGACAGAGGTCTTAGAGTTCATTGATAAGTTGGTTGAAAACCAATTATAGATTTTGGAAATATGTCTTATTGCTTTCGATCACGGAAAAATCGTCTACTACAT
>DAPV01000072.1 GCA_002502625.1 Euryarchaeota archaeon UBA125
AAAATATTTTGCCAGCGGCAAATGTACTCGGAACTATTGTACATCGATTGGTAGAAATTGGAGTTCCAAGCCCTAAACGTTCGCAAGAATCTCTTCCACTACCAATTGAATGGACAAAGAATCTAGGCTCAAGTTGGCAAGGTAGTTCATTGGAAAAAGCGATGGATGAAGTCTTCCAAGAATTCCTTACATCTAATGTCAATAAAGATCAAACAAAGAAGTTAGTAAGTACAATGATTTCAAATCTGGACAATTCTGAATTAGGCCAATTTTTGAATAAATTTAAGGGAAAAATGGGTATCTTAGAGGGCGTAAGAACTGAATTACCATTTGGTATGGAATTGGATGTTAGGGGCACACCTCTAGAGATATCTCAAGACACTCCTAGAGGGACACATATTTTTGCAAAAGCAGAAAAGAAATATGCTCGTTTAAGTGGACTTATTGATTTAGTAATTGCATTCCAAAGTCCCGAAAATGAGTCAAAAATAATGCCTATAGATCTGAAGACAGAAGATGCAAAAATTCTTTTAAAATCCAACGAAGAAACTCAAGGAACATTGTTGGAAATAATGCCTGATGGTGAAATTTCAGAAGCCGAGAAATCAATAATTATGAAACATCGTCATCAGCTTTTCGTTTATCATTATGCATTAGAATTACAGGAGTCAATTAGAGCTAGCAATGGATTGCAAAGAAGAATTGTTGAGAATCCTGCGATTTGGGTTGGTGTTTCTGGTCGATTGGTTCAGATGAGTGATGAAATCATGTCTCTTGTAGAGTCTGAATTACATCCATTATTGAATGAAATGATTGCTATTGATTATGGAATCAAAAAAGATCATTCATCCTTTATCTGCTCTAACATAAACCCTCATTGTTGTCAATTTTGATGTCCCAATAATCGATATGAACATTTACTACAAACCACTCGTATCTTTATGGCAAGGTTTGATTTATCCTTAGTAATAGGTGTTTCATTATTGATTTACGCTGGATTCTGTTTGGTCAAAGGCGGTACTCATGTGCGAGGAAAAGGGTGGGTTTCGAAGTATACACATCCAATTTCTTATCGAATCAATCAAATCCTTTTCTTTCTTATTGGTTTTTCTATGATTGTCTCAAATTACATATTTGTTAGATAAAGAATATCGGAATACTCAATGTGCTAATTGTTCTGGCTATCTACATGGACGATTCCCAAGTAGACACGATGTTGAATTATATTCGGAAGAATTGGACAGATTCTGTCCTTCCATCTTTATGTGATTTTATTCGAATTCCTGCTCAGTCACCCAGTTTTGATCCTGATTGGGAAGCTAGAGGAGAACTTGATCAAGCCATTGAATTATTTTGTTCATGGTTGGACACTCTTGGCATTGAAGATTTGACATATGAGACTCATCGTTTACCTGGAAGAACTCCAATTTTACTTGTTGATGTACCAGGCACTGGTTCAGGAGATGTATTGTTTTACAGCCACTTAGACAAACAACCTCCAGTAACTGATTTGTGGTCTGAAGGTAAACATCCATTTGACCCTGTTTTTGAAGCCCCTTATTTATTCGGAAGAGGAAGTGTTGATGATGGATATGGAGGTTATCTCTGTGCTTTAGCAGTTCAAACTTTACGTGCTCATGGGATTCCTCACCCTCGTTGTCGTTTTTTGATTGAGACATGTGAAGAATCTGGATCTTTTGACCTTCCTCCTTACTTGGATTCTCTTTCTGATCAAATTGGTATTCCTGATCTTGTTGTGGTCCTTGATTCTGGAGCAGGTGATTATGAAAATATATGGGTCACTGAATCTTTACGAGGATTGGTGGCTGGAACTCTAAAGGTTGAAGTTAGTACTGAAGGGGTTCATTCTGGTTTTGCTGGAGGAATAATTCCCGAGACTTTTCGAATTGCTAGAAATTTGATTTCAAGAGTTGAAAACTCAACTACAGGGGAGATATTAGTGCCAGAACTCCATGTTGAGATCGAACAATCATTACGTAATCGCGCAGAAAGAATCGTTGAAGTATTGGGTGACTCGGTATGGAGTGGATTTCCAATGTTAGATGGTGTAGAACCTCAAGTAAAAGATCCAGTAGAGGTTGTTTTGAATGGAAATTGGAGACCCGCTCTTGCCGTAATTGGTGCAAATGGATTCCCCTCTACCGCAGATGCTGGAAATGTTTTGAGACCATTTTCTGAATTCTCGCTTTCCTTCCGTATTCCACCAGGTGTAGATTCAGATAATGCTTTACAGGCTGTAAAGAACATTTTAGAAGCAAATCCTCCTCATGGTGCTAAGGTTACCTTTTCTGCTGATGTTGGTGCAGATGGATTCAGAGCACCCCCACTTCATCCCTCCATAGATTCTGCTCTAAATCGTGCTGCTCAGCACTTGTATGGGGAAAATTGGATGCCATTATTTGAGGGCGGTACCATTCCTTTCCTTTCAATGATGCAAAATCGGTTTCCGAATGCTGCATTTCTGGTTACTGGTTCAATGGGCCCAGATGGTAATGCACACGGCCCTGATGAGAAATTACATGTCCCTGCATCCGAGAATTTGACTTTGGCTATTTCTCTTGCTCTGAATGCCCTAAGTAAGGGCTGAGTTGTAAGAACAGAGCCCAATAGAGCCGCCGGGGTTATATCGGAAGGTGTTTTGCAACGACTATGGACCCGCTTAGTGACGATGAAGTTGAGGAGCAAGATAGCCCCGAACAGCGTATACGCCGACTTGAAACTCGCCTCGCTGAAGAGACACAAAGATTGGAACGATTGTATGAAGCATATCGAAAGGCTGAGGGAGAGATTGCAGATAAACAGGCTCTCATAGACGTACTAGAAAAGGAAGCTTTAGATCGTGAGATTGAAGCTGAAGGTCTTGAACACCTTCTATCTGAGAAAGACAATAAAATCCGAGAACTTGAATTGGACGGAGCCAAATCGTCTAAGAGAGTAGAACATTTGGAACCTGAATTGGAGAAAATGGAAGAAAAATACTCCAAAGAACGTGCTATGCTAGGCCGTGTTTACGAGATTACGGAAGAACTTGATGAACAACTCCAAACTGCTCAATCAGAATTGGAGGCTCGTGATGATTGGTATGTACAACATATGAAGGTCTTTGAGGATCTAAACCAGGCAATCAAAGACAGATATGAGATGATCGAATCAGCAGTTGAAAAGGCGGCAGAATTCCAGAAGGCTCAAGAGAGTTTCAAGCAAAGAATGGAAGAGGCAATTTCCACAGCACAGAAGACTGGAGGCACAATTCCAGTTGGACCAGTAGAAGTTTCAGTTGATGCCGGACCAGACGGTGTCTTAGGAACCGATGATGATGAAATTCAAGTAAATCCAGCGGGAACTGCGGAAGAGGAAGAAGAGTGAGTTTTTGATGGGCATTGCCCAACCAGGTCAAGGGCCTTCAATTCTTGTTTCCGCGATGTCCATAGGTATGTTTTCAATTTCGTTTACAGTATCTGATCCTGGAGGATTTGTGACCCTCGCAGGCGTGATTCTAGCCTGTCTTGCCACATTCATAATTTTCTTTCATCGAGACCCTGAAAGACATATACCTTCAGATAAGGAATTAGTAGTCTCTCCTGCTGATGGAAGAATCATGTTTGTTGTTCGAGAACGATCTACTGGCCGACGTCCTACAAATGAAGAGAAAAAAACGGAAGAAATTGAAACACATTCGCTGATGGGCGATTGGTTTCCTCAAGCACCTGAAAATCCTTTGAGTTTTGAAACAGAACAGAGATGGGAACCAGTCAATTCTGGCGAAGAACTCCCAACTGATGTGTTTCGAATTGCAATTTACATGTCTCCTCTTGATGTACATGTTCAACGTAGTCCTATTTCCTCAAAGATTGTTGCAATGGAACATCGTACTGGAAAAGGACGGACGAGAGGTCCATTCCAGAAGGCATCAAAGAAAGAAAGTGAAGCAAATGAGCGTGTTAGAACAGTCTTTCAATCTGATGATGGGATTTCTATTGAAGTAACTCAAATTGCCGGCGCAATTGCTCGAACAATCATTCCATTTTCATTTATTTCTGATAATCTTCAGCGAGGAGAAAGATACGGCATGATTCGTTTAGGTAGTCGTGTAGATATTCGAGTTCCTGCAGAAGGAGCTCAACCTTTGGTTGAATCAAATCTAATGGTTCTTGCAGGAACCACGCCATTATTCAGAAGAGAGCAATTACGGATAGAACAAGAAAGATAATCCAATGATGACATAGGTTGCGAGAAGCATTGCACCTTCCATCCAGTTAGATTGCCCATCTCTTGCAATACTGTTCGCTAACAAAACAGCAAGCATACAAGCAGCAGTTTCCAATAATCCGAATTCAAAACTCAAATCTACACCTATTATCCAAGCAACTAGAATTACTAGAGGTGCAACAAATGCTGCAATTTGTACTGACGATCCAACTGCAATTCCGATAGATAGGTCCATTCGATTTTTCCCTGCTACAACAACTGCAGTGAAATGTTCTGCAGCATTACCAAACAAAGGCAGAAGAATTACTCCAATGAAAACCGCTGATAGACCAATAGATTCACCTGCTGCTTCTACAGAATGAACCATTATTTCAGCCATTAATGAAACAAAAATTGTTGCAATCAACAGTAATATTCCTGCATCTTTGAGTTCCATGGTTGGTTCTTCATGACCATGGGAACTTCCAGACATCATATCTGAATGAGTCTTGAGTTGGAAAAACAATAGTAATCCATAAGATGCCATTAAAACGATTGCAGTTAATCTAGAAACCATTAGTACTCCTTGTACAATTTCAGACTCCTCAATTCCATTAATTGATAAAGCAATATGAAATACAGTAGGTAGAATCAAGCAGATTGTTGAGAGAAGGAGTAGAGTTGTATTGATACTAACAGCTTGGGGATTGAATTTCTGTTCTTTATGACGTAGTCCACCCCAAAGGAATGAGAGACCCATTACCAACAGTAAGTTTCCAAGAATACTACCAATTAAGCTAGTTTTTACCAATGTAATCATGGCATTTCCAAGTTCTAAATTATTATTTGAAAATGCACTTGCAGCAGCAAAAACAGCTACTATTGCAATAATTATTTCAGCAGCATTTCCGAATGTAGCATTTAGTAATCCACCTACTGATTCAGACGTTCTTGTTGCAATTTCTTCTGTTGCCTTCCCCATCAAGAATGCTAATGGCATAATTCCAATCATAGAAGAAATAAATTGTATCGATTCATCAAGATGTGCTAGTTTTGCATATCCTGCAATCGGAACTGCGATTAGAAGCCAATTTAGAATAGAGTTTCTTGGGTCGCATGCCGAAATAATAGAAGAGATGGCCCCACGTGTGCCATTTTCGAATTCATTGCCGTCTTCGGGGTCTTCGGACATACCCCAACCAAGTAAAGACGGAGCGTCAAGATTGCGATTCTCGGAGCCTTCATGTTTAGTGTAGTAGAGCGACAGGTATGTTTCCCAGTACCTCGATTGCTCTTTCAGGTTCTCCAGGGTCTGGAAAATCGAGTATCGCTGAATTAGCAAAATCGAGTGGTTGGGAAGTTATTTCAGTTGAAAAACTAGCAGAGAATCACGGATTTTTGGGAGAATTCGATAAAAAAGATCAAGCAAAAGAAATAGACATTGAGAAACTTCGCAAAACTCTTGGTCGAATAGACGGTCCATTGATTATTGACGGACATCTTAGTCACTATTTGGAAGTAGATGCGATTGTAATTCTTAGATGTAAACCATCAATTCTTCGTGAAAGGCTTCAGCTACGAGGATATCCTGAATGGAAGATAGAGTCGAATGTTGAATGGGAAATTATCGGCAGTTCTTGGTCCGATATTGAAAATGAAAATGTTGCCGAATTTGAAACGTCATCTACCGAGCCATACATAGTTTGGTCGTCTATTCAAGATTGGATTAATGAAGGCCATCCTTCAAGAAAACCATTTGTTGATTGGATGAATGATTAACTCATTGCAGATCGTAGTTTTATTGCGTAATCTACTCCCGAAATAACGGTCAATGTAGTTGCTATCATCATTGCCCAATAGCAAATCTCTGAATACAACATTTCTTGCATTGAAACCCCATGTATTGCCATGCCTGCCAGGATCATAATAATTGCAATAGTTTGTGACATAGTCTTCCCTTTGCCTAATTTACTAGCTGAAAAGTCGATTTGTTGAACTTCAGCATACCCTCTTAGTCCAGTGATCAATGTTTCACGACAAATGATTAGGATAACAGCCCAATAAGGAACTAGAGTAGAAGTCCAAGTAGATACACTTAGCAAAATCAGTACACTTTGAATAAGGATCTTATCGATTAAAGGATCCATCATTCTACCAAAAATGGTAACACTGTCTAATTTTCTAGCTAGATATCCATCCAATGCATCTGTTGCCATACCAATGCTAAAAATTCCTAAAACCATCCACCAGAACCAAGGTTCTGGAAAAATTTGTTCATTGCCCCAGCAAACGAAAATGACAATCAGGATAGGAACTGCACCTAGTCTAGACATGCTTACGATGTTTGGCCATGGGCTTACCTTCCTAACCTCGTCCATGAAGCGGTTTGGAATAACTCGTGCAAGGTTCTTCCGGCGACTTCAATGGTGTAAAGAACCGGTTTCTAAGATATTTTCTCGGCGTCAAGTTCATGTCAGTTAGAGTACCATCGATAGTATGGGTGCAGCCATGTCTACGAAGTCTCGTTCCAGTTTCTCGCTTGTATTCATCCTATTATTCAGCATGATTTCGTTCTCTCCAGTGTCTGCAGATGACCACTACGATTACAACGATATTGGAGACCCAAATGACGTTCAGGCTCAAGAAATGCAGGCATTTTGGGATTCAACGTATGAGTACACAAAGATCACTTGGAGAAACATAGGAGGAGACGGTGGAACAGAAGGAGGAATTTCTTCCGGTACAATACAAAATCTCCCATTAGTCAAATATCGTGTTTACCGAGCATCACAACCAATTAATGCATCAGATATTACAGATGGAAACTACACACATTTTAGCGAAGTTAATGCATGTCTTCCTGAACAAGATGCATTTTCCTGTTTAGATCAGGAAAGGAGTACGACTTTCTTAACCTCTCATACTTCCAATGGTTCCTATTACTATGCAGTTTCTACTGTTCTTTCTAACGGTATAGAACATGGATTAGTCCAAATGAATATTTCTCAAAATTATGTTCCAGTAGTAGAAGAATCGAATCCAATATCAACTCCTTTCAATCTTAGAGCATCTTATGATGGTGCAGCTTCAGAGACAGTTCTAGAATGGGATAACACGGTTCCAGTATTCTTCCCAGGTCAATTAACAGAAACTGGATTAAATGCTTATACAATACGAATTTATGAACACCCAGTACCTGCAACAAGAGAAAATTGGGCAGATCTAAATCCTTCATTAGTTGCTATGGATTTACCAGCAGGTACTAGCAGTCATCGTCTTGCAGTTCCAGATGGTACTGACAGAGAAGTGTACTATACTGCTACACTCATTGACAATGGATATGAAGATTTTAGGATGCTAACCTCCAATTCATTGAGTGAACCAGTTCGTGAAGATAATCGAGCACCAGTTCCAGCAATTGAAGTTGCAGCCTCCTTTACTGCAGATCCATCTACAGGGTTTGGGACATCCAGAGTTGTTTGGACAGATGACCCTCTTGAAGATGGGAATGAAACATATCGAATTTGGAGGAGTTCCACACCTTTTGGTCAGAACGTATCCGGAGCAACTTTAGTCGGCACTTCTCCCGCTGGAGTTGAATTGTTTGATGTAGTGATTGATCAAGGTACTTTAGGAGAATCATACTATGCAGTTACTATTGCTGATTGGGTAAACAATCATGACGGTTTGGTATCCTCAGGTTCTACTTCTACATTGATTTTTGAGGATACCTTCAATCCTTGGATTGCAGAGCCAACTGCTGTTTCTGCATCTTACATGAATGGTGTAACATCAATTACGTGGAACGATCAAATGGGTGCTGAAGGAGAAGTTTACCACGTATATCGATCTGTAGGTACTCGATTGACTTCAGCTTCGAATCTTACTCTTGAGGCGGAATTAGTTGCAACTGTTCCAGATGGCGTTCAAAGCGCTGCATATACTGTTAATTCTGGAGTTGTACAGTCATCTTACTATTGTGTAACTACTGAAGCAAGATACGGATATGTAAATGGAACTTACGAAGATACTCGTTTCGTTCAAAATTGTTCAGAACCAACATTAGAGGATACTAGAATGCCAAACCCTGCATTTGTATCTGAACCTCAATTAGAAGTAATGTCTTCCCAAAAGTATGTTCTTGTAAGTTGGATCAATAATATCGATGAATCAGATGAAACCTATTCAATTTGGGCACACCCAGGAAATCCATGGGGTATTGATGACTGGGAAGATGAAGATGTACTTACAGAAGATATCGGAAACGATCCTAATTGGGTACAAATAATGGATAACATCGAGGAACCTGAAGAATCTACTACTATTTATCGAAATATCAACATCGATGTTGGACTTGATCAATATCGATGGTATGCTGTCACGACAACAGATCTTTATGGTAATGAAAATTTGGCGCTATCTTCTCCCGGAAATGTTTGGAGGGTTCACGAGGACACTACTGCTCCAACAGCTGAAATCTCAATTGAAGGTGAAGATGAAGACGATGAAGAATTCATTGCCAGAGCATTGACACGTGGTGATTACGAACTTTTGTTCAAGGTCGATGAGATGTTATCTGAAGATCCAGTCATCAATGTAACCACCACAGATTATGATGAAGTCGAAGGAACAGGATTCGCGTTTACTGAACAAGGAGGGATGGTAAGAGCTGAACCAGTCCCTGGAAGAGAACTAACCTATCGATTGAGAATGACTTTGCCTTCAGGACTAGAAAATGCTGAATTGTATGTAGAGTATACTTTGGTAGATCAAGCAGGTAATACAGAAACTACTACTGTTGTTGGTTGGCCAATAGATGTCCAGGATCCAGATATTCAGATGTATTCACCAGGTACTTCTAGCACATACTTGTATGGAGAATATGTAAGAGTGCATGGAAGTGTTAGTGATGATGTAGGTGTAGATTATGTTAGAATCAAATTTGAAAAGGGTCTTGCAACATCTACTATTCAACGAACTGAATGGTTCAATGTAACAGATATTACTGCCCTTGATGATGATGGGAAAGTGTTTGTTTTTGAGTATGTAGATCCTGCAGCATCCTGGCCGATTAAAGGACCACAGAAACTAATCGTTGAAGCAGGAGATGCAGCAGGAAATGTTCGCCAAATTTCAATAATTTTCACAGTTGATTTATGCCAACGTTCTGTTAGTGGTTTTACTATATGTGCAACATCTGTAGATGACCTCAGCCCTCCAGATTTAGATAATGATGGAGTTCGAGATGATATGGATATGTGCATTGAAGCAACATTAGACGAAGTTGATCCATCTACCGGTTGTTCTACTCCAGGAATGTTTTCTGGAACATACATTTTGGTTTATGCAATGGGTGGTTTAAATCTAGTTTTACTAATTGCAGCAATATTGGCAGCATCAATGGCTAATTCAAATCCGAGTAAGAAACGACGTGGTGATGAAGAAGATATGATGGATGAGGATGATTGGATGGCTGACTTCATGAGTGGAGGAGCCGGTTCTCCAGATGATGTGCGTGCTGACATGGAATCATTGAATACTTCAAAAGAAGATAAGAAAGAAGAAAAACAGGTAGATGAAGAAGAAGATATTTTCCAAGAAAAGGTATCTCGACCTAAACGTCGTACTAAGAAGAAATCTGAAGAAAATGATGACGACGATGATGACGATGATGACGATGATGGGGGCTCCCGACCTCGTGTACGTCGTCGAACTGTACGCCGTCGGTCTTAGGCGGTCTTCGATGTTTGGAATGGACGATCCTTCAAAGGTCGTTGACCAGATTAGAAGTTATATCGCAGAGAGTCGGTTAGAATTAGCAGAAGTTATGGCTCAAGAATTGTCAACACATCTTCTCAATTCTAAGAGAGACAAGGATTTGGACCAAGTTCTTGTCTTGGTATTGAGAGAATGGACATTGGTTCTTTTCATGAGGGAACAGTGGAAAGACGCTCATTCAGCAGCCGTTAGATTAGCTAAAGCGCGTAAGATTCAGATGCGTAGAATTCGTGCATTAGGAGATATTGAAGCATTTTCAAATGGAATACAATTAGAGGTTGAAGATCTCATAATTCATGGTAGAATAGAATCCTCACGCGGTCGATTAAGTGCATCAAGAAAGAAATTTTCTTCAGCAATTAAATTAGACCCCTATCATATCGAGGCTCGAGTATCTAAAATCGGATCAAGGTGGCGCATTAAAGGTAATTTGAAAGGAGCAAAATCTGATGTTTTAGATTTGATAAAAACATTGGAAAAAAGTGATGGTGTTGAGAGAATAGGAGGAGTATTAGGAATGCGAGTATCTAATTCTCCCCTCGTTTCAACAGATAGAATTCTAGAAATTCTAAATGGATGTAGTGACCCATCTCTAGGTTTACCAAATATCGTAATCGAAAAATCACAAAAATTGAAACAACAAATCACCACAGAAATTGCAGCGATCGAATCAGGGGAAAGAGAATCGAATGCCAGACTTGCTGCAGCTATTGATTCCTTGACTCCATCTGTAGATTATCATTCATATTCTGCAAATTAGTAGCAGGACCCTTGTATTCCAACCATTTCCTACACGATGGGCACCATGTCCATTTCCCTCCATTTGCTACAGCTTCTTGGATTGGACCATCGCAATGAGGGCACACGTCTTGAATTTCTTTATCTTGAGAATTATTATCATTTAAACGGCCAACTATAACAACTCCAATTACACCAAGTAGGGCAATAGTTCCTAGAATTAATACCACTAACAATGTAGCATTAGTTTCTTCTGAATCGGCTAAATCTTCTTCTGTAGAGGGGGAATTATCTGAAGGTTCTTCGATAATTTCTAGAGGACAAGAGCAATCTATTGGATCTACACTAGACCCATCCCAACAAAGAACTGTAGGGCAAACAATATCATTGGTCTCATTAGATGTATCTGAATTGTTTGCATTTTCTATTTCTTCCTCAGTTGCTTCACAAACTAATGGATCATTTGAGTCATGATCGTAAGGTAATCCTGTACTACTTTCAGGTACACACCCATCATTATCTGGATCTCCGTGAGCGAGAAAATCAAATGGGAATAAATCTCCTGATTCTATTCTCAAACCTGTAGTTGGGTCTATCGAGAAGGTGTAATTGTCTCCGAATCCATCTCCATCCAGATCAATACATTGAGAGAAATCATTGGGAAAAGCGTCACCTGACGCAGGTGTCCTGTAGCCATCATTATCGGTAACGTATGTGTAATTATCACCACATCCATCGCCATCTCGATCTGTTGATTGTGAACTATCGTTAGGAAAAGCATCACCTGAGTCTATTCTCAAACCATTACTTCCTATAGTGAATGAATGTGTATCTCCTACTCCATCACCATCGGTATCTCTCGATTGAAATGGATTGTTCTTGAACGCGTCTGCGACTCCTACAGGATGTGCCAACCAATTTTCATCAGGATCCGATACACGGTCGCCATCTGAATCTATACAACCAAAACGATCGATATTTGATTCACCAGAAATTGTGGGACAATCATCTCCCTCATTTCCATTTGGATTATCTCCAAATCCATCATCATCTGAATCCGCCCATTGAGTTTGATCATTGGGAAATAGATCATTCTCATCAGGTACTCCATCTTGATCCAAATCAGATACTAATCTGGTAATTGTTCCAGTATGATTTACAATTATCAAAGCACCATCCTGATCAACTGCCATTCCTCTAGGGATTCCTGTAATTGAAAATGATGTAATTACACTTTCATTCATTGGATCGATAAATTCTATCATTCCAGAAGAAGATGTAGATGAATCACCCGTCCCTACAAAAATACCGCCATCATTGATGTCAATACCTATTGAGAAAACTTCAGCATTTACTGGAATTGAACGAATAATTTGTTGTTGAATTGGATCGTACATTTTCAACATTGAGTCCCATCCTGCAGTTATTAGAACACCCACTCCCTCTAACCAAGAGTTCACTCCAGTATAATTTTCATGAGTGTATACTATGCCCTCGTCTGTCCATGTCATAGGATTTGAACCACTTGTTGACCACAATCTGACCCCTCCTTCTTGGCCAATTGAACTCATTCGTTCTCCAGATGGATCGAATGCAATTGTCCAATGGACATCTGAATATCTCCATTCTCGAATTATTTGACCTGCTTGAGAAATAACAGAGACAACCCCGTCTGCACTTGTGTTGTTTGGATCTTCTCCATAAGTTGCAATAATTTGGCCGTGCATATTTATTCTAGCCCGTCCGAAAACTGAGACAGTCGTCATAGAATTAAGATCAATAGTCCAGATATTCTTATTTTGTTCATCACAGGCAACAATTGTTCCATCACTATATCCAATGATTACTTTGTCGTCGTTAGTCCAATCCACACTTTTTGCAAATGGAATTGAATCAGTGGGTTCTCCAAATTGAGGATGACTACATTGTCGATTCCTCATCCCTGAATCGAGATCCCATACTGTTACTACCCCTCCCGAATCGGCCATTGCTAGTAGATCTCTATTCGGAGCCAATGAAATTTCACGAGTTAATCTTGTTCCTAGTTTACTATGGAAAGAAATTCCAGAAGCGTCTTCACTCCAAATTTCGATTGTTCCATCTCTTCCAGAAGAAGCAGTTAGTCCAGAAACACTAGCTGATACATCCAAGACATCAGCGGGTATTCCCTCACCAGCATTCACAAAACTATGCCACCCTACATCATTGAGGATTGTACCAACTTGATCGACGAACATCATTCTCCCAGGATCATGTAATCCAACCAATAATTTGTCTCCACTTTGAGTCCAAGATATAGATGAAATATTCTGAGGAATAGGTGAATACCAATCTACTTGTCCATCAATATGGTTGAAATGAGTAACGACTCCTTCATTTGGTCTATTCCAGCCTACAGTATATCCTAGTCCATTTATATCCCAATCAATTGCCCAAGCAGTAGCTTCTGAACCGCCAATTGCTCTTTCCCATAATGGTTCAAGATCAGGAATTGAATGAGCTGCAACCTTATCTTGATTTAGATTATTTTGAAAATTTCTTAGCGTTGTAGCAACCACACTTCCGTTAGGAGATAGAGAGCAATCAGTTGGCATATGTGTGGTGTAGATACTATTTGGATTTCCATTTCCACCTAGAAGATAGCTAGTTTCTACAGTAACAATTTCTCCCGGAATATTTGGATTATCGATGCCTCCACAAATTACTACTCTACTTCCATCCTCAGACAAATCCATGCCCCATAAGAATCCATTTTCAGAACCTGTAAACCCTTTACTCCAAGTCATTTGATGTGCATTTGTTGAATTTAATGGCCAACTTTCTCCTCTATCTATCACCTCGAAAACGACCAAATCATCATCTGAATCTGCAATCATTAGATGTTCGGAATCCAGCCAAATCACGTCTACCAAAGGATCTGGATGTGGAGAATAGAAAACTAACCTTCCATCGCTAATATTCCAAACGGATACCCTCTTTTCATTGATATCTACTCCTGCAATTTTTGTACCATCAGGGGAAAAGTCGATTGCCCACAGGGCTCCAGTTGTATCTGGTTTCCAATAATCTGCTTGAAATCCTTCACCGCCCGGGGGGTCTATTGTTTGAGTCCATTGAAAATTTTGAACAAAATGTTGATTTTCATCTTCTAATATTGTAGTTTCAGGAGTTAAAAAACCCATCAATGAACATGCAATCATCATCAGGGTCATTGACATTGCAGATGCCATCGGCAGAGCCTTGCCCATGAATCTCCAGAGGAGCCGCAACGCTTGACTCTTTGGCTTCCGAAATATTTCGTTCACCTTGTAATCGTCATTATCGGGCTCTGTATCTACGATATGGTTATGATGGCTACGAACACGCTGCATCTATGCGACATATCATCGATCGTGTTTTAGAGTTGCAAGATTCAGATTCTGAACCACCGAATAACCCTGCTCCTCAGGACGGAGATTTAGCTGAATTATTGAAGACTTTACAGCCTAGAATTCGAGTATATGGGTGTGGAGGTTGTGGTAATAATACCGTTTCTCGTCTAACTCAAGAAGGCCTGTTAGATGACCAATATGCTGTCGGTTGGGCCATCAATACAGATGCTCAACATTTACTCCGGATTCAAAGTGAACACAAGATGCTTATTGGAAGAACAGCAAGAGGAAGAGGCGCTGGAGGAGATCCTGAAATGGGTGAAAGAGCAGCATATGAATCTGAAAGACAGTTAACAGAATCCGTAAATGATTGTGATTTAGCTTTCGTGACTGCTGGTTTAGGTGGAGGTACTGGGACAGGCAGTGCTCATGTTATAGCTCGCTTAGCTAAAGCAGCAGGAGCTCTTACAATTGGTGTAGTTACTTATCCGTTTAATTCTGAAGGAACTCAAAGACGTCAGAATGCAGAATGGGGACTTGAAAGATTGAGAGAGGTGTGTGACACTGTAGTAGTTCTGCCCAATGATAGGTTATTGGAAGTAGAAGGTGTTCGCGATCTTCCAATTGCCGCAGCATTTCGGGTTGCTGATGAACTACTAATGAGATCAATTGCAGGAGTAACTGAATTGATTGCAAAAGAAGGACTAGTAAATCTCGATTTCGAAGATCTTCGATCAGTAATGGTAAATGGAGGCGGTACTGCAATGATAGGTTATGGAGAAGGAAGAGGCCAAGATAGAGCGGAATATGCTACGCGTCAAGCATTAGAATCGCCATTATTGGATATTGATGTATCAGATGCACGGGGTGCATTGGTGAATGTCGTAGGTGGAAAGAGCCTGACATTAGGCGAGGCAGAAATGTGTGGGCAAATTATTCGCGAAAGTATCAATCCTAATGCTAGAATTATTTGGGGCGCTACAGTTGATGAATCTCTAGGAGAGGAATTACGTGTGTTGATTGTCTTGACAGGAGTAAGAAGTGATCATATTCATGGAACATCCATGCAGACCCGTTCTAGAAGTATCAGGTCTCGTTCAACAACCTTCATTCGTTGAATCAAACAGTTCCGTTGTGCTTAAGTGGGGCACGGAAGTCGCATCGAAGGCTGAGGGTGTACCATGGCGGATGAAATGGATAGCAAAGGCTCTGTCGAACAGCGGGCGCAAGCCATGCAAGATGACATTGAGCGTTGGTTTCGCCGACGGCAGCGTGGTGATTGGGCGCGTATTTTGCGCATGGCTCGCAAACCATCGAAGGCTGAGTTTCGTCAAACCATAATTGTTTGTGGTATTGGTATGTTTGTTCTAGGAGCGATCGGCTTCGGAGTTCTTTGGTTAATGGACAACCTTCTTCCATCTTTCTTTTCATGGCTTACAACGCCAACAGATGTTCAGTTCAATAATCCATAAGGTGATTTAAATGTCAAATGCATTCGTAGTTTATGTTCGTAATGAAGAGCAAGTACTTCTCATGAAGCGTGCAGATAGTGTTAGTGAATTCCCTCTAGCCTGGGATGGGATTTTTGGCGTAGGTGACGCAAATGATTTGGATGTAGTTTTACAGCGAATAAAAGAAGCTACTGGAATCGAATCTGACAAGATTACTCATATTAGAACTGGAGAACCTAGAGGTTTAGCCTTTGGAAATGTTTTGAATGAAGTGACACCGGTTTTAGTTGCTACATCAGAAACACATGCAGTCCCCGCAGCTCTTTATTCAGAATGTGAATGGATAGATGCCGGTGATATGAGAACTAAGGATTACTCTATTCCTTCATTAGTTGAGATGTATGGAGATGTTGGAAGTTATCTCTATATTTTGAAGACCTCAATTGGTCAGGAAGCGAATGTTGCAAACGAAATTCGTGCTCGTCTTTCTGGCTCTGGATCTCTTGCTGATATTGTTGATGAGATATATGCTGTTTTACAATCAGATCATATGAGAGGATATATCTTTGTCGAAGCATCCGCTCAACATCACGTTGAGAAAGTTATTGGAAGAGCCGGAAACCGAACAACCCCGTTGAAAAATTGCCGTAAAGTTTTGGAAGGAGAAGCCCCATTCAGGGATATTTTCCCTCACTTAGAACCGAAGGCCGCCACTGCAGGAATCTCTGAGGGAGATATCGTGGAAGTTCGTCTAGGCGCATTCAAGGGTCAACGAGCACGTGTAACGAACATCGCAGATAGTAAAGAAGAAATTACTGTTGAATTATTCGATGCACCAGTTCCAATTCCGCTAACTGTTCGTGCAGACCAAATTAGAGTAACTCAGAGAGTGGAGTAGTTTCGCACCGATTAAATATAGGGAGAAAGTCGCCGCGTCGTAAAGGAGAGGAATCACATGTCTGCCCGCAACGAAACACCTCATGTCATCAACCAGACATTAGGTGTTGCAAAATGCAATGGTAGCTGGGAAGCCTCAACAGAGAATTTGACTATGGATCAGGTTAAGCAGATTGCTAATAAGCAAGAAGATCGTCTTACCGGTGCAACACTTTTCGCTCGTTGCCGTGAGGTTATGGGTACGTGCGTTGCTATGCGTGTCAGAGTAGAAGGACTTGAGCCAAAAGAGGCATTGAAACAGATGAAGGAGGGAGCGTTCGAAGCGCACTTTTCCTAATCTGTCACGCAGCGCGGGAGAGGACCTGTCCTCGTAGACCGCGGAGGTGATGAAAAATGAAAGAAAAAATCCAAGAAGCAATTCAACAGGCTCTAGACGAGGCTCCAGAGCGAAAATTTGTAGAGACATTAGAGTTCTCTTTTACAATTAAGGATGTAGATTTGAAGAATCCAACAAATAGGATTCAAGAAGAGATACGTCTTCCTCACGGTCGTGGCAAAGATATCTCCATTGCTATGTTTGCATCAGGAGAGATGGCTGTGAAAGCAAAGGATGCTGGTGTTGATGTTTTGGATCCTTCTACAATCGAAGACTTAGGTGGTAATCGCCAACAAGCACGGAAAATAGCAAAGAAGTATGATTTCTTTCTTTCAGAAGTTCCCCACATGGGTAACATTGGACGTTTCCTTGGTCAGGTATTAGGTCCACGCGGTAAGATGCCTCGTCCAGTTCCTCCAGTAATGGATATAGGTGCTCTAAGTAATGGTCTAAGAACCACTTCTATGATTCGTTCCCGTGATAAAATTACATTCCATGGCCCTATTGGTTCTCGTTCTCAAACTATTGATGAGTTAACTGAGAATGCTATGGCGATTTGGAATCGTGTGATGGGTAGACTCGAACGTGGCCATAACAATATCCGTTCATGTTATGTCAAGACATCAATGGGTCCATCTGTCAAGATTGAGGTGATTAATTGATTCCTAAGGCGGCTCAGTGGAAAAAAGACCGTGTAGGTCAACTTGAAGATATTCTCAAGTCCGATGGAGTTGTCGGTATTGTAGATATTTCCGGAGTTCCAGCTACAAATATGCTTGATATGCGTGCTAATCTTAGATCTGGTATGACTGCTACTATGGCTAAGAAAACTCTAATTCGACGTGCATGGAATAATGCAGGTCTTGATCAAGGGCATTTGGATGTACTTCTTGATGGTGTAGTTCAGCCAATGTTGGTTCATACTCAAAATTACAATGCTTTCCAATTGTACAATGAATTAGATAAGACTCGTCAAGGACGTGCTGCTAAAGACGGAGAGATTGCTCCAGATGATATTATTGTAGAGCAAGGAGAGACCGAATTCGCGCCAGGTCCTATTGTTGGTGAATTAGGTGCTGTAGGTATTCCAGCAAAGATCGATAAGGGTAAGGTAGTAATTCAGAAATCAACCACTGTTGTAAAAGCTGGAGAGCCCATTGAAGGAGATTTAGGTATGATGCTATCTAAGTTAGGAATTAATCCTATTGAGATTGGACTAATTTTATCCGGTGTGATTGAAGAAGGAACAGTTCTTCCTGCAGATTCTCTTAACATTGATACAGATGCTTTCAGAAACGATATCATTACAGCAATGTCAGGTGCATTCAATCTTGCATGCAATGTTTCTTGGTACACATCGGAGACTTTGCCAACATTACTTTCCAAGGCCAGCACAGAGGCATTCAATGTCGCTGTTGAAGCTGGTGTATCCAATGAAAAGACCATCCCGGTCTTTATTTCTCGTGCCCAAGGGCGCGCTTTGGCCCTCGCTGGCCATCTAGATTCCTCTGCCTTGGACGATGAACTCGCCGAGATGCTCGGTGCAGCAGCGGCTTCGGCTGTTGTTGTTTCTGATGCACCAAGTGATGATGCTGCAGAAGTGGCTGATCAACCCGAGGAAGAGGAAGAAGAGGAGGAAGAAGCCGGCTTTGGCGGCCTTGGAGATCTCTTCGGTTAAATTAAAAAAAAAGAAGGTGAAAAAAAATGGAATATGTATACGCTGCTATGTTACTGCATTCGGCTGAGAAGAAAATTGATGATAAGACTGTCACAGCGGTTCTAACCGCTGCTGGTGTAGATGCTGATAAAGCAAGAGTCAAGGCTCTTGTGGCATCTTTGTCTGATGTCGACATTGGTGAAGCAATGGCTACTGCTGTTGCTGCTCCAGTGGCTGCTGGAGCTCCGGCAGCCGCTGTTGGTGGTGGAGATGCCCCAGCAGCTGCTGAAGAAGCGCCAGCTGAAGAAGAGGAAGAAGAGGGCGGCGGATTCGGCGGCCTCGGCGACCTCTTTGGCTAATCAACGAAGCTGCATTTCAGATTGGAACCCCGTATTAGTACGGGATGACTGTGGATTACTGGCCGTTCGGCAATCGGACGGGCGCCACTGGGCGGTTCTCACCCCCTCTGTGTCCAGACCACATCAATCGAAGTGATGATGTCGGATGACGTTCTCGAGTCGACTGTGAGCTACGCGACAGTCTATGAGATCCCAGTCAGTGTTGGCTCAGTCGATGCTGTTCGTTCTTTCAGAATAATAGCTGAAATGGCAGGATGGACAGTTACTCGCCATGAAGGTAAGAGACCAGTCCATCGTATGGCGATAATTATGCCACTTCAACAGTCGGTTCGAACGTTTGGGATAGTAATTGATAATGGTCCATTGGAAGGTGCTGCAATGCAAGCATGGTCTCATACTCCTGGCTCTGCAGGAGAGATCACTACAACAGAATGGGTACTACCTGAATCAATTGATGAATCCATTTGGAATGATTTCATTTGTGCTTGGTCTGCAGATTTACCTAGAATTCCCAATCGTTGGACATTTTGGGAACGAAGTCGTATTGGATATATGTTGCCCGAATATGGTAGATCAAAACGAAGATTAGCTAGTTGGGGTTTGAATCGAAAATGGAAAAAAACCGAGGAAATTAGAGTTAATTGGCCACCAACTAGTGTGTATGAATCGGAATAAATCAAACGGGACATTGAAAAACATGGACCTATCATAACTGTCTATGGACCTAGCGGAGACGTTCCAAGATCGTCGAAGTCAAGTTATGTTAGGGGTCTCAGTCTTCTTCATGTTCCTTTTTCCAATTTATTTTGCAATGGTCCCAGGATTAGTTGGTCTAGATGATTCTTCTTCGACTAGTGGACCATCTGGAATGTGGACAGTTTCCTTTACTGAAGAAACATTGACACAATCTTTGACAACACCTGCTTTATCTGATGGAGATACAGAAGAAGATACATTCACAATTACTGAAGATATGATTGGTGATTCTAAAAATTTGGCTTCAGTGACGGTGACCATAGAGTGTCAAGATCAGGGGGCTGTAGGACCGGGAGAAAATAACGGAGTAGATGCCTCATCTGATGTATCAGGCGTAAGTGGGGAACTTGAAGATCAAACTGATGGAGGGAATTGTGGAAATGGTATTGCAGCATCAATGACTTGGATTCTAATTGATGGTTATGATGGAGCGGATTACGAAGCAGATGGAACAGAATCTGATATCCGATCTCAATGGATGGATTCAGATGATGGACGTGGAGATTGGATTGTTGAATTAATCGCAGATGTTCAGAATGATGCAGGACAAGGATTCGGATTTCTTGGCTCAGATGATCAAACATATGATATTACTTGGACTGCTACTATCTTTGAGGTATCAATGGAACCTGTTGTAGATATTGAAGATCCAACAACTGCATGATTCATGTTTTTGCATGAATCTTTACAACATCGTCATTTGCTAATTCATGATCTGCACCAATTACTCTTCCAGTTCTTGCATCGGTAGCTCTGATGAATCCATCCCCTAAATCTGTGTGAACAGCATAAGCGAGATCTTTTGCTGTTGAACCTTGAGGAATTAGGAGAGCATCAGGAAGAATTTTTCCATCTCCATCAATCCACTTTGATTCATCTTGGACAGGATAGGCTACGATTCGATCTAATCTGTCAAAAACAACAGATGACATTAGAGAGATTAATCCAGTCCCTCCCATGTTTTCAATTCGCTTAGATAACGCATCAAGTCCTTTCTTCTGCGCATCATTCAATTCAGTAGATTCTGAAATTGTGAAGTCATTATCTCCTGGTCGATATTCAATTGCACCTGCTTTTGCTGCTCTTCGTAATCCGAGTTCGGTTTCTGCAGATGTAGCTTCAATTAATCCACCTTTTTCTTCAATACGTTGTTTCAAGATCATCCACTTTGAAGGATCTGCCAAATCTGCTTTATTTGCAGCAACATAAACTGGAAACAATTGTTCACGTAAATTACTAGCTAATCTACTAACTGCATCTTGTTTCCATGTCCAAGGAACATCAAGGTTAGGATTTTCAGAAATGAATGAAGACAGACTTGTAGTGACCATTGACTCATTTGCTCCAAGTCCACTCAGTTGTGAATGAATATAACGTACCAATGCAATTTGTCCTTCTGCTTGAGCCCTCCTTGCACCACGTGCCCAAGAGTCATTGAGAATTCCAGATATCCAAGCATCTAATTCATTGAGTAAAAAATCATATTCTTCTTCGGGGTTACAAGCATCTTCTCCTATTGGATTCCCTTCAATATCAGTGGTTCCAGAAGCATCTACAACTTGAATTAAGGCATCACAATTCGCAAGGTCCGATAAGAATTGATTTCCACGCCCTCTTCCCTGATGTGCATCAGGAACTAATCCTGCAACATCAACTAAGGTTATTGGAACAATTCTTCGATATCCTATACAAGATCCTGTTCTAGGCGTGCAAATACTACCTCTTCGCTCACCATCTGAATCAATTATTCTACCGTTTTCTTCCATTTTTTTTACTAAATCAAAACAAGCACAAGGAGATCTTAGAGGTATCCAAGCGATTCCGATATTGGCCTCTATGGTAGTGAATGGATAATTTGCAATCTCAACAACGGTTTCTGTTAATGCAGCGAAAGTTGTTGATTTACCAACATTTGGTTTACCAACAAGACCGATTCTCATGGGTAGTTTACTCCTCTTCAGAGAGTATGGTAGGTCCTACTGAATCATCAATTCCCTCATCAGTGGTTAGAACAGTATCTAATGTCACTCCTGCGGTTAGAAGATCTCTAACACTTGTGCTTCCAGAAATCACATATCTAGAAGGTCCAAGAATACTGAATTCTGGTCCAGAATCAATAGAACGAGATCCTCTTACCACATTTTGGGCTAAGAATAGAATCCCAAGAACTACACCGTAGAATAGAACTGAAGCAATTGGTTTCAGTTCTGCTGCTGTAGAACTAAACCCTTCTTCAAGTCCGGCCTCAGCAAATGATATCTCAGCGAAGTCTGACATCATACTGACCATAAAAGATCCAATAATACCTAATCCGAGAATCCATATCGCCCTTATTCCTGAAGATTGACTTTCGAGTTCCTTTCCTGTAGCATCAGGAATAATTGCTAATGCTCCACCCAATGCGAGTGGAATAATCGCTCCCCAAATAGTTCCAAGACGGACTGAACCAATTGCTGCAGATAATTCGTTACTACCGCTCATTGCATCAAGAGTAGTAAATAGTGACGTGATTGACATAATTGGTAACATGAATGCACCAAAAGCAATCAGAGTAAGAGCCGTATCTTCAAAAATTGCGCCTGAACGTCTAATGGCTGTAAGTACATTTGTCGAGAACATGAACATTACTGGTATAGAAAGTGCCATCAAAGCAGTAATTATTAGAGAAGAAGTACAATTTGTTTCACTTCCACAAGGAGGGAAAGATGCTCCGGCAGTTACACCAAGATCCAATGGAAGCCATGCTAGTTCAAGGAAACTTAGACTGGCAGGATCATATCCCATCGGCGATACCGTTACTATAGTTCCTACAAGTGTAAGAGCGACCAATGAACGACTTGGAATTGGAATTCCTGTTGTTGAAGGAATTGCATAATAGACTACACCAAAAATCAAACAAAGGAACATTCCAATGTGGAGTTGTTCACTAATCCATAGGGTATGAGGTGCTGCTTCTGGGCCAAGAACAACGAACGTTATCGAACTAACAAACCATCCTACTAATCCTATGATGATAAACCATTGAGGAGCTTCAAGACCTGTGGTTTGCTCTCTAATAGTAAGTAATAAATTTGCAATTATAGCTAATGCAGCTAATGCTGGAATGTTATATCCAGCAAAGGCAACTAAATTTCCTATATCATTCTGAATCTGACTTCCAATAACGAAAAGAAGGATGCCTGCAGTGAAAACCATTGCCATCAATCCTGCATTTGTTTCATTAGACAGAGTGGTATCTGCCATTCTAGGAATAATATGTAAAGAAGAACCGATTAATACCATGATCATTCCTCCAAAGGTTGTCATAATACTAGGAGTAAATGCTGCATTTCCTGTTAAATCCCAACTCCATGATTGTAGACTGTAAAGGGCATTAGGAGAATGACCTAACCAAAGATCAATGAAAGTAATACTAGCGCCAATGAATAACCATACAATTCCGTGATTAATCCAAGATGCAGAAGCAGTCCCTGATCTTCCTTCAAGTATCGTTGCTCCGGGACCTAATGCCTTACCAAGCATGAAACCAGTCATTCCTGCAACTGCATCTCCTAGGAAACCAAGACCTGCCCGTAATCTCCAAGCAAAGACCAACAAGGCGCCCCAGAAAATTAACATCATGAGAATTATTGTATCCATGATAATCACTCCTTTACCGCCCCTACTAGAACACTAGCAACAAGTGAAAAGAATCCAATCATTATTCCTAATATGAAGAACCAGATGGTACTATCCATTACTCCAGAAAGAAGTGGTATCACGTCACTTAGTACAGGGAACCCATGACCTGGGTATAATACGTCATACAATACTAGGAAAATTAAGAGAATGATAAATCCCATTGCGATTGCCATTCTTCTCAATTCTGGTTCCTCATCGGAACGCATGTAATCCAACAGCCCAAATCCACTATCTTCTTCCATAAACTCTCAACCTCCCTCACTTTACGGTGTTGGGTGTTCCTTCCAATGTTCTGCCGCCCTTAAGCGTTGGGCGAATGTTGAGTGTAAAGCAACGTACCAATGCCAATCATGGAGCTCGCAGAACCTTGTCCATCGATCTTCTTCTATCACGTCCAATTCCTAACGGTAATGGTAAAGATCTATCTAATTGTATTTCGTTTTCCCATATTTCTTTACAATAACAATCAATTCCATCAAATTCACTAATATCGGCTGATACACTATATCTTTCAATGGCAGCAGCAACCTCTTGATCACATTCTCCACAATTATGGGATCCTCTAATCATTCCAGCTGCTGTTGGATGAACTATGATTCTACAGCCATCTCTAGCATTTTCTGCAGAAACAGGTTGTACGTCTTCATGAACATTTTTGATCATTTCTACTAGACTCCAAAGCCAAGGTGGGCGATATTGTCTTGCTCTATGAATGCGATCAACAATGGTTTTTTTCTGTATATTCATTGGGTTAATTGATATTTCATCAGACAAAGGCGCTACGGCTCGAATCCAAGCTGAGGTTTGTTCCACAGCATCTCCTTCGGACATAAAAGGAGGTTTGAATAATAGATAACTTTTCACCCTAAGACCATTTTCTCTAAGAATATCTACTGCCTGATGCCATTGTTTTGTATTGAATCCCTTGTTACAATTGAATCTCAAAACAGCATCATCATATGCTTCAAGTCCAATTGCTACAGTACAGCCAGGATGACGTTCTGCAACCCACCCTATTTTCTCTTCTTTACAGAGATGTGCTTGAGCTTCAATGACTAAGTGAAGACCATTTTCATAAGTTTCTTTGAGAACAGTTTCTTGCCAATCTGGAGGGTTTTCTTTATCTTCAAAAAAAGTTCCTGAAGTGTATACTTTTACCATAGAACAATCTTCAAAATTATTGGTTCTTCTCTTTGCTTCTTCCCATTGAGCATGTAAATCATCACTTGTAACATCATCTCTTACATCATTGAAATATCCACAAAAAGTACATCCACTTTTCCACCACCATTCACAGCCTTTAGTTCGAAGAATAACAGTTGCTGCAGTACATGGAGTTCCATCCGGAAGTCTTTCAGGAGTCTTGTAGACAGTCGCAGGTTTCTTTGCATCCCATGATTCTCTAAATTTAATCGATTCTGGAGAATTTTCTGGTGCCTTGACCAAATGGTGGACCTTCACAGCCCGTTCTTCAGAACCCAACATACCCTTAGTCACACTTCCCCGACGAGCCGTTGAAAATAGGTATTTTGGGTAATAATGTCCTATTATTCCGGTCCTATCTTCAAGTACGTAAAGACCCCGTAACAGTTCATGACCGATACCTCTGCAGTGTCAAATCGTACTGAAAAAGTAGATGTTGGGGCATTGTTAGATTCCATGTCTCCAGAAGAAAGGAAAGGAATCCAAGGATGGTACTGGTATGACTGGGCAAATCAAGCCTATGCTCTAACGGTCATGACTGTAATAGCTCCACAAGTTATGGCTAGCCTGTATAACTTAGCAACTGGTACTCAGTCTGGAGATTCATTTTATGCATTTGTACTTACATTTTCAATGATTTTCGTGGTAGCAACAGCTCCAGCACTTGGAGTGATAGCAGATAAGATGCCAATTAAGAAGAAGTTACTCAAATGGTATACTGTTGTTGGTATTTTATTTACAGCAGTAATGGGGGCAGCACCTTATTTTGGCTCATCTGGTTACATTTTCCTTGCCTTGGCCTATACAATTGGTACTATCGGTTTCACTGGTGGTAATGTGATTTACTACTCTTTTATGCCATATCTTGGAGGAAAAGAAATGCAAGATCACGTTTCTACCTATGGTTATGTGTATGGTTTTGCTGGTGGTTCACTTCTTCTTATGTTCCATCTTTTGTTGTTATTAGGACCATTTAATTGGGATACTAACTTCAAATTGGCAGTTATTTTTGTCACCTCTTCTCTTTGGTGGTGGGGCTTTGGAGCATTAATGTTCAAGTGGACACCTGAACCAGAAATTGAAGCTACACTTGAATGGACTAACTTAGGCCCGAACACCCGCACGAGATTGTTTGCTGCAACAACTATTGCTTATGGACAAGTCTTCAATACAGCCAAAGAGATTCGAAAATTTAAGGTTCTAGCATTGTTTTTAGTGGCTTATCTTTTGTTTTATGATGGCGTAAACACTATTGCGAGCATGGCTAGTGCATTTGGAGAATCAGTTCTTCGATTAGATACCAGTATGAACATTATGTTGTTGTTGACAGTTAATGTAATTGCCATTCCGATGACAGCTGTTTTTGGAAAACTAGCAAACATCAAGGGAACAAAATTTGCATTAATGGTCGCTCTGATTATCTATTGTTTCGTAGCCGTTGCAGCAGCAGCATTTGCTCCATTAGAATTAGATCCCACTACAGATTCTGATAACAATGGATTACCTGATGATGCAGAAGGAGAATCTTCTCGCTATGATTTCACTTTCACCTATAATCAATCATCTGAGTTGTATGAAATGAATACGTTGTATGATCGAGGATATGATGGATGGGTGGGAGAGAATTCTGCAGGAGATGCAGAATTTAGAGATGCTTTCCAAGCTTATTTCCCTGACCAGAATAATTCAGAATCTTCTTCAACGAGCACAAACAATCTAGGCATTTCGTCCGGTATCATTGTTTTACTGGTTATCCTTGTATCATTCGTTCTTCTTGGTAGTGCAATCATGTATTTACAAAAGATGAATTTAGGGCCATTGACAGCTCTTATTGCAATTCTTCTAGTATTTGCTGGAATTTTTGCAGCGTCGTTATTTGTTGATGAAGCATCTGTTTCTGTGAATGAAGTCGAAACGATTACTCCAGAGGATGCATCATCTCTGATTTCCGCTTTTGATAATGTATCAGATCACCGTTTTGCCATAATTGTCATAGGACCTGATTCAACTTCTTGGGAGGTTGGAGATCGTCATCCTACCATTGTTGATCAGGGAGGAATGGTAGATGGTTGGGCTGAATTTATGCGAGATAATGTTTGGGAACCATTCGGTATCACAGTTTCACTCCAGTGGATTATTCTAGGTTGTCTAGTTGGTATGGTAATGGGTTCTGCCGGAGCTCAAGCCCGCTCAATGTTCTCGATGTTGATTCCTGAGACTAGAACCTCAGAATTCTTTGGTTTCTTTGGTTTCTTAGGAAAGTCTGCCGCAATGATTGGAACGTTCCTTTATGGAATTGCCAGTTCTACTTTCGATAGCCGCGTAGCAATCATGACGATTACTATTGTAATTTTAGCTGGAACAGTATTGGCATCAAGAATTGATCTCGAAGAAGGCATCAGAGTAGCAAATGAAGAAGATGCTCGAAATCGTGCAGCTGCTAAAGGAGAGGTTGTTTCTGAAGAGGAAGGTCTAGAAAGCTCGAACTCATCAAATCTATATTCTCAAATCTCTGAAATGCAGAAGTGATTTAATGGCAAAGCCAATGAAATTCTTTGGCTTCATTCAAATGTTTT
Organism: Euryarchaeota archaeon UBA125; assembly: GCA_002502625.1. GTDB lineage: Archaea > Thermoplasmatota > Poseidoniia > Poseidoniales > Thalassarchaeaceae > MGIIb-N2. The sequence continues at coordinate 27,053 of DAPV01000072.1, forward strand.
TGTCAGTCTTAGTATTGCCTTTTGGTTTCTTGATTTGGGGTGTTTCAGCCATTCCTGGCATTTGGATGTTTCAGGAAGTTAGCGAAATTACAGATCCTTTAACTCGGCTTTTTGCCCAAGGAGCAGCAATTGGAATAGGGCTTCTCGCATGGTGTATAGTTGATCTATTAATTCTAGGATTTTTTGGATTGATTTTGAGGCCCAGAACCTCATCTGCTCAAGCACCGACACAAAGTTGGTTGACTCTCAGGTGGGGATTTATGTCTCTATTCCATCGTTTGGCCTTACCTTCATTACAATGGATGGTTCCTTCTTTTGTTGGAAATATCTACTATTCAATGATGGGGATGAAAATTCGAAATGGAGCGCAAATTAATTCCCCAAATATCAATGATGCGTATATGATTGAAGTAGGAAGTAAGACAGTGATTGGAGGAGGAGCAGCTATCAATGGCCATCTCTTTGAAAAAGATGGAATCCATCTCGCAAAAGTGATTATTGGATCTAACTGTGTTATTGGTTCTGGCTCTTTCATTGCTCCAGGTTGTATAATTGGCGATAGAGCTGTAATTGCATCAAGAGCGGTTTTACCCAAATTTACCATTATACCTCAGGGTGAAATTTGGGGAGGAATTCCCGCACGTCGTATCCGAGAAGCATCATCCAATGAATCTGAATGAGTTGTTTAGTGTGGAGTTTTGATTCCAATCGCTCTTACAACACACCAACCGGCCCATCCTTCAAACATAGAGAATGCTCCACCTGCAATTATTCCTAATGGAATAATCCATTCTACTCCAAAGTTGAAATTTAGTAAAATGAAACCTACCGAAATTAGACCCCCAGCAATTACTGCCAATATTCCAAGTCTTAGCCTTACAGCTTTTCCCATAGCATCGATGTTGCATTGCATTATATTCGCGTAGTAACAATTGCATATGAATGGCTGTTTTTTTTTTCAAACAATGAAGAAGGGAAAAAATTCTATTCTTTGCTAGCCATATTCGCACGAATATCTTTCAACAAATCTCGAATTTCGATGAGTACATCATCTGACTGAGAATTTTGAGCAGCCATTACAGGCTGTGAAGAAAGAGAATCTCGTTGTTTGAGAACAAGATCTCTGAATTGTGGACCACCTTTCACGCCAGTGAGAATAAACGGAGCCGATCCTGCAGTTTCAAAATGCATGCGTACTACTCCGAAAGCATTCAAAATAGGACCTTCATGGATGGAAACATCCGTTAGTTTGTCTAACGGAATGTTTTGTTGTTTCTTGAATAACCATCCTGTACGAATGTTCAATGAACGATCTGTTAGCGAACAAGACAACCCTTCGAATTGTTTTTGATGAACTGGAAGACCTAAAATCAACCAAAAAGGCACCACAAATAATCCAATTACTGTTGATGCTTGAACTAACATTGCTCCTAACCACCAATACACTTTGACCTTAGGATCAAACTCAACTGAAACAATGTGTCCGCTATCTGCGTATCCTTCCGACATAAACCGATGTTATGGTTAAGATACAAAAAACATGTTACTGCATTTCTTCATATCTGCGAATAATATTCTCTTGCTGCAGTTTCTAGGTCATTCAAAACTATTTCTTCATCTATACTGATGGTTTTCCCATCTCGTCTTAGTGCTCTACCCTCAACAAATACGTCAAGACAAGTTCCTCCACTGTAAATCAGATTTGCAAGTAATCTTCTATCGTTTGTTCCCAATGGACGTAATCTAATATCGTTAATATCCCATGTTACCCAGTCTTTACTTCCTTTAGTGGCTAGAGACCAAGTTTCAATTGGATTCAGGATTGTAGCATCCCAATGATCGTGACGTTGAATTAAGCTAGCAGTTTTAGCTTCAGATCTCATATCCAATGAATTGTTACTTGCTGCGCCATCTGTTCCCAATCTAACATCAACTTTAGCTTCATTCATTGCTGGATAGGACATGGTCCCTCCGCAAGCTAATTTTTGATTACTGGTTGGACAATGCACTGCATGACATTCTTTTTCAGCAAGAATTCTCATTTCTTTTTTTGTAACCCATCCACAATGTGCGCAAACAGTAGAATCGGTTAGGAAATTAAGTGAATCTAGATATTCAATCGGGTACATTCCGTGGATTGCATAACAGTCTGACACTTCTGTTCTAGTTTCGCTGGTGTGGATATGTACATACGCATCGTATTTTTTACCTAAATCAGAAGCTCGAAGTAATGTTTCTTCTGAACAAGTGTAGACAGAATGTGCTGCAATGCCATATTCTACTCTACCATTATCCAATGGACCAGATCTGAGCAACTCTTCTAATTTTTTTAGAACATCCCCACTATCTTCATCAGTATCTGAAGGAGGCCAACTAGTGGTAGGGCCACAAATAATTCCACGAATTCCAGAATCATCTAACACTGGGGCGATTGAATCAGGATGATGATACATATCACAAGCAAATGTTGTCCCAGTCGCAATTAATTCGGCTACTGCAGCTTTTGTACCGATTTCAATTAGCTCTCTAGTAACATGTTTTTCGGTAGGGAAAATAGATTGTTGTAACCACTCCATTAAGGGTAAACCTTCACCCATACTTCGGTTGAGTATCATAGGAAGGTGTGTATGCCAGTTTTGGAATGAACGAGTAATTACTCGATTTTTTCCATCTATTGTTTCCAATACATCTTCATCGCCGTTACTAGTCGACCATGATCCATCAGAATGAAGTAAAATGTCACCATGATGGACTACTCCTTCCTCATCGATTAGTCGAGTGGAGGTTATCCTCCTCGGTTCCATGTCAATCCTACATGCCCATAGAACTTGATTTTGTGGTTTTTCTAAAAGAAAATCTAATCGTTATCCTCTTTGAGGCCAGAAAGGAATCAAATTTGAAGCTAAACTTGCAAGATTTCGAGTTTGAATCCATACACGCCCTTGTCCTGAGAAATGCATTACAACTCCTTCTCCCCCAAACATGAATGATTTCATCCCTCCAACTTTACCAATTTCATATGAAACAGTATCGTCGAAAGCAACAACGTGTCCTGTATCTACGGTGATTACTTGGCCTGGTTGAATTGGGATTTCTTTCATTGCTCCAAATGAATTGAACCAAATTCTACCTGATTGCCCGTCTTCAGTAAAGCCACGGATAAAGAAGAGAGATTCTCCAGAAAAGAATCCCTTAGCTCCTTGAAATTTAGTATCTGTCTTTACATTAGTAGTTGAAGCAAGATATGATCCACTTTGGATAAAAATTTGTCTCCCAGGTTGTATATCTGTATGTTGAATATCTCCTGAAACTCCAGGAGCAAGGCTAATCCATCCACCTTGAGGTCCAGCAGTATATGTATTGAGGAAGAAAGACTCACCTCCAAGTGCTGACTTTGCCATACTCTTGAGGAAACCACCAAATCCTCCACCCCCACTCATTCCGGTTTGCATAGTCATTCCAGATAGGGAAACCATTGCCCCAGGTTCTACATTTACTGCTTCTCCTCCATTACATGCTAAGGTTAGTAGTGTATAGGACGGGTTGAATTCAATATGTTCTTCCATAAACAATCCTAGATTGAGAATGACCTTTATCCTTGGGGTTAATGACCGGGTTCAAAACATATCAAGGATAGGGGATGCTATGTCTGACATGGACCCATACCGTGTCTTAGGAATTGATAACAGTGCATCTGATGCTGAAATCAAACGAGCCTATCGTCGTTTAGCTAGGCAACATCATCCAGACAGAAACCCTGGAGATTCTGCGTCAGAAGATCGATTCAAGTCAATTCAAGCCTCATTTGATGAAATCGGGACCCCTGAGAAAAGACAGCAATACGATGAACAACAACGATTCAGAGGAATGGGTTTTGGTTCTGGAGGAATGGGAATGGAAGATATCCTTCGACAGATGATGGGTAATACACAGTTTTCTTCGACCAATCAATCAAGTCAACCTAAGGGAATTGACATTGAATTAGGAATTGATATTGATACTGAAATTGCTGAGAAAGGAGGTAAAATTCCCTTTGTATTGAGTAGATTAAGACGATGTAAAAGATGCGAAGGACGATCTTCCAATAGTGGCCTAAGTTGCCCTGTTTGTGCAGGGCGAGGAATTCAAAGGAGGGAGAGTACAGTTACTGTTAATATCCCTAAGGGTGTAGAGCAAGGACACAAATTACGTTTAAGAAAAATGGGAAATGAACATCCTACAGGACTCCCAGGAGATTTGACTCTAATAGTTAGAATAGATCCTGGAGAAGATCGTCGTTGGGAGGCTAATCGATTAATTCAGACAGTTGCAGTTCCGTATACTACTCTATTACTAGGTGGTGAAATGAAATTAACTACCCCTACAGGACGAAAAATCCGTCTTTCAATAGATGCTGGTTCTCTCCCCGGTGACCGCCGCCGTATACCCAGAGAAGGAATAGGGGGAGCCCCATTTGATATCGAATTAATCTTGGAAGAACCAGGTCCTCTTTCAGACGAAATGTATGAGGCTCTGCAACGCTTGAGAGATATGGGTTTGTAATTAGGTTAAGAACGAATCTTCATCAAGACT
>DAPV01000059.1 GCA_002502625.1 Euryarchaeota archaeon UBA125
GTAGTGCACCGCCGCGACCATGTCTTTGTCAATGACTGCTGTCATGACCGGTTCGCGGCGAGCGTCCCTTCTAATTGTGTGGGTTCGAATAGTTTCTCCATTCGGCCCATAGTCGGTCTTAATTTCAGTTCAAATGAATAAAATTAATCCAGTAATAATTGCCGGGAGAGCCGTATGAAAAGTTGCCCAGAGAGATGCTGCTCTATGTCTCACCAAAAGTGGGAAAAGTGCATCGCCATCTTGAGAAATAGCATTTGAAACAAGGCCAGGGAATCCAAGTATTCCTTCTACATAGCTTGTCATGATAATGATTTGAGGCCCACATCCTGGAATCACTCCTACTAAAGCAGCAACAAAGATTGCCCCTACTCCTGCACCATATGCTACCAAACTAGATTCATCTATTCCTCCGAATAACATACTGAATTCAAAAACAAAATAGGCTATAAGAACCCAGAAAGTCACAAAAGACGTTTCTGATGCAGCATGAATTGTCGTCTCTCTCAGCGAATCTAATTTGTCACCAATACTTGCTTCACTATCATCTCCTAAAATTGAGCGTTGACCCAAGAAAATAGTTACTGAAAGTAAGGTCCCCAACAAACCAACCCATGAAATGAAACCGCCCATCGTTGTAGGATCTAAATTCAAACCACCGTCGTCTAAATCGAGTGACGGGCCTCCGTCTACCGCACCCCAATAAAGTAGTAAAATAGCAAATACTAGACCTACTAAAGTTACGGCCCACCAAATCAAATATCCTTGATGAACTATACGATAGGAAAAACCATCTGGTTCTTCTCTAGGCAATTCTTGTCGAACATCATATTCTTCATCGGAGATATTCTCAGATATTTCGTCGGCAATTTCTGGTCCAAATCTACCCAATGGAGAACTGGGAGTAATACGGATGAAATCAATTCCTATTCCCCATATTACTCCTACAACAAATGAAATGAGATGAACGAGTAAAACAGGAACGATTAGATCAGGATTCGCTATAGCCCCTCCGATTAATACAAACGCAGAATCACCTAATGTTGCAATTAAGGTTGCTACAACTGTACCATATGAGACATATCCTCTCGCATATAGAGGCATCATTACAATAGCTCCACCACAACCTGGAGTAAGTCCCATCAACGCTCCAATAATTGGTTGTAATTTGGTCTTAGATCTAATCCAATCAACAAAACGACCTGCAGTAACATATTGTATCCAACTGAATAAAAGAACCATTGCTGCAACAAAAACTGTTACTGCAAGAAATGCATCACGCATCGAACGTAAGACGATATCGATGATCTCGGATGATGTCGCCATCAGTCTTCCTAAGGGACTATGGACGATAATGTTAGCCTATGCTAACTTTCCCTCAAACTCAAACCCAAGAACCTTCTGGCAATGTCATGACTGCGCGCACTATGGCTTGGGCTTTGGAAAGGCTCGAACTAGGAGAGAGTGTCGCACTTGCAAGTGTTGTGGAATCTCAAGGGTCAGTACCTGGGAAGGTTGGAGCAAAAATTGCAGTTTCAGAAAATGGGGAACGACATGGGACTGTTGGAGGAGCGGGACTAGAAGAGAAAATAATCTCACACCTTACTGACATCATTAAAAGTGAAGCTTCTCCCGGAATACATAGATTTCAACTTAGGAAAGAAGCCATGCAAAATACCAGTAAGGGTATTGAAGTAACCCCTCTCAACAGTCTATGTGGGGGGGTAGTTACAATCGTCAGTGAATTTCTCAATGCCTCGCCTCACGTTCTTTTAGCAGGTGGAGGACACTGTGCTATTGCAATTGGTAAAATGGCACATGTTCTTGATTGGAGAATAAGCATAATGGATACCAGAGAAGAGTACGTTTCTGAGGATCATCATCCTAAAGCAATCGAACGAATTCATAGCTCTCCTGAAAATTTCCTAGAGCGAGAAAATCCCACATCTTTAGCTAGATTCTCACATATTCTAATCATGGGACATGATTGGGCAATTGACCAAAATCTTCTGTTAGGAATTATGGGAAAAATGCATAATAAAGAATGGAATACAACTGTTGGGACTATAGGAAGTAAAGCAAAATGGAATTCATTCTCTTCTGCAGCTAAAGAAAAGGGAATTGATTCTTTAATTCTTAATCAAATTCTTTGCCCTATTGGAGTAGATATTAGCGCAGAATCACCTGAAGAAATCGCTATCGCTGTATGTGCTCAAATCATCGATGAAAGAGCGCGTTCACTTCGTGGTGAAACTAAAATCAAACATTCAGGGTGGAGATCTATTCTGACTGAGTAGAACCACCAATAGATTCCCATTGGACGCTGACAACTCCAGCATCATCTATTCGAATAATTGGAACGAAACCAGGATTTCCTGTTGCAACAACACTTGCAATACGTGAAACCATCCCACCAGTAATCTCCATTTGTAAATCTGAACCAAAAATAGGGAATCTCACATCTGACACTTTTCTTGATATTCCTTTAATTTCGTCTTGAACTATTTCTTCAACTGTTTCAGTATCTATTGATGCTGCCTCACGAGCCTTTTCTTCTCTATCTTGGATATTATCGTCAGCTTCTTCTTCCTCTTCTTCTGATTCAGTGATAGTTGCAGGCAGATTATTGGCTTTATCAGATTCATAAATTTCTTCTTGATCTAATGCAGGTAAAGTACCTCCTAACCCTGTTACTTCTAGAACCTTAACAGGATCTAAATGTCCTACTCCATCTTCTTTTACTGAACCCATACCCAATCCTCCTCTGGCAGAATACATGATGCCTTGAGCAATCATAGTCATAGCTGCTAAGAACAAAGCAACAATTCCGAATAATTCACCTAATTCGAATCCAGTGAATATGATTCCAACTGGTAATCCAAATAAACTCATTAATCGTCTCCATCCATCATTTCGATTGAATCCTAGGACTAAATGGTGCCCAAAAACAGTTACCATTGCAAATCCCGATAATGCTGCTAAATCCTGTCCCTGGAAAGAATTGTGACCGTCAACAAAGAATAGAACTCCCGAAAGTGCATATATTGTTCCAATTGTACCCGTTGCCCAACCAGTATCTGATTCTCCAATTTCATTTTCAAAAATATATGACTTGTACAGTTGATATATTCCAGAGACTACTAGAACAAGGGTTGCCAGGTGAGTCCATCCTTCGTCCAGAGAATAATCGTAAGTAGTGTGATCAAGTAATTCAGCCAAAAAGAAGGTCATTGGCAACACCCATATTCTGAGTCCAATAACGGATCTATTTCTATACAAATCATATGCTAATATAGACATCATAAAAACTCGAATCGAGGGTAAGAAATCATACATCTCTTCAGAAGGAAATACGATAAATGCAGTATATCCAAGCAACCGGTTGTAAATACCAAACGGAGAGAAACTTGAGGGAGTTTCCCCTAAATTAAAATCATCATTTAATTGAACTCTATCGGTCTGAATCCACCTATGTAAATCACCTCTGAGATAAACTATGTATTGTACAAATGAGATAACACCAAACGTCATCAACGCCCCAGTATACGGTTGAAGGGTTGTGAGTCCACTCTCTACAGACATTTCCATGATACAAAATGCAGACCACATTGCCGCAAATGGATTGAACCAAAACCATCCTAGGTAGCCACTCCTTAGTGCAGCAAAGGTAGCAAATATAGTCAAAATTGGAGGCACATAACGTCCATCAGGAACGATGACTGCAACAATAATTAGTATCCAAAAAATTGGAAGATAAGGAGTATATTCTGACTTTGCAATTGTGATTTTTCTATGTCTAACTACAGATATTACACACATTATTGCAAGTAATATCGTTGTCCATCTTGGGAGAACGCTTTCACCAAGAAGATTAGAGGTCTCACCAAGATAAGGAATTTGTTCAAGAATACCCCATACCAAATTATGATTTTGAAAACCAGAAGTGGAAACTACTCCAATCAATAAAACGACGGGTGCAACAAGGATTTGGATAAATCCATGTTGATATCTAATACTTCGATCAGCAACAACTAGTAAGACGGTGAGAGCCCATAATCCTCCTGAAATATCGAAAATAGATGCTACAAGAAGAACGAGTAGCACTCCACTATCTGTTTGACGTTCCTCTGGAGTAACCTTTCCTGTAGCTTGATATCGGTAACTGATTGCCAATAAACAGGAAATTAATGCAACTTCTCGAATAATGGCTCCAGTAAGAGTTGGTTGATCAGTTACACCTGTTAGAAAAAGAAGCGTTAGACTTCCCAATGCTGCCATCATTCGACTGTATGGTGTCTTAACCTCGAATGCACCTGCTTCATGAGCACCAAGAGCTACAGTAGCAATAAACAAAAATAATCTAATTTCATTAATTGGAAAACTTACTGATTCGGCTACTGTTGATTCAGAAAGGCCAATGAATTGAGCTAGCAACAGTAATAGAAAAACGGCACCTAATGAAAGACGCGTACCTGGATCAGCACTCCAAGTTGCATTAACATCCCAACACTCTTTTTCCCTTATTGGGAAACAAATGATATGAATTGCCAGTGCAGAGATGGGTAAGATAAACAAAACATATGGATTGGAAGTACCTCCCTCACCTACAGATGCTGGTCCAGAAGAGAACGATGTAATCAATATAGCAAGTAATGGGAGAAATAATTCCCAAGTAGGTACATGTTCTTCATCTGAAGCGGCTCTTACTCTCAAGAATAGAGAAGTGAGTGCTGCGGCTATAACCACAGATGAAAAAATAGGATCTGCGTCTATCAATACTGCAGGAGTAAGTGAACCGATTACTGCCAAGCCGCCAACCATAGACGAATGGAATCTACCTTCCGAAGTTTGCCAAATGGAGAGAATTACCAAAATGGGGAAAATTCCATAGAACAGTAAATCACTTGCTTCAATCGCTCCAAACAATGTATCTGATGAATCGCCTACAATTAATGAGCTAAACCACCAAGAGGCAGCTAACGCTGCAAATGTACCCATTACTACCCAATCTCGAGCATGATCTCTAGTTGCAAGATATACAAATGCAACAATCCCTACACACCAAGCAATAGCAGAACCTTCACCATGTAACATTGCGATTGCAAGGGCTAAACCGATAGGCATAGCCGGTGTTCTTTGCATGTATGTAGAGCCAAACCAACCAACTAGAAGTGCTGCCCATAATACAAATGAAAGATCGTATGGTGGATTTGAAATTGTTACTCCTCCGAAAAGGAACGATTCTCCTGATGAAATGAATTGTGCAAGTAATATTGCACCTACAATGAAACCTGAGCTATTCTCAATCATTTTTCGATCCAACGATTTATCAATTGCAGTAATTCCTGTAATTATCACTATAGGAACGAGTAATCCAATAGCATCAATACCAAATTCTGCAATTGATGACAAAAGTAGGGGGAAAAGAGTAGCCGAACCCGCTGAAATTAGGAAAAGTTGAGCCCTATCTAGACGTAATGAGATAATGATTGATGATGTAAGTAAAGTGATGTAACCTAAAGAGGTCCACATACCTAAACCAGATGCTGTCCAATCCTCCCAAATACTCATCACACTAAGAGCCATACATATCGGTGCCAATACCAAGACAGTACGAACAGTGTTCCCTAAGCCATGTCTTTCTGATTGCCAAACACCTATCAGAACCGCACTCAATACTGATAAGGCTTGAACAAATGTCATCCAGTCTGGTATCCAATCTACTTCCCCATTACCAATACCTGGAGAAATAAGACTTACTTCTTGAACCAAAAACCAAATACTGAATCGACTGAGCCAAACCATCGATAATGTACCAAAAACAACAGCTGTACTTCCAAGATAATCTGGAAAAACCCCTTCGAAAGTTGGTATTTTTTCTCTCTTCATTAATTCAAGAAAAACAATTACCCCTAGAGAAGTAGCACCCAATAAACATCCTAACAGCAAATAAGCATAATCAGAGTCGACTTGAACAGTAGTAACATAGAAAATAGCAGCAGCAAGTAAAATGCTACCACCGATAATAGATGCTAACATTCCCATTTTTGCTGCATCCATCTCAGAGGAACTTAGCACAGTAGTCGTAAGAGGGCCACTTTGGTCGGTCATTGGTTAGTTATGAATTAATAGAGATATAACCAATATCCCGAATTACAAAAATAATGAACAATTATTACTCCATATTACAACTCTCAGAACAATAAAACCCTAATGCTCAAAGATGTGGTTCTCTTGGATGGGACTACATGTCATCTCACATCCATATTCCAATGGTCCCGTCGGGCCCAATGGAGACATGGACTGGGACAGTAAATGGGAAGGAAGAGATTCATTTAGCACATGGTCATTCGATTCTACTTGATGTCCTCAGAGATAAAATAGGGGCTTTAGGGGTCAAAAGAGGATGCGACATGGGAACATGTGGATGTTGTGCAGTTTTGGTAGATGGTGTTCCAAAATTATCATGCCTAACCTTAGCCTTTGAAGCAGAAGGAACGCAGATTACAACTGTAGAAGGATTAGCTGATGGGCATCATCTACATCCTATTCAGCAATGCTTTGCAGATCATGGAGGAAGTCAATGTGGATTTTGCACTCCCGGTTTCTTGGTTGTAAGTGCAGCCTTATTAGAAAATAATGATGATCCAACTGAAGATGAAGTCAAAGAAGCAATAGAAGGGAATCTTTGTCGATGTACAGGATATCAACAAATTGTTACTTCTGTAATGGAAGCAGGAAAAATGCTCCGAGAAGGAGTTAGCGGAGATGATCGTACTGAACCTGCATCAGACCCACATCCAATAGGCCCTGATGAACCATCATTACCACCGGGGGATGCGAGGTGATATCATGAGTAAGGGATATCGACAAGCACCTGGAAAGGGAGAAAAAAAACGCACTGATGGGAAAAGAATCGCAGGAAAACAGCATTTTGGGGTACCAGGAAGTGGAGGATCAAATCCATTTAGTAATCTACAAGACATCGATAGAATTCCTGCTAGCCAAGGTGGACAACTAAAACAACCAAGAGGACCGCATGTCCATGACCCCCATATTACAGGTCAAACCATAGGAAAGCCAACTCCGTTGGTTGATTCAAGATGGAAAGTAACTGGACAGGCAGAATATGGAGATGACATCAGATTACCAAATGAATTGTTTGGCAAAATTTTGAGATCTCCTCATCATTATGCTAGAATAATATCCATCGATACCTCAGCAGCAGAATCACTTCCGGGAGTAAAGGCTGTAGCAACTGGAATGGATTCAGTGAATCGTTTCGGTGTACTTCCCGTAACTAAAGATGAACATGCTATGGCACAGGAGAAAGTTCGACATGTAGGGGATTTAGTAGCATGTGTTGCTGCAGATTCAGAAGAAGCTGCGATTGAGGCATTATCTCTAATTAAGGTAGAATATGAAGTCTTAGAAGCCATTCACGATATGGAAGATGGGCTGTTAGACAGTAAGGATCCTATCCACGATCGTGGTAAATATCACATCGGGGATTCAAATGTCCAAAAACGTGTTTTCCAACAGTTCGGTCATACTGATGCAATGAGAAAGGCAAAATTCCAATCAAAGTCTGATTGGTCATTCGCTGGATTACACCATGGGTTTACTGAACCACATGCAGTAGTTGCTCATTGGGATCCTAATGGAAGATTGCAATTATACACTCCTCAACAAGTCCCTCATTACGTCCATCGAGCACTATCTTCGGTCCTAGATATCCCAATGCATCAGATTAACGTAATCAGAACTTTTGTTGGAGGAGGGTTTGGCGGGAAATCAGACCCATTTCCTCATGAAATGTGCGCCGCGATATTATCTCGAAAAAGTGGACGACCTGTCAGAATTAATTTTGATAGAGAAGAAGTCTATTGGATAAATCGAGGTAGACACCCAAGTCGTATTCAAATGGAAGTATTTGCAGATGAAGAGGGTAGAATCGCAGGAATAGAAACTGATGCACTCATCGACGGTGGTGGTTTCGCATCATTTGGTCACGTTACAACTTACTACAACGGAGTCCTCCATACTTCTCCTTACGAAATAGGGGGTTTCCACTACACTGGAGCAAGAGTTTGGACAAATAAGCCTGCAAGCGGAGCGATGAGAGGACATGGAGCAGTTAATTCTCGATGTGCTGTCGAAGTTGCAATCGACGAAGTATGTGAAGAGATGGGTGTAGATCCTATGACATTTCGTCTAGCGAATCTTCTCCCACCACATAGTAGAACAATTACAGGATTCAGAATAACAAGCACTGGAATGAGAGAATGTTTAGATGAAGTGAGGAAACAATCAGGTTGGGACGATAAATTCCGAAAATTACCTTTTGGACGTGGAATAGGAGTAGGTTGTGGATTCTTTATCTCTGGATCAGGACTTCCAATTCATTGGGACCCAGAAAATTTCCCACACGCTGCAGTTCACTTACAATGTGATATGGATGGAGGGGTAACAGTACATACTGGAGCCGCAGACATTGGACAAGGTAGTGATACAGCGGTAGCACAAGCAGTCTCCGAAGTGTTGGCTCTACCTCTAGATATGATTAGGATTAGAAGCAAAGAGAGTGATACTGCCCCTGTAGACTTAGGATCATATTCTTCACGTGTTACTTTCATGAACTGTAATGCTGCAATTAGAGCGGCCATTGAAATGAGAGAAAAGGTATTGAAAGCAGCTTGGGAAATTACCGGATACCATCCAGATTCATTGGTTTTAGGAGATCGAAGAATATACTACAAAAGAGATCCAGCTATTGGAATTTCGTGGTTAGAAGCAGTACACAAAGCCCAGGCAGATACTGGATCTCTGATCTCTTCAGGTGCCTATCGAACTCCTCCAATGGGAGGCGTCCATAAGGGGGCAGCAGCAGGTTTAGCACCAGCATATTCATTCTCTGCATATGTTGCAGAAGTCGAAGTAGATCCGGAAACAGGATTTGTTAGAATAATCAAGGCATGGGCTGCTCATGATTGTGGAAAGGCACTCAACCCTCTTGCCGTTGAAGGGCAAATCATTGGGTCTTGCCACATGGGCATGGGACAAGTTCTTTCAGAAGAAATGAGATATGGACGGACTGGCCATTTACTAAATCCTGACTTATTAGATTACAAGATTATGAGCGTACATGAAATGCCTGAAGTTGTACCAATTATTGTCGAATCAAATGATCCTGAAGGGCCATTCGGAGCTAAAGAAGCAGGAGAAGGACCCTTACTACCAATCTTACCTGCAGTAGTTAACGCAATTTACGACGCTATTGGAGTACGGATCAATGAACTACCAGTGTCCCCTGATAGACTTCATTCAAGAATCGAGAAAAAGTGTAGGAAGATGAAAATAGATGACCCTATGGATTTGCCAAACCCAATATTCGAACCAAAGCCCCTTCAAGAAAAGTTATCCAAACGTGCAGATGAACATACAGAGAGAGATCTCCAAAGAGATTTACTCAAAGATCGTAGTGCATATGTAAACGGAGTTCTTTTCGGATTCGATCCAGACCTTCCTTTAAGTGAACAATCGGAAGGATGGAGAGAATCAGTTACTCCAACTCCTGAAGATTTAGCAGATGATTCGAAGAGAGCCGCAAGAGCATGGAATCATGTTGAACGAAGACATAGAGGTGAAAATGCATGAAGACACCTCCATTCAAATTTCATCGACCAAAATCCATAGAAGAAGCAGTTTCTATTGCATCTGAACTCAAAAATAGTGGTGATTCATTTGACTGGATATCTGGTGGAACTGATTTATTACCCAATTACAAATGGCATATTAATACTAAGAAACATGTAATTTCCTTAGCAAATATTGACGAAATGAAAACTCACGAATCATATCACATCGGCGCAATGGTTAGTCTTCATGAATTAGAACATGGCCCAACCCATCCATTAATTCGAAAGGCGGCAGGAACTATTGCTAGCACCCTAATACGAAGATCAGGTACCGTAGGAGGAAACTTATGTCTCGATACTAGATGCTTCTGGTTCAATCAAACAGAAGATTGGAGAAGATCTATTGATTGGTGCCATAAATGTGATTGTGATACCAATGCAGACTGTAGAGTAATTCCAAACCAAAATACTCTCTGTGTAGCGACATATCAAGGAGATCTAGCCCCTTGTATGATGGTATTAGGTGCCAAAATCCATCTTGCTGGCCCAGAAGGACAGAGATCGCTGAAATTAGATGAATTCTATGCATTGGACGGAATGAAAAGAAATGTTCTAGAATTAGGTGAATTTGTCACTCACATCACTCTTCCAATTGAATCTGATGAATTAGAAGGAGATTACCAGAAACTTCGACTTAGGGAATCATGGGATTTTCCTGAAGCAGGAGTTGCAGCCTCATGGAAAAGAAATGATAGAGGTATAGAACAACTCTACGTTGCTACAACAGCATGTGAATCGATTCCTCGCCTTCACATGGAAGAAACATCTGTTGCATTGAATGAATGGAATGGAAAAGAAAGTGCTAAGAAACTAGCTGAGAATATCAGAAAAACAGTAAAACCTGTCAATAATACATACTTCCCTCCAGCATATAGGAGAAAAATGCTCAGAGTTTTGACAAAAAGAGCATTAGCCGGATCATGGAGTGATTAAAAATGAAAAAATTACTTCCTTATTTGGTCATATTTTCTGTGTGTCTCACAATGATGCCTATGACTACTCAAAGTCAAGCAGTAGGGGGTTGGGAATTCGAATTCGTTGAAGAAGACGAATATATCTACAATATCGCTAATTCAGATGATACAAAAATTGTAGTTGAATTTGAAATTACTAACTCATATCTAGTTGAAATTGAAATAGAAATAACTGTCGAAGGTCCTTTCAATGGTGAACTTCTAGGTGAGGATCCACTAATTATTTCAGTTGGAGCAGGCACCACAAAAACAGATGATTTCAAAATAGGAAATATCGATCTTTTTCAGATTAATTCGCCCGGAGGATCTGAAGATGAATTTAGGGCATTAGCTACTCTGAAATCGATTGGTGGAATCGATGTTTCAATGGCAAATGACTGGAAAGATGATACAGGTACTGCAAAGATGCCAAGAATTTATGATTTGAGAATCGGAGATACAACACAGAATCTTGAATTCAACCCAGATATTGAGACCTCGTTTTCTATGGAAATTACAAACCATGGGAACCTTGATGATCAAATAGGTAACGCAGAAGTTTCGGATGATTGCTCATTGATGACTGTCAAAATAGGCGAAGATTCAGAACTTACAAAAATCATGAAGCCTCAAATTGCATCAACATCTGGTTCAGCGACAATAAAAATCGACATAGAAATTTCAGCAGCACATCCATCAAGAAATTGCGATGTTGATTTACGGATTTCTTCAGGAGGGTCAGGCGAAGGAGATGCAATTGTTTGGACTGAAGCTTCATTCAGAATAACAGTAAAAGAAGGTGAAGCACCCTCTCCAAAAAATGATGATGAGGATGATGCTGGTACTGGACCGATAAATGAACCAATTGTTACAGAACAGAATTTACCTTCCCCAGGATTTCCGATAATTTTTGCTTCGTTATTTCTTGCTCTTATTGTATACAGAAGAGAATAAAGAAAAAATGCCTTATTTTAGACCAGTCATTTGATTTTACTAGAATCGGTATTGGACAACATATATGCGTGTCATAGGTTTGGAAGAAGCAGGCGTACCTAGAAAGACGCCCAATGACAGTGATTGAAATGGCAGTTGGAGATGAAGGAAGTCGCTTCAACACAGTTGTTGCTATAGCCCTTATCACGACATTGCTCATGGTATTGTTACTTCCAATGGCTTTTGCTGCAGGAAAGGAAACCTCCTACAGTGCATATGAAGATTCATCTGATGCATCTCAATTATCTGACGTGAGAACGACCTTAGGACCTAGAGGTGCACAGATAGGAGATGATGTTGAAAGTCAAGGATATAACATTGCCAACACAATTTCTACTCCTATGTTAGTAAATGATTGGAAAAAACCTCATCTTACAATGCTTCTAATTGTTGGACCTGAAAAGCCAATTGATGAAACAGAAGCACAAGCGATTTATGACTTTGTAACAAAGGAAGGAGGGAAAGTAGTTGTCGCAGCAGATAATTCAAATGCGAATACACTTGCAGGAATGTTTGGATTAACCTACTACGATGCCCCACTATATGACAGTCAACAAACATACGGAATAATCAATGAAGATGGTGATGAATTCATGCATCCTACAAATGTATGGGGATTACATAGCATCAACAAGGATGATTCTGAGATGCAAGATAGTGAGAAAAGCACTGGGTGTTCGGATCAAATGATTGAGAATAAAATTCTAGATTCCTGTCGAATGCCAATGATGTTTCGTCAACCAACTGGAATAAAAGTAGGTGCACTTGAAACTGATGATCCGGAATCTTCTGACTATATTGAGCGTGACATCAATGTTCTTTCTTATGCCTCCAAAGCAGCCTTTATCGATATTGCCAGAGATGGAAAAGAAGGAACTCTTGAAAATGATGCTCCAGGTGACATTGCATTAACAGTAAGGATTGATTATCCAGGAATTGTAACATCAGACCTGCTTCGCGGAGCTGCAGGAGATTCAGATTCTGGAATAGGAGATTTGACTGTAACAGGAAGTATTGTTTTTGTTGCAGATGATGAAGTATTTGCCAATCAATATTGGACACTATCAAGAGCTATGGAAGCCGGTCTTTCAGACGAGTGTACTGGCGCTACATGCTGGCAGAATGAGTTGACTGGAGGAGATTTCTGGCAAGGAAATCATGCTTACTTTCATGCATTAATCTGGGACATGATGGAATTAGATAACAACGATCTGGCAAATACGATAAAAAATCAAAGAGACAATTTCAATATTGTTTTTGATGAAAGTAGACATGTAACAGGAGTCGCATCCCAACCATTTATCGAGACAATCAGTACTATTGTTTTACTTACTTCAGATGATTTCTTGAAATGGTTGATCATCCTAAATCTTGGATTACTATTACTTGTTTCTATCATGGTAGTACCAGAGAAGGCTAATTGGAGACATGTGTTTGACCTTACTAGATTTAGAGAAAGACCTACTAAACTTGATGCAACTCAATATCGTCAACGTGTACAAAAAGCTCTTTTCTCTAAAGTAAGAGTATTTTACGACCTAACACGTGATCAAATGGCTCTCAAATCTCCAGCAGAGGTTCAACAGATGATTGGAGACCCTAGATTAGTGGAACTGGCTTACAGTACCACACGAACATATTCCCCCCAAGAACTTCGTGAGTTACTCACGAGTATTCGCAGATGGGGGAAGAAGTGAAAACCAAAAAGGATAGTGAAAGATACATGGCAGCCCCACCTCCACCCCCAAATGCACCTGGCGCACCAGCGCCCCCAGTCGCCCCAGCAGCCGCTGCGCCTCCCGTTCCGATGGCTCCTGCGCCTGCACCTGCAGCACCTGTAGCTCCTGCACCTGCACCTGCAGCACCAGTAGCTCCAGCGCCTGCGCCTGCACCTAGGCACCAGAGTAGCCCAGAAGTAAGAGAGCGATTAGCAGCTGTTGGACAGATTTCAACAGCAATTTCGACGGAAGTTCAGAAAGTAATTATTGGAAAGGCCCACGTTATTGACAATGTAATGGTCAATATCTTATCCAATGGAAATCTGCTTTTCGAGGATTATCCAGGTCTTGCTAAGACTTTGATGACAAATACATTCGCAGATGCTCTAGGGTGTGATTTCAAGCGTGTACAATTTACTCCTGATCTTCTACCTGCAGATATTACAGGAACAAACATCTATGATGCTAAGAAAGGAGAATTTACCTTCAAGCCTGGACCGATTTTCTGTAATCTACTGCTTTCTGACGAGATTAACCGTGCTCCTCCAAAGACACAAGCGGCTCTTCTAGAAGCAATGCAAGAAAAACAAGTTACTATTGGAACTGTTACACATAAACTCCCAGCTCCTTTCCTAACTATGGCAACTCAGAACCCTGTAGAACAGGAAGGTACCTATCCATTACCAGAAGCACAGCTTGACCGTTTCATGTTCAAGATGAGTGTTGGTTACCCAGATAGAGCGGATGAAGATGAAATATTAGCCCGACGTATCACTAGAAAGAAGGATGCTGTTGATGTAGATGTAATCACCGACCCAGCTAGAGTTGTTGCAATGCAACAAGCTTGTGAAGACGTATATGTTGATCCAGCAGTTCGAATGTACATGGTAGAAATTGTATCCCGAACTCGTGAAGATCCACGTGTGCTTGTGGGTTCATCTCCTCGTGGTTCTCAAGCTCTTCTTAAGACGTCGAGAGCCGCGGCCGCTCTTCGTGGCCGTGACTTTGTTACACCTGATGAAGTGAAGGCAGTTGCACCAATTGCAATTTCTCACAGACTAATTCTAAAGCCAGAACATCAGATTAAGGGACTAGAAACACAAGAAGTCGTTGCAGATATCCTAAGACAGGTTCCTGTACCAACGGTCTGATTTCTTGCTCGGAGTAATTTTGAGAGGGGTATTCTCATGGCATGGAGTAGAAAGTCTGCGATGTTTGCGTCGTTAGCAGCTGCTCTATACTTGTTAGGATTAGTATTGAGAAATCAACAATTAGTGACTGTTGCAGTGGTTTTCTTATCATTCCTAACGTATGCTGCTTTCAGGACATCTCATGCAGATGTATCAGCATCGGGAAGAAGATTAGACGATCAAGAATTTGACGAGGGTGCTGAATTTAGAAATCTAAATGCGATGAGACAACTTTCTCAAGCACGTGTTTTCGAAGACAGCGATATTGATGTAACTCTTCGAATTCAGAATCTTTCAAACTTATCAAGAATCTTAGAAGTAAGAGATAGCGTACCAGAAGTTATGAGAGTAAAGAAAGGTGCAAATTATGCATTGATGGAACTTGGTGGTAGAAGAGAAACTGAACTCAAGTATTCTCTTGAATGTCCTCTAAGAGGATTTTACACAATCGGTCCTGTAGCTGTTCGAGTCCAGGATACTTTTGGCCTATTCCATAGAGAAAAAGAAATCCATCTTTATGATGACTTTCTTGTGTTCCCTAAAATGGAAGATGTCAAAGATGCATTTGTTAAGAGTAAAGTTCCAAAAATCTTCACTGGTGCAGTAAATATTCGACAACCTGGAGAAGGTTCTAACTTCTACAATCTTCGAGAATACGTACCAGGAGATCCAATGAGAAAGGTGAATTGGAAAGCTTTTGCACGTTCAGGAAAAATGATGGTTAATGATTTTGAAAGAGATGCTGTAAGCGATATTATCTTAATCATAGATAGTAGAAATGTTTCGGAAACCGGTCCTGTAAGCAGAAACTCTCTGGTGTACAGTACTAGAGCAGCTGCTAGTTTAGCACAATACTTCCTTTCACGAAGAGATTCTGTAGGACTAGTAATTTATGGCGATGAGATTGTCAGTGTTGACAGAGATACCGGTAAAAAGCAACTATACATCCTTCTCACAAAACTAGCTGGAGCAATGGCCAGAGGAAATACTCCACTAAAGGTAGTCACGAATCGAATAATGCCCCACATTAACAAGGGTAGTCCAATCATTATTCTCAGTCCATTAGAAGATGACCCTACAGTTGTAGATGCTGTCAGAGATTTCCGTGCGAGAGATTTCGATGTAACTCTTCTTTCCCCTAGTAGTCTTGAATTCGAATTTGATGCAAGGCGTCTTGATAGAACTGGATATGAAGTTCTCAAAACTGAACGAGATATTTTGATTAGTGAATTAAGAGGTCTTGGAGCCAATGTAATGGATTGGGAACCAGATATGCTGCTATCTACCGCATTAGCTGGAGCCAGAGGATTCTAAGGAGGAAGAAACATGACTGTAAGTAGTGATACATCACACCTGTATGACGGAAAAACAGTCCGCTCAGGTGCGCCGAGTAGGAAAAAGGCTGCTGGAAAAATTACGTCTTCTACCGAGATTCCAAAGGATGCAATTCCAGAAGTAACAATTCCATCATTTGTGGAAAGTCTGTTCGGTGGACCACTTGTTCCAAAAATGAAATTCCTTCCTGCTGCGAAAAATGTGCAGAACCTACAATTTGCTAGTGCTGGAGCAATGGTTGTTCTTGCAGTATTAACATACATTGTAACTCCTCAAGTAGGTACACCTTGGTTTGCTCTCGGCGACATGCTGGATATCCCTGCAATAGGCACTGCACTACATGTATTGATTATCCTAGGAAGTATCATGACTGGTTTTTGGGGGATTTTCCAACGTGATGCACGATTTTTACTTGGATCTTATGTGTTATTCATTCTAATTTCTCTAAGGTTTGCAGCTAGCACTGTTACCTTTTCAGCTGACCTTCTTCCAGACAGTGAAGGTGCTCAAAAATCACTATTAGTTTTGTATGCAGTTTTCCTGGTGATGTACATTGAACTTAGTAATGGAGTAATTCGTTTCTCAATGCTTGATACTTCAATAAGAACAGGGGAAGTATACGTGATGAATGAGAAGAAGGTCTTGAGTCGCTATCAAGCATCTCTGATACTGACTCCTCTAATCGCTGGAACTGTTGCTTTTCTTACTCTATTCGTAAATGTAATCATACCATGGTTTATACAAGTAATAGATGATACTGCTGCTCTAAGAATGTCTGAATCTGTAGAGCTAACCAGTGTCTATGGAGTTGCGTTAGGAACTATGTTAGTATTCTTGGTTGTAGCAGGAATGTTTGCAATTAATCTCCCTCTAAGGATCCAACAATTCAGAGAAAATGCAGATGAATAATCACTCTGCATCTAATAATTCAAACATATCTGTAAGGCACCCTACAGTATGAACTGCCTCACTATCAGGAATCAAAAAATGTATTCCATGTTCTGTCCCTTCTTGATTCATTTCTTCTGGGTGACAATCTTGATTATGTAAGGAAGTAAGAAGTGTAGATCGAATTTCCTGATCAGAAGAAATTCCCTGTCCAAATAAACTTAGTAATGCAATTGGATGACCTAAATCGATTTTAGCTTCAGAATCAAATGATAAAATTGCAGATTCTACTCTTGGAAGATCTTTCTCATCGACCAATACTCTGATACCTGCTTGATCGGCACGGATAGACCAAATTCTAATTCTTTTTTGATGGAGAGACCTACCTAATCCAGTTAAATTTCTAGATAATTGAGAACCAGAACGAACCCTCCAAAGAATATCAAATCGCCTTCTATGACAGACTAAAACACGAACATGAGGGCGCCCTACGGAAATAGAAGGACCAACAAATGTTCCCGGTTCATTTGGTTGGTGTAAAGGTCGAATAATGAGAGGTATTCCGGATTCAACTAACGGATCAATGGCATCAGGATGAAGAAGACGAGAAGAATAAGAGGCGATTTCTACAGCTTCATCATAATTCAAGTAAGGAATTCTACGTCCAGGCATCCCCCATGAAGGATCTATACTTAGAACACCAGGTACATCTCTCCAAATTACTACCGAGGATGCACCAATAGCAGATGCAATACATGCTGCAGTACAATCAGAACCACTTCTTGAGAGAGTGGATAGTACATTATCTGAATCAATTCCATACCATCCAGCACATAATGGAATTATGTCATTAGGAAGTTGAATTAATTCAGTAGTTACAGATCTATCTATTCGGATAAATGGGTCACGCCCTTTTACAATAATTGGAATTTCTTCAGCCCAAAATGATTTACAAATTACTCCACGAGCAATTAAAGCCGCTTCTAAGCAGGTAGTTGCTAATCTTTCTCCAGTTACCAATACTTCTTGTACAGCCCCGGGTGAATCTATTTCATGTAAATTAGAACTAAGAATTTGAATAGCTTCGTCAAATCTTTCTAAATTTGATGAGGTCAATATTTCGGGAGTAACCGCAGAATGATGTGTGCGTATCCAATGGACAAATGTAGGAACGTGTAATCTTCCTTCTTTTGAATCATGAATTGCATCTAAGAGACGATCAGTCACTCCAAAAAATGCAGAAATAACAACAACTGGATTTTGACCAATTTCAGAAATTCTTTCAGCGATTGCAGAAATATCTTGAGACGATTTGAGACAAGACCCACCAAATTTCAACACACTTCTGAATGTGTCTGTGGACTCGACCATACCCATCGGAAGGGGTTCTTACTAAAATGGACGTGTTTTAGTCAATAGCAAGTCAGCAATCAAAAAACGAACTACTCCTTGTACAACAGGAGTCGCTCGAGGGGCAAGAACAGGGTCATGACGTCCTCCTACGACAAGAGGGCGTAATTCTCCAGAAGGAAGATGCAAAGTATTCTGAGCAGTAGGGATACTACTTGGTGGTTTGAAATGAACACTGATTCTAATATCTGATCCAGTAGTAATCCCTCCAATAGCACCATCACCACCTTCTGATTGAATTGGAGTATTATTTTCACCAGATTCCCAAACAGAATTATGTTCACTACCTCGCATTAATGACGATTTGACACCATAACCAAATTCTACTGCACGAACAGCAGGAATACCAAACAATCCTTTTGACAAAGCAGGTTCTATTCCGTCGAACCATGGATCTCCAATTCCGATTGGTAACCCTCTGACAATAACATCAACTCGGCTACCAAGACTATCTTTCTCTTTACGAAGAAGTTCAATTCGGTCAACAAATCGATCAGCAGCAACAGGATCCATACAATTTAATCGGGACATATTTTCAGTAATAGATGACGAAAGAAGAACTGATAAATCATCAGTCTCGTCATCACCTAAAGCAGACATATGGGAAAATACTGAGCAGTCAGCAGAGTCTAAAATAGGACTGACTACAGAACCAGCAGCGACTAGACCCCAAGTAAGTCTTCCAGAATGGCTGCCTCCTCCACGTGGATCTGCTTTACCACCAGTTCGATATTGTTCAACTAAATCTGCATGTCCAGGACGAGGATGGTCTGGAAGAAATTCATAATCTGAACTCCGAACATCTGAATTCTCTGCAAACAAAACCAAAGGCCATCCTGTTGAATACCCTTCATGAACTCCGCTGAGAACCCTTGGAATATCAGATTCACTCCGCTGTGATAGCCCTTTTCTACCTGGTTTTCTTCTTTCAAGGTCACGTTCTATAGATTTTAAATCGATAGGAATTCCAGGTTGTAAACCTTCAATTAAGACTCCTACTCCAGTAGCGTGGCTTTCACCAAAAAGAACTAGAGAGAGTGACTCACCAAGGCGCATGCCCATAAAATCCCCTCACTCTGTACGAATTGCTGTCTCAAAAACAGAGAGGCCTCTTCCGCTTAAAGAATCTAAAATTCGATCTATCGCAGCTTCATTGACGGAGGGTATCATGAAAACAATCGAAGGACCTGATCCTGAAATACCGGCACAACGAGCGCCCCAAACATGAAGATCGTTACAAATTTTCCTTCCAATTTGATCAGCAGTTGAAAGTGCTACACCTCTTCCATTTTCGGTCATTGCATTGTCTAATGCACCTTGTTGAATAGCCATCAATGATTTCTGGAAATGCATTTGTGCTCTAGTAAATGATTGGGGATCTATTTCTACAGTTCTTTCTCCCCTCTCAACAACGAAAACTGCCCATTCTTCAGGTTCAGGCCATAGTCCTTCTAATGCAATTCCTTGATCAACGGGCACTTGAGGATTTACTACTTTCCAACCTGGAGTAACTGCTGCCCATGTATCATCTACTGAACCAGTAACTGTACATCCAGCAGCAATTTGAGCACGAACGGCTAAATCAACAACTTGAAAAATTTCTAGAGAAGTATCGGTAGCATCTGCAAGAGCCAAGATAGCAGCAGCAGCAACAGCAGAACTTGACTTGAGGCCCATCCCCCTAGGAACTTCTGAACGAACCATCCAATGAAATTCTTCACCAAAAGGAAGACCTGCTTCTGTCCACGTATTTCTTACAGCATCTAATAAGCCATGAGGATCGACAATTTCTTGTCTATCAGGGTTATCTCTTATCATTACTTTAGCAGGTAAATCAAGTGACAGAGATGCACCGTAACCTGCACCTAAAGCATGTAGTAGAGAACATGATCCATAGGCTGTACCTCGACCTAAAACTGCCATAATCAGACCTCCTTGGCCATCGAAGGAACGCCCTTACCCATATGTCTAGCGCTTCCAAGAGTCATTGCCAATACTTTTTCACCAACTTTTAGAGAAGTTACATCGATTGATGTTCCTGAAGAAGTTAGTAAACGAACTGTCTCTGCTTGTTGGAGAAGAATTTGTCCATTTATCCCATTATCTGAACTAAATCGAATCATGAGAAACGGTCGATGTTCAATTTTTACCCTTCCAACTGAACATGAACGAAGTTGCCCATTTACTGAAATTATTGAGACTGACATTCCGGAATGTAATTCTTCAAGATATTGTGTATTTTTATCGTCCGATAACACATAAGCATGTATTGCTCCAGCATTTACTCGAAAAGGCCTGGTAGGTACGTGTGGATTCTCGTTTACCTCGGCCTGAACCAATACCATACAAGAGGAAAATGAACCAATACAAAGACCCTCATCAGGTTTCATGCGCTCAATTAAATCAATACAGACTCGCTCACCAATTCCACCATCTTCTATTGAATCAATAGTAACCTCAATCATTTCTAAATTTGAATTCGGAACTAATCTCTCATCTCTTTTAGATCGCAATAATTGTGCTTTGGACCACATGTCCTCATCACAAGGAAGTAGTAGGGCATCTACGCCAATTTCTAATGCAAATATTGCTCCCTGAATATCCTCAATACGATTTATTTCAGCACATATTCGAGTACCTGTGCCTGACGCATCTGCAATCAAATTCTCTAAAGGAATCATAGTCCAATCTGGACAATAGACTTGAATCCACTCAACCATGCCCAATAAACTTCGAATTGACTCACGATCAGAATTATCAGAAATATCTTTGCGAACAACACCATCCGAATTTTCTGAAAGGATTCTGTCCGAAACAAATGGGAATTCAGGTGGATTTTTTTCCTCTGACCATATCTCCATATTCGCACCCTAGATTAATATCGATTTTGTACTAGAAATTCTTCAAGATCTTCAGCATGTAAAATTCTCAAAGCTTCATTTACACCAAGGCCGCCATGTACAATAGAACGTAGGGCTAACAACCTATGCAAGGGATTGTCTGAGCCAAAAATCTGACGACCCATACATACACCAGAACCACCTGCATTTATTGATTTTGAAACTATTTCAAGAGTATCTGAGAATGATGAACCGGTACCACCTGCAATAAGTACAGGAATTGGAACAGCAGAAGTTACCTTCTGAAATGATTCAATAGATCCTGTCCATGGTACCTTCACAACATTACATCCCAATTCAAAAGCCACCCGTGCAGCATGTGCTACACCTTTTGTTTCATCCTCTGGATCAAGAATTAAATTTGGGCCTCTCGGGTAAACCATTCCCAAGGTTGGAACATCATTAGTCCAAGAATCAGAAGTAATTTGCCCCATATCATAGAGCATTTCGGGCTCAGCATCATCGCCAAGATTTACTTGTGCTGAAACAGCAACTGCCCCTCTAGAAATCACTTCTTTGACATCACCAATAGTCACTTTAGACTGTGAATTTGGACCACCATGAACTGTTGATGCAGAAAGATGACACACAAATCGATCCCAAGATGTTCGCCTATATTGATGGGTTAAGACGCCTTTCTGCAAAACTATTGCATCAGCACGTCCTTTTATTGCAAAATCCACCACTAAATCCGTTTTATCTAATCCATATTCTGGATATCCAGATAACCCATGGTCCATCGGAATCCATACTCCTCGACCTCTAGGAAGAAGCTTAGAAAGAACGTCGGAACAACTGTTACTGGGTTCGTTCATGGCCTTCCCAAGAGTCAAGCACTATTGAGTTCTCGTCCTCATCCTCTAATGATGAATCTTGAGATTCAAGCCAATGAGGCAAGGCGCTGATATATGTGCCTATGATATTCGACTCTGCATGAACTAAATGCTCAGCAATAGTAGACCTACTAAGATTAGAACGGATGGCAATATCTTCTAATTTACAACCCCTAGGTGCATTATACCAACCTAAATCAAAAGCAATTTTGAGAATTTCTTGTTGTCGTTTTGTAATTAGACCCGGCGCTAAATCTTCAGGTTGAACACCACCTGCTGAAATTCTATCGGGCCTAAGGAATGTGACTAATCTATCCTTCTTTGCTTTTACAGCACTTCTACTTCCTCTAATGATATAGGTAAAACCACTGGAATCCAAACGAGTACCTGGCCTAATAATGCAAGATATTGAGTTCAACATTAATTTGGCGAATGATTCAATCATTGAAATAATCAAAACATAGGCATCATCGGAGGAAGAGGGTTCAGCCAGAACTTCTCTAACAATAAACATCGAATTTCTTTGAACATCATCTAAAGAACGATTAGGTTTCAATTCTAATCTAGCTGAGACTACTAAACTGTTCGATGTTTGTTCTAAAACACCTAAAATTGTCGCACTTTTACAATTTTCCAGAATAGGGGCTAATAGAGGTTGAAGCCTGAGACGATCTCTGCGCCAGAAAAAGGTAACATCTCTAAGCCCAGATACCATAT
>DAPV01000061.1 GCA_002502625.1 Euryarchaeota archaeon UBA125
CATGTCGACCATGGTAAAACAACTCTAACAAGAGCTCTATCAGGAACTTGGACAGATACACACTCAGAAGAGAGAAAAAGAGGGATTTCAATAAAACTAGGATATGCAGATACTGCGTTCTATTGCACAAAGGATGGACAGTACTACCCAATGGGCAAACATCCAGATGGAGGTAAAGACAAAGATACAGAATTACAGAGAACCGTATCTTTCGTTGATGCTCCTGGACACGAGACTCTGATGGCTGTAATGATTTCTGGTGCTTCAATAATGGATGGAGCACTTCTCCTAATAGCTGCAAACGAACAATGTCCACAACCGCAGACTAGAGAACACTTGGCAGCATTACAAATTGCAGGAATTGAAAATATTGTAATAGTTCAGAATAAAGTTGATCTAGTCACCAGAGAAAGGGCAATAGAATCACATAATGAAATTTCTGAATTTGTATCTGGTACAATAGCGGAAAATGCGCCAATTATACCAGTATCTGCTCATCATGATGTAAATCTAGATATTTTGATTCAAGCTGTTGAAGATCAAATTCCAACCCCTGATAGAGGGGATGAAGATGGAATGATGCATATCGCTCGTTCGTTTGATATCAATCGTCCAGGTACTAGACCAGATGGTCTGAAAGGAGGCATCATTGGTGGTTCAATAGTACGTGGAAGATTCTCTAAAGGAGATAATGTAGTAATTGCTCCAGGAAGAAGAACTACACAAGGTTCCAAGCAAAAGTGGACCCCTATAGAAACTCGAATAATGTCAATGAAAGGAGGGGGACTAGATCTGGAAGAGATGAATGCAGGTGGATTATGTGGAATTTCTACTCCATTAGATCCCTCCATGACAAAAGCAGACAATCTATCTGGTCAAGTGATGGCACGAAAAGGAGAATTACCACCCATATGGGAAGTAATGTCATTAGATCTAACTTTGCTGGAAAGAATGGTAGCAAGTGAAGAAGGAAAAGCAGACAAAGTGAAGCCTCTGGCCCTAAATGAAATGTTAATGATTAATGCTGCTACTGCTACTTCGGTAGGAGTTGTGAATAAAGTCTCGAAAGGAGTAACAACATTGACATTAAGACTTCCAATTTGTGCTCCAATAGGTAGTAGAGTTACTCTGTCTCGAAGAATTGATTCACGATGGCGTCTTATCGGTCATGGAACAATCTCAGGGTGAGATTTTGCCAAATTTGTTAATTGATGCATGTGGATGGGCCGCAGTAGTTGATTCTGGAATGAATATAGATCTAGAAATCAATAGAACTATTGGACCAAGTCGTTGGATTTTACCGAATCAAGTTAAGTTAGAATTAGAGAAAATGCGGGAACAACGCACTGATCTATTACTCGATTTATTGTTTTCAAGAGCAGAAGTAATTGAGTCGAATCACAAACATACTGATGACACATTGTTGATATTAGCAAAGGAAACAGGATCTAGAGTTCTTACTGTAGATAAAGATCTCAAAAGAAGATTAATTGCAGAAGGCTGCGGATATCTTGAGGTTGTAAAAGATAGTTCTCTTCGATTAATCGAATAATCATGGTAATGTGAAAAGATGGTCGTCCCCGTGTCCATCAAGCCAACCAATTCGTACACCTGCATCTATCCAAGCATGAGCATAATATATTGCTCCAAAAGCACGAACATAATCTCCAGTATCAAGGAAATGTAGAGCATCTCTACGATAATCATCACACATCTTCAACATATCTTGTAATCGAAGACCTTCTGAAGAATTAATTCCAACTATTGGTGTTGCTTTTTCTCTGGCAGCGTTTGTTAGGGCTATCGCCTCTAAGACCTTCTCTCTAGAAACTTCAATATTCATTAGTCTGAACCCTCCTGAAGCCCAAGTACTCTTCTTACATCCTCTTCTCTACCTAATGCCCGATAAAGCTCCAAAGCTCTTGACCACAGCCCTTCTTCTTCAGCCTCTTGAGCAGATTCAAACATTGAAGTTCTCTGCATCCAATCGAGACGTTTACGTTCTTCTGTCTGCATTAATCTAAGATTATCTACCCTCATACCACTAAGAGAAGGAGATTCACTCCATCGAATTAGTCCTTCACGTGTTGCTGAAACAATAACACCTGAACCATCTGAATGGATTAAATCTACAGAATCTTCTCCAAATCCGGCATCTGAATCTTCAATAGAGTGGCGTATTCTGCCTTCTAGATCCATAATCCACCATCCATCTCCTGCTCTAATAGCACGATGAGGGTCGATTCCCCCGTCAGAAATTCGAGAAATTTCATCCCATCCAAATGGATTCGGAACTCCTTCAAACAAAGCACCTGATGAATCTAACATTAACATCCTTCCACCAGATAACCTACTACACCATGTCCAACGACGATTTTCTATTATTCTTTGAGCATGTTCCCCATGTAATCGAATACATCGAAGAAGTCCATCATTATCTAAACAAAGAAGATGTTCCCTATCCATCCACCCTACTAACATTCGAGTAGGTCCAACTCTAAGACGACGGACTCCCCTGCCATTTTCTCTAAAGAGATGTAAATGATCGCCTCTATCAGGGGCAATCCAACCGCCTCCTGTACGATAAAGAGCTTCTCGATAACCTCCTGGAATAGAACGACCATCGCTAAGAGGGGAACCAGTGCTACGATTGAAAACATGAATCGATGTCCCAGTTAACAGTGCTACGATTGAATCAGAAGATTCTGCCGAATAGGTATCAAAAATATGATCGCTGCGCCAAGCAGTCGTTCCATCAGGACGTAACGCGATTAGTGATTGACCTGTACAAATCAACATACCATTCGAATCAACCTTCACATCATTCACTGGTCCATCTATCTGATGACTCCATGCCACTCGCCATTCACTCATTCTTCCACCTCCGTCAATAGCCGCGATGCTGCGGCAGTCATTCTATACCATCGAGTTCTACCTTCTTTACGTACAGAAAGGAATCCATGTCGTCTTAAATCATTGAAAATCTGAGACAACCTAGAACGACCAACTTGTAACCTTGCTTGTAAAGCATCATCACTTGGAGAAATATTACGAGTTGAAGCCGCAGTTAATACTACAATATCTGTATCTGAAACTTCTTTGAGACGTTCGGGTCTAAGGGGAGCATCTGGATCCCAGCGTGGTGAACGAAAAGAATTGAGACCTCTTACAATATCTTGAGGCAATACATTGGGGACTGAATCAGATTTAGGATTGCGTTCATATGGATTTGAAACAGTAGACTCAGAACCCGCTTCAACCCAAAGATCTGCTCCTTCAGAAGTTATATCTGGAGGGCGAGAAGACATGGCATCTACAGGTAACTGATTAGAAATCTTATCGCCAGGTGAAGTTGTATCAAACGTTTCAACAAATGAAGGGGAGGATTTCTTCGAAGAATTAGGGTCGATAATCTTGGGAATTGGCAGGGGATCTATGCCCATAATCTGAGATGTAGGGGGATTAGGTGGAAGATTAGCTGATATCTGGGCTTTCATCTCTTTACTTCTTTCAGCAACAGAGAATAAGCCCCCTCTTTTTGGCGGGGGCAAGGGTTCCGCAATGGGATCATTAATTTTAGTATAAGTAATGGGTAAATCGTCTTCAATTAATGAGGGAGATTCTATTTCAGGATTGATTTCTAAGGAGTCGTCTAAACCAGAAACTGACTCAGTATGAAGAGGTAATGAATTATACTCTTCTAACCCCTCATTATCACTCTTTTCCCAAGCAGCAAAAGGCTCTATTTGTGCAGGTTCATCTTCAATATCGAGATACAATGGATCTCCCTCAAAATCGTCAATACCTCCACGTGATGCGAAATGAACACCCTCATCATCCCATCCTACTCCACTTTCCATTGAATCATCGTCATCTAACATTAGAGAGTCTACAATGGGTTCAAAATATGTTTTTTGAGCAGGTTTTGTTTCTTCAGCAGAATCTGAGTCTATTATTGAACCTTGAAGCCATGCATCATATTCATCCTCATATTTTACTGAAGAAGAGGGATTTGGAGAGGGGAAAATAGGGCGTGAAACTTTGGGAGAAGGTATGGTTTGAGGAGTTGCAGAAAACCTTTCACGCGCAGGAGATTCAGATTCAGATATTTCAGGGAAAGTAGACACATCAATTGATAGAAAATCAGGAGAACTTTCTTTCTCAGGATGTTGAATGTAGCGAAGAAAATGATTAAGTTGACGAATTATTACTGTTGGGTTGCCCCCTGAAAAGGATTCCAGTTTAGTTAATTCAGAAGGGTTAGTAACTATAGTTTCATTAGAAACTGTATCCATCCTGTAATCGATTAATTTGCGAATGTGTGCTTGATTAAGAGGAGTAAGAGAATGCATTCTATCAAACGATTGGTGCAGAGAAATATCCCAACCTTCCATTTGTTTCGGAGTTACAGCAAACACAACCATAGCACGCATTCTTTTCAGAACTGGGAGTAATGACTTGATTAGAATCTGCAATTCTTCGGAACTAGGCGTGTTATAATCAAATGCAATCAAGGGAAGAGGGCCTTGGAGTGCATTGAGGTGGTTTGTTAATTCATTAGCAGCAGCATGAGGAGTTGGGGGGACTTTGAATGCCTTGGTAAATGCCACTAAAGCCTCATTTAAGAAACGAGATGTAGGGTCAGAAGATGGCCAAATTGAGCCTATATGCCTTGTATCGTTTTCTGAGAGGCATTGCAAGAGGCTGGTTCGACCTGCCCCTGATTCTCCTACTATCAAATGAATGCCAGATGTACCATTAATCATCTGAGAGGCTAGAGGAGTCACGATCGCTTCTCTACCCACTAAGTGAGTTTTACTATCATGTTCCAGGGGAAGCTGAGTAAATGGATTTCCCCGCACGTAGGGACCGCTAGGCAAGTACTCAGTACCAGACATCATAGCCGCATCAAGAACAAGATATAAAGAATTCACACAAATTCACATTTATTTTTTGACTTTTCAAGATATTTTTGAAGTGGCCGGGAAGAAAAAGATAGACATCTGATGATATTAAAAAATCATCTTAACAGATGGTAACGCATATTAACGCATTTATTAGAAGCGTTAAACACGTGAATTAGTAGATTTTAACATCAAAGAATGATGTTAAGTGTCCTCCAGTAGCTGTTCATTCACTAATTGCAACAGAGTATTTACCAGAACATGTGATCAATAGTGGTACTCTTATCAAACAGTCGAATAAATGGGAATAATCACATTCCTAGGAAGAATACCATTACCATGACTGCAACTACTACAATGAGGATAATCTGAGTCACTAATTTAGGTTCATCATTTTCACTTTGAGCTAAATCGTTCCAGTCTTCTTCCATATCTGAAGGGGTGTTGGAGACTATTCGTCAAAAATGTTCGTTTATTGAAACAGAATAGTAGATTTTTGCTAGTCTGAAATAACAAGGGACATATCCAAGTCACTCCACGCTACATATGAATGGGGCACATCAATGGATAGTCGAATTAGTGGATTCTACTCACTTACAATGGAAGAAAGACATCAAGCAATAGCTAATGCTCTATCTCTAAGTCCAACACATTTTCATCCTTGGATTAACCCCGAATCGTTAGACCAAGATACTGCAAATAGAATGATTGAGAATGTAGTGGGACAGTTGTCGTTACCTGTAGGTATTGGAATGAACTTCTTGATAGATGGAGAAGCCAAGTTCATTCCATT
The DNA here is from genome assembly GCA_002502625.1 of Euryarchaeota archaeon UBA125. Classification (GTDB taxonomy): domain Archaea; phylum Thermoplasmatota; class Poseidoniia; order Poseidoniales; family Thalassarchaeaceae; genus MGIIb-N2. Next base: position 5,698 of record DAPV01000061.1, read on the forward strand.
CTGTGTAGAAGAGTCAAGTATTGTTGCTGCAGCGAGTAATATCGCCAAAAGGGCATACCAATGCGGAGGATTCACTACGAATGTTGACCCTCCACTAATGATTGGGCAATTACAAATACTCAATATTGACGATATAAATAATGCAATTCAATCTATTGAAGAAAAGAAAGAAGAATTAATCGAAAAATGCAATGATATTGAGTCAACAATGATTCGATTAGGAGGTGGATGTAAAGATATTGAGTGTAGGATCATAGAAAGTGAATCTCAAACGATGTTGGTCGTACACTTAATCGTAGATACAAGGGATGCAATGGGAGCAAATGCAGTCAATACAATGGCAGAAAGAGCAGCGCCATGGTTAGAAAATATTACTGGAGGTAGAGTTTTACTCAGAATTCTATCTAATTTAGCAACAAAAAGACTTGCAAGAGCATCAGTAAAATTATCTCCTCAAGCAATTTCTTCTAATGGAAATGCATCTGAAGGGACTGAAATAATCAACGACATCATCCTTGCCTACCATTTTGCAGATGCCGATCCTTGGAGAGCAGCAACCCACAATAAAGGGATTATGAATGCAATATCTCCAATTGGATTAGCTTGCGGACAAGATTGGAGAGCAATTGAAGCCGGAGCCCATGCATATGCTGCAATTACTGGGCGATATCGCTCCATGACTCGCTGGTGGATTGATGAACAAGGATGGATTAATGGATCTATCGAGATTCCTATTGCTGTTGGAATTGTAGGTGGAGCATCGAAAATACATCCAGTAGCCCGATTAAACCTTGAATTAACAAAATCAAATTCCGCACAAGAATTAGCCGGATTAATGGTTTGTGCGGGACTTGCACAAAACCTGGGAGCTATGAGAGCACTTGCCACAAAAGGTATCCAAGAAGGCCACATGAGGCTGCATTTGAGGAATATGGTGATGAGTGCTGGAGCGACAGCGGATGAAGTAGACGATGTAGCAAATGCTGTACGTCAAGAAGGAGGCAACATTACTCAATCTCTAGTAGATGCAAAATTAGAACAATATCGAAATCAATCTTGATCTTCGATATCCTCTTCTGTCCCGTCAGAATCAGGAATTACGTCCATATCTCCTACCTGAGGATCTAACTCTCGAATAGAATCAACCAATGCTTGTGACGAAATACCATTTTCCTCAGCCTGTTGCCTAAACCATTCTTTGACTTTCTTAGGCTCAGTATGAGGGCATTGGAAACGTTCTGCAAAATATCTAGTAGTTTGCAAACGTCTTGTATTTCCTTTTCTACGCCTATCTACTAATCCTAATCGGGCTAAAGAACGTACGTAATCATAGGCAATAGGCCCCATCATACTAACCAAATCACTTTGCATCATAGGTTGGTGATAAGCAATTAGTGCTGCGGCTCGTTGAAGCCTCTCAGGAATATCCCCCCTTAATTCTGAAGGCAAATATGGTGAAAGACGAGGATCGACTTCCATAGACCATCTACCACCTACTTCTACGATTTGGAGAGCATTTCCTCTACGACGTCTATATTGACCTCTTAGATTATCGAGAGACTTCACAACCTGTTCTTCATCCATGGATGACTGTGACGCTAATTCGGAGCAACTGAGAGACCTGCCTGAGCAAAAGAGTAATGCTTCCACAATAGCATCAGCCCCAGGGTCACTCATGCTTCTACCTCCACCAAGGAAATACCACGTTCTTCGGCAATCTGAAGTCTTGCTTCGTCATAAGAAGATGAAGAAGGCCATCGATCTTTGATGAAAATACGGCCCTCTGAAGCTTTTCCCATCTGCCATACTTCTGCAAAACCTCGATGTGTGAGAAAAAGAGATGCCACAAATCCTGAAATCTCGCCTTCTATGCTCGCTTCATCCTGATTTGCCCCTTCTTCTATGGCTAATGCTTTCAAATGCTCACGAATTGATTCTAATTCAACTGGAGCGCCATTTCGACCTATATCCCTCATTGCAGACCAACAACGTCGAATATCATCTTCAAGATTCTCTCTATGTATTCTAGAGGATACATTAGCCATTGCCTCGGCAACCTCGGCTTGATGACGAACTCGTGCTTGCTCACGAAGTTGCCTCTCTCTAGCATCTTCATGAGCTCCTTTCAATGAAAATAGCATTTCAGAGAGAGTAATAGGCCTTGATTCAGTAGTCCTGCGAATCCTACCTTCAAACAAATTTGGCAAAGCATCTTTTGCTTGTCCAGTCAACACATTAACTGAAAATGAATACTCATCATCATTCAATTCACTTTCCCAACCAATATCCATCGTCCAATCATCTTCTAACAATTCTTCTTCCCAACGCTCATGGCGTTCGATTAGAGTAAATGTTTGAGCATGTAGAATCGACCATGCCATTCTTATCAATCGTCCACAACTAGGCAAATCGATATTTTCTGCTGTCTTTATTCTCTCACTGAATAAATCAATGAAGGTAGAAAGGTCGACATCCCAAGGATCTAAGGATTCAGTCTGAAAGAGCTGGAACACTAGCGCTATTGACCTATCTATCGGATCTACCAACATCTGATGTTCTCCATTTTCCATTTCAGCGATTTCTACTAATCTATCGATAAATGGAGAAATCGCTTCATCTTCTTCTCCACCTAACAATCGATTTACAATATCAGAACGCAAATGATGAGAATTGAGGATATCCATTCAGCCACCTCACTCCTTTAGTAAATTCTCATCTTCTGGAATTTGCTCAGAGGTTTCTGCTAATTTTTCAGCCGCATCTGCCTCTTCGAGACGGTTTTCCCAATCCAATTTTTCATCCAAATCCTCTTTCGTATCGGCTGCCCTATCCCCCAATAATCCCAACGAAGAGGGATCATCTTCAGAAGATTCTTCTTCTCTAATTCCTCCAAGACTTTCCGGATTCTGCAACGGTTCAGGCACCATAGGTCGATTCTGAGGATTTGGTAATTCGACCATGTTTTCTTTTTCTTCTGCAATCTTCTTTTGAGCCTCTAATTCAGCTTCAGCAGCTTCACCCATCTCAACTGCAGCATCTCTATCGAAATTCATGATTAATCGACTACATCCATCTCCACCATGAGTAACACCAATGTGATGATCTGCCATTTGGAGACTTACCTTTCTCAATGTAACCATAATAAATTGGGCGCGTCCACTTCTAAGTCGACATAGTTTAGCAATACTTTCAGCATTGAAGGAATCCAAGTTTTGATCAACTTCATCGAAATAGTAGAACGGAGAAGGTTCGAAATCTTGAATGGCAAAGATAAGGGCCAAGGCAGCCATTGATTTTTCACCACCTGAAAGAAGGTTCAAGCGAGTTTTATTGCTCTTACCGGGTGGTTGAGCCCACATTTCTAAACCTCCTGTGAAAGGATTATCTGGATTTTCAAGCTTTAGATCTCCTTTTCCTCCAGGCTGAAGAATTTGATAGACTCTTGAGAAATTCGTTGCTACTTGGTTCAATACTTCTGTGAGCCTTAAACGTCGTTCAGATTCTAGTTGATCAGCAATTTCAATCAAACGTGTTCGTCTATCTCTTAATGATGAGGCGTCTTGACGGAGTTGCTCAACTCTAGCTGCGGCTTCATCATATTGTTCTATGGCAAGTTGGTTTACATTTCCAATTTGGCTAATCCTTCGCTCTAATCCTCTTACCTTTGATTCAATTTGTGTAAATGCAGGAATACTATCTCCTTCTTCAGGAATTGAGATGTTCATTTGAGACATTTCAACGGATAAATCCTTGAGGACAGAGTGTTTTCTATCAATCTCTGAATTAAGCTCTGTGATTCTTGCCATCATTGTTATTCGTTTTGAATTCATTGACTCTAGATTAGCGCGCAATGTCGCTCGTTCTTCAACAAATTCCATTCTTTGCTCGTCTAATTCTTTCTGTTCTTCACTTACCTGAGAATGTATTTCTCGTAGTCCTTCGAGTTCTTCTCCCCACTCTTCTCTCTTGGATTCTAATTCCTTAATTTGGTTTTCATTTTCTTGAGCAAGGGAACGAGATTCCTCTTCTCTGTGCTCTAATTTTTGCACTTCTCCTTGAATAATATCGAGTCTTTCCTTACTTGTTGACAAGGAGGATTCAGCCTGAATTGACACTCTTGATGCTTCTGTAAAAGCCTCTTGAGCATCCCTTAGTCGCTTAGACAAATGTTCAGGAGTCTGGGAACGCAATCGTTCCATTAGTTCATCTCGATTAGAAATAGCAGCAAGATGCTCGGCTTCTGCTTTTGCAGAAGCAATTTCAGAATTTTCGACTTCTTTTGCCTTCTTTTTCAATTCTATTTGTGCATCATTTAGTCTCTTCTTTATGTCAGATTGTCTGGAACGTGCTCTTTCCAAGTCACCCTTAATCTCTCTAGCACGCATTGAACCATCTTCTTGAGTTAAAGAATTGATACGAGTTCTGATTTCTTGTTGAGATTCTTGATTCTTCTGTACTGCAGATTGAACAGTCATGTGTAATATCTCAGCAGAATCAAGCGCAGAAGATGCTTTTTCAACAATGGATAAACCTAGTGCTTTACCACCACCAAATGATGATGAAGGGGTACGACTAACTCCTCCCACCATTGCACCAGATGCTTCGAAAACTGTGCCATCTAACGTTACCATGCGAACGCCGCCCATATTCCCTCTAGCGACATCCATATTCTGGACAATCAATGTGTCTCTAACTGCAGTTCTAACTGCATTTTCAATTTCTGAATTATAATCTAAAAGGTCCGCTGCAAAACCTACTACTCCGTTTTGTCTAGAGACCATTAACGCACGGCCTCCAGCACGTCTTACTTGCATTTTGTTAAGTGGTAAGAAAACTGCTCGCCCTAGACGACCCTCCTTTAGACGACGGATACACATTGAAGCAACTTCATCATCTCTAACAACAATGTGATTCATCCCTCCGCCTAAAGCATGAGATAGAGCCAGAGCATGAGAATCATCCTTGGGGATACATAATTCATTTAGTGGCCCTAAAATTCCATCAATTTCTCCGGAATCTCTCATTCCACATATTGCCTTGACTGCCTGAGCTTGATGAGAAGATCTACCTGACTTTTGTTCCATTTCTTGGCGGACACGAATAAGTTGTCTTTCTGCATCATTTCTAGCATTTTTAGCACCGATCTCTTCTTGACGCAGGGTTGTTTCAGCTTTTTGCAATCGTATTAATTCTTGACCTAATTTTTTACGCTCTTCACCAGAATCTACTCCTCCAAAATCTTCTAATTCCATCTCTAAATCGGATACTTCCATCTCTGCATCCCTGTGAGAATCTTGTAATTCTGCAACTTGTCCATGGACAATATCAGCAGACTGGCGTGCTCTCTCAGTTTGTAAAGTTTGAACTTGAAGACTATCTGATAATTTGGTAGCCTCATTTACTGCCTTCCCATAAGATCTATTCAGATCCATTGTGGCCTTATCGCCTTGTTCCATGGCTTTCCTTGCATCTGATTCGTCTGTTTTTGCCTTCTGCATATCTAATTTAGCATTTGTTAAACGATTTTCAGCATCCTCTATTGCCGAAAGATGTTTCAATATCGATTCCTTTGCTTGACTAATTTCTTTCTCTAGGGTTTTAGCCTCAACTAATGCTCTTTCTGATGAATTTTTTAATTCGAGGACTTTGTCTCCTGCTGCTTCGATGTCTATCTCAAGACGCCTGATTCGTTCCAAAGTTCCACGTTCTGAAGAACCAAGTAAAGCATTCATCTCTCTTTGAATTCGTACTATCTCATCATCCAGAAATTGAACTCTAAGTTCCGAGGTTTCGCACGAATCTTTGAGTTCTTCGGAAGAAGAAATGTAACGTGTCCTCTCTTCGCCTAACATTCGAATTTCTTCAAATTGTGCTCTATGTTTAGATTGCATCAACAAAGATTTGGATTCTTGGAGATCCTGGATTAAATCTCGATATTTCAATGCCTTCTCTCTCTCTTTTTCTAGACTTTCAATACGATCAATCTGTTGATTCTCAAAGACATCTATCATTTCTAATTGGGACTCAACTTGTTTCCTTTGACGATCTGCCTTTCTCAACTCTTCATCGTATTGGGTAACTCCTGCTACATCTTCCAGAACCCTTCTTCTCTCTAGAGGGGTCATGGTGGAAAGACTAGCGACATCGCCTTGAAGGACAATGTTGTAGCCATCTCCTCGTGCTCCTGCCTCAATCAATAATCTCCTAAATTCAGTACTAGATGATGGGCGATCATTTAGCCTATATGCTGAAACAGCTGCTCCTTTTGAATTGAGTTTGACTGCACGAGTGAAGCATACTTCCTCCGCATCAACCTTCAAACGTCTTTCTCCAGAATCATTGGGCGGATTATCAAAAATTAGAGTGACCATACAAGATTTTGCAGGCTTACTTCTACTTCCTCCATTGAATATTAATTCCTTAACATTTTGAGCTCTAAGGGACTTCGTTGAACGCGTACCTAAAACGAACTGAATTGCATCGCCACTATTCGATTTACCCGAACCATTAGGACCAGTGATTGCAGTAAATCCTTCCTCTAAATCTATCACCAATTCACCCATGAAAGATTTGAAATTTTCAAGTTCAATTCTTTTCAGATGCATCGTTCCACCTCATAATCCCATCCATAATCGAGCACCTCGATGGCTTACAGCAAACCTGAGGACACTTAAATCAACACGGTCAGAGATAGTAATTACGTTCGTTTTGAAGCACTGCTAATCAACGCCGAATCACATTGAACCTGAAGAACCACATTCCGAACAACCTGAGCCACTACAATAATGACATACCCGTCCAACTTTTTCTTCAAATTCATCGGAAGAACCTAATTGAAATACATCTTCTAAAATATCTAAACCCAATATTCTACGCATTTGTCCTACGCTCATATCCGTTCCATCTAATTCCATCTTCCCACGATAACTGATTCTACTCGACGACGTTTTAGTGAAAATTTGAGCATGATTGGTTGAACCTCTACGGAATAAAACAATCCCAATGATTATCAAAAATAAATTCACAATCAAAGAAGGGATGCCAATTATCGCTTCCCATTCAACACTTGAACCGCTAGGATTGGATATCCCGATAATATCCATTACCCCAAACACTGCTAATATCGCGCCCCCAATCATTAGCCCCCACGATTTCCTTCTAGATTGTCCTTTGGAACTTAATCTAAGATTAAGAGCAGACGACAAGCCAATAAATCCTAAAATTAAGCCTAATCCACCTACCAAAATATCAGGGAGAGCATAACTACCCAAAGGATGCAAACATGAAGATTGTCCAGAATTTTCTATTTGATCAGAGATATTTGATTCAGTGCAGGAAAACGTGGCTAATCCAATAAGATCTACTTTCTGGTTAATTGAAGTCTCTTCTTCATTCCATAATCCATACTCGACATTCCAGATTACAATAAACAAAAGAAAACACCCAAAAACGGCTAGAACTAATCGAGATGCCTTGGACACAGGTCATCATGCAAAGAGTAGGCTATTCACGCTATCGCAAAAAAAGGCACCCTCTGCACGAATCTTCATGCGAGATTGCCAGTACGACACTACATGGTGCAGAGGGTGATGCAGTTTGACGCCGTCGTAGTCGGCTCAGGAATTGCAGGACTCACCATGGCTGTAGGTCTAGCAAGAGAAGGTAGAAATGTCGCTTTAGTCACTAAAAAGCAACTCGAGGACTCATCTACAAATTGGGCTCAAGGAGGGATTGCAGGAGTCCTAGATACAACAAATGAAGAGTCTATTGAAAAGCATATCCAAGATACTCTCGATGCAGGAGATGGACTATGTGATGAAGATGTAGTCAGAAGTGTTGTTCTTGAAGCGGCAGATCGAATTCAATCTCTCATTAGTGAAGGAGTGATCTTCGACCGTGCTTCTGATGGGAATTTCGACTTAGTTAAGGAAGGAGGGCATCAGGAAAAGAGGATTCTACATGTTAAAGATAGGACTGGAGCAGCAATTGAAAGTACTCTGATTAATCGATTACATCAAGAAAAGGTGACAATTTTAGAAGGATGGATGGCTGTAGATTTAATTTTAGAAAAACAAAATTCTCCAAGAGAAGGAATCAGAGGGATATGGAGTTTAGACCCCGAAGGAGAAGTACATTCAATTGTCTGTAAGGCGTTAATTATTGCAACAGGAGGAGCAGGAAAACTGTGGAGAGAAACTACGAATCCATCTGTAGCCACAGGAGATGGGATTGCAATGGCGCATCGAGCTTTTGTAAAAACTACACATATGGAATTTATTCAATTTCACCCAACTGCGTTAGCAATGCCTGGCGAACAACCATTCCTAATTACAGAAGCTCTTCGAGGTGCTGGAGCAATTTTAATGACCTTAGAAGGATTACAAGAGTATCGAAAATCAAGGAAAAAGCCTGATTATTTTTCTTACATGAAATCTATTGACCCTAGAGGATCTTTAGCCACCAGAGATATTGTTGCTAGGTCTACAGATCGCGTCCTCAAAAAAAGTGGAGACAAGCATGTGGTTCTTGTAACTGAACATCTAGATGGAGAAAACCTGAAAAGTAGATTTCCGACAATAAATGAAAGATTAGCCAAATATGGCTTAGAATTAGGACCGGATCCAATTCCAGTCACTCCAGCTGCACATTACATTGTAGGGGGGATAGAAGTAGATAGTAGAGGACAATGCAAGACATTTGATGGATCTATCTACAAGGGACTTTTTGCAGTTGGAGAAGTCGCATGTACAGGCCTTCATGGAGCAAATCGATTGGCATCAAACAGCCTGCTTGAAGCGATTGTAATGACGCATCGGGCACTAAAAAATGCAATTGCTGAGACTGAAAAAAACAAACAAAGTGATACTGAAGTTCCACTTTGGAGAGCTAATGGTCTTGAAGATTTGATAGAACACGCTCCACTAAAGGCAGATCGTGAGGCATTACAGACAATTATGTCAGACGATGTAGGTCTTGTTCGAAGAAATGAACGGCTTCAAAGAGCACAACGGAAAGTTCTCCATATCGGTGAAGAAATTGACCGAATCTGGAGAAGTTCAAAACCAACAAGAAAATTAGTTGAATTAAGAAATATGTCAATTGTTTCTTCTCTCGTGATTGATGCAGCTATTTCGAGAAAGGAAAATGTAGGGTTACACTACAATCTAGATCAATGAACAATGAATCAGAATTCTCAATCAAGGCATTTTCAAAAGGTATATTCTAATTTATTGACAGACCTCGGACTAAATCCCAAAGTGTCTGAGTCCGGGGGACTGGAATTCCATGCAACTCTGCTCTTTCTACAATCGCTCCACAAATCCAATCTACTTCAGTAGGGACACCATGAATCACATCTTGTAACATACTACTTTGATTCTCAGCAGTAGATATCAATACTTCATTCAAAGTATTATCTAAATTCTCAAAATCAATATTTATACCTTCAAATTGAGCTACTAGTGCACCTTCCATCATGACATCAATTGCTAGTTGATTCAGAGGAGATGTTAGTAAAGCACCATTTCTCACCCCACAGATTGCAGAAATAGGATTGATTGCTAAATTTATGAGTAACTTCTCCCATATTGATGGTGAAATATCAGATACTAGAACAGGAAAAAGGTTGGATTCATGTAAAATTTCTACCACTTTTTCATATAATCCCGAACGAATCGCTAATTTCTCTTCATCCAATGGACCAATAACGATTCTCCCCTCTCCCCCAAGTCTAATTTCTACAGGACCTATACGATTAGATCCATGAGTCACACATGCACCAAATGTCCTCCCCCTCCCCACAATTGATGCAACTCTATCTAAGTGACCTAAACCATTTTGAATTGCAATTACAAAACCATTACTTACCAAATGTTTCTCTGCAATGCTAGTTAATTCAGATACAGAATTTTGTTTACAACAAATTATTGCAACATCCAGTTTCTTGTCAGATTCAAGAATTGAAAATTCAGGGGGAGTCAAAACCTCTACAGAATCTGATGAATGAACAATTATGCCCCTCTCTTGCAAAGGAATTAATGATTCTCTCCGAGAATAGATGTATGGATGAACCCCTGCCTTTGCTATCTTAAATGTAAGTAAACAACCAATTGCACCAGTACCAAAAATACCTAACCGCAATCAATCACCCAAACTACATTCAAACCCTGAATAACACATAGACGCCAGATGTATCTCAAGGCCAATTGATGATGATTCAAACCAAATAGCAGTAAATCCATCTGTAACATTAGACCTAGTAGTATCAAATGAAAACGACTCATTTGCACCTATCTCAGAGGGGAATGAGATATTCCAAACAGAATCCAAAGATATTGATGAATGAATTACTGGAATTAATGAAACTGGTTCAGAACCTACATTTGAGAGGTTCACTGATTGGACATTGATATTAGAATCTAAAACTAACATTTCTTCGTTAATCAAAATACTTGGCCCACTTACCATTTGATAGTTAAAACGAAGAGATTCACCACATACTGTCAATATACCAAAATCAGGAATTACCAATCTTCCGCTAGTAGTATCTTCAGAAATATGTATAATTTGTGAGCCATTGAAATTCTCATCAAACGTGTGATTACTATTCTGAGATAATTCTACAGCGACAAATTCAGGACAAGAACTCGATTGATTAACATGCCATCCAAGAGCCTCGGCGCCAAATGGATTTGAATCAGTAAATTCAAACCCATCTTCTAAGGCAATAGCCGAACGATTGACATCCAACAAACCCGCTTTCAAGGAGAAAGATGAACCATCATCAGACTGATAATTGATTACTGGGCCACTAATTCTACCATCTAATGATGTACCTGCTAACTGTATTGCACCTTCCATTGGCTCTACACAGACTATATCAGGTGATTCCATTGTAATGTTCATTGGGTCATTTACGACATGAGTCTCTCCTCCGACTATAGTCCACATAGGATTGTCCACAGTTATGTTTGCAGGTAATGATTCTAGTCCAACTACCACATCTACACAGTGATTCTCTTCACTAGAATACCAGCCTTCGCTCAATATTCTCACTGAACCTGTTACATTTACAGTAGTTTGGTGATGAAATGTAATTCCACTCGAAGTACTATGTAAATCAAAATTCAATTGAATTACCCCTGTTATTGAATTAGAAGGAGGATCTAGTTTGATTAATAAATTTCCAGGAGAACGTTGAGAAATATCCGAATAATTACAATCTAATCCAGAAAAATTATCCTCACCTGGACACATTATTTCGATGCCCCATCCTTCAATAACTCCAGAAGGAGAAACATGAATACTTCCAGAACTATCCAACACACCCTTAGGTATGAGAGTGTATTCTAATGTTGAATTATTACCAAACATAATATCGTGATTCACAATCCATTCTTCCATATCCAAATCATGATCCCAATCATCTATTGAATAATTTACATCATAAGTGGGTAGGGCAATAATTAGCATTACTACAGCCATAGGCGTAATCCATGAAGGCATAGATTCATTCGCAATATCTGTATCATTAACTACCATAGGAACTGGGATTGAATCACTTTGAAAACGTCTCCAAATCGCCAAACTCGCTATAGCAATCCATAACCAATATTGACCCTGTAAATTTACCAAAAGTGCAACTACAACAGTAAATAAAAGAAGTTGTGCTTGCTCTGAAGTTTCGGTAGCCCACTTAGCAGCACCGCGAATAGCAGTGTACAGGTGATCTCCTGGAAAATTAGGAATTGGGAGTAACAAAATAAATCCTACAATCGTCATTCCATGTCCTGCTAACAGCATAGGAGATGCCCATTGAGTTCTGAAAACTATTGAGTCTCCAATTAACAACGAGCCAATAAGTTCTGTAAACCAATTCAAATCCAAAACGAATGGAATTTCTTCAATCGGAAGAGGATTAGTTGGAGTAAAGTGTAAACCCGCTAATGCAAACCCTATTCCAGAAATAATCAATGTAAATGGTAAAACCAGCGAAACATGAGCTAAACTGATTCGATTCGGAAACTGAATCTCATCAATACGACGAAGTTGGAGAATTCCAATTAATCCAAACGGCCAAATTGGACTCAATCCTGTTATTGGAAATGGTATACTAATAGGCAAAAGATGGTCTACCTTTACCCCATAAGAATTAGCGACGAATCTTCGAATAAAACTTGCTAGAGCAATTGTACCCATTACGGGCATTGCATACTCAATTCCACCTATACTCAGAGCCTCGAAAGAACTAGAATCAATAGAGGAATTTACTCTTCCAATCCAACCTGCACCAATTATTGTTAGAAAAATAAAAGAAAGGAGCCACAAGAAAATCTGAGTACCATTTCGAATGACAGCATTTCTTACACGAATAGGAGATATCTCCAGAATATATGGCTCATCATCTTCAAGATTAGGTACCCAACCTAAAGGAGATAATTTTGAACGCAGATTGTCAAGACTAGATTCTACATCATCTCCAACTGCATCAACCATCCATGCAAATCCATACTGTGCCTCATTTATTTCAGAAATTATTACGAAATGTTCAGCAGTTAACTGCTCAAGAAAATCACGTTGTGTCCAAGCCTTTCTTTCCAAACGGAGTGCCGGTACATCTGGTTCGCCCAACACTTCCACCAGTTAAGCGTCTAACTAGTTGGATATGTAATTATGTTAACACGTAAAGAAAATTAAGACTAGAAAAAATAGAGAAATCACTTATTTTTAAATCGCTTTAGTCTAAATGTCTCTTCTCTCTCCATCTCTTCTAACCTAAGTTGAATGAAAGATTTCGCTTCCTCCATTTGTGGGATGACAACGAACTCAAGTGCATTCACTCTTCTTTTCGTTGCCTCTATCTCTTCAAGAAGGCGCTTGAGAGTAGCTTCCATTTCTGAAGCCTTAACGATCTTCTCAATTAGGGCTGAATATCCATCAGCAGCCTCATCAATATATGGGGAACCACCAACTAATCCCATTCCTCTTTCATCCATAGTCGAAGAAAGATTTTCACCAGATACGCTAGGAACTACGACACCCATGATATTGCGTCTTTCAACCATAACCTCAGGGTGATTTGAGATAGCGATTGCAGCACTCTGAACCTCGAGTCCACCTTCAATAGCACTTGCTAAATCAATTCCTTGTTTTGCCTCTCTAAATGTTTGAACAAGTTCTTCACGTGCCGAAATCATCTCAGAAAGAAGAGTTCTAAATTCATGGAAAAGACCATCTCTCTTCATTTTCAGAAGTTTATATCCATTCTGTGTCTGTTTAATTCGACGTTTCAAGTTGATGAGTTCACTGCGTGTAGGCTTGATATCTAACGCCATAGTAAATCACCTCCTTATTTTTCCTTCAATAAATTTATTCTTTCTTTTCTGTAGGATGATACTTCGAAATAAGTTCATCATCCAATCTTTCAAGATACTTGGTGTCAATATTCGCTAATAATTCCCAACAGAGATTTAGTGTTCCATCGATTGTTCGATCTTCATCTCTCCCCTGTCTTACGAATTTATCCTCAAATATATCTGAGAACTTTAGATATTGTAAATCTCTTTCATTCAAAGCATCCTCACCAACAATTGCTACAAGACCGCGAAGTTCACGACCTTGCGCATATGCTGCATACATCTGATCGCTGATTTTCTTGTGGTCATCACGTGTAGTTTCTTCACCAATACATCCACCCATCAGTCTAGAAAGTGATGGAAGAACGTTAATCGGTGGATAGATTCCTGCTTGATGTAATTCACGAGAAATTACAATTTGCCCTTCTGTGATATATCCTGAAAGATCAGGAATTGGATGAGTGATATCGTCACCAGGCATAGTCAAGATAGGGAATTGAGTAATACTTCCCTTCTTTCCTTTTACAATTCCCGCTCTCTCGTAAAGCATTGCTAAGTCAGTATACATGTATCCTGGATAACCTCTTCGACCTGGAACTTCTTCACGTGCGGCACCAATCTGACGGAGAGAATCACAATAATTCGTCATGTCTGTGTAGATAACTAGTACGTGATAGTCGTGTTCAAACGCAAGATATTCAGCGGCTGTCAAAGCAAGACGAGGAGTAATCAAACGTTCAACTGCTGGATCGTCTGCTAGATTAACGAACAAAGCAGCATTTTCTAGAGCACCAGTACGTTCCAAATCTGCTCGGAAGAAATTGTATTCTTCTGCAGTAATCCCCATTGCACAAAATACTACGATAAATTCTTCATCGCTGTCCTTCAATTTAGCCTGACGAGCAATCTGTAATGCGATATCGTTATGCGGAAGTCCAGATGCACTAAAGATGGGAAGTTTCTGTCCTCTAACCAAAGTAGTACAACAATCAATTGCACTTACTCCTGTCTGAATAAAATCATGAGGAGATTGACGTGAATAAGGATTGATAGCTGCACCAATAATATCTGCTTTCTCATCAGCAACAATATCTGGCCCACCGTCTCTTGGACGGCCTGCACCATCTAAAATTCGGCCAACTAATCCTTTGCTAACTGGTAACTTGAAAACATCTCCAAGGAATTTTACACCTGCTCTTCTATCAATACCTTCAGTACCCTCGAAAACCTGTACAACAACCATATCATCAGATGTGTCTAGAACTTGTCCGTTCTTTGTTGAACCATCTGAAAGACGAATTGTTACAATCTCACCATAAGCTACAGGTTCAGTCTTCTCTAGGAACACCAAAGGTCCCTTGATATCAGTAATTGTCTTGTATTCTTTACTTGTCATTTTTCATACCCCCCTACTGGGCCTCCACGGAATTGCCAATCTGACTTACCATTTCTTCAACTAGTCCCTCAATCTTCTCAAGGTAACCTTCTGCAAATCTAGCACGCATTAATTCGATACGTGCTGGAACATTCACAACATCTTCTAGAACTGCTCCCGCAGCCATAGCTTTTTTCGCTTCTTCTTGGAAAGTAAGTATTGCACGAGCCATTGCATATTGCTGCTCAACTCCACTGTAAGCATCAACAGGATCGAATCCATTCTGTTGGAGGAAGTATACACGGATCATACGTGCAACTTCAAGAGTTAGTTGCTGGTCCATAGGCAATGCATCTGAACCAACCAATTGTACGATTTCTTGCAATTCTGCTTCGACCTTTAGAAGAGCACTTATCTCAGTTCTAACCTCAGGGAAATCACTGGCAATATTGTCCCTAAACCATTGATTTAAGCTCTGAGGATACAGTGAATAAGAATTCAGCCAATTAATTGCTGGGAAGTGCCTTTGTCTAGCAAGACCTGCATCGAGACCCCAGAAAACCTTGACAATACGCAATGTACCTTGACTAACAGGTTCTGAAATATCGCCACCAGGTGGAGAAACTGCTCCGATTACAGTAACAGAACCATCATCTCCGTTTAGGGTCTCAACACGACCTGCACGCTCATAGAATTCTGCAAGACGGCTAGATAGGTATGCAGGATAGCCTTCTTCACCGGGCATCTCTTCAAGACGACTTGAAATTTCACGCATTGCTTCTGCCCACCGACTAGTTGAATCAGCCATAAGAGCAACATCATATCCCTGATCACGGAAATATTCTGCAATCGTGATTCCAGTGTATACAGATGCTTCTCGAGCAGCAACAGGCATATTGGAAGTGTTTGCAATCATTACAGTTCGGTTCATCAACGGTTTACCTGTGTTTGGATCGATAAGATGAGGGAATTCATCTAATACTTCTGTCATTTCATTTCCACGTTCTCCACATCCAATATATACTACAATTTGAGCATCTGAATACTTAGCAAGAGATTGTTGGGTAACCGTTTTTCCTGAACCAAAAGGACCAGGGATTCCAGCAGCTCCTCCTTTCGCTAATGGGAAAAGGAAATCCAGGATTCTCATACCAGTAACCAATGGCGTATCTGGAGCATATTTCTGATTGAAGGGCCTAGGATGACGTACAGGCCATTCCTGCATCATCTGAATCTCTGTTCCATCATCTAGAGTACAAACAGTTTCAGTGACGTTAAACTCACCCGATTCGATGGATTTAATTTTTCCAGAAGCCTTAGGCGGTACCATGATTTTATGAGTAATTGTGTCAGTCTCTTGAACTGTACCAATTACTTGTCCTCCAGAAACTTCGTCACCCACAGAAGCAGTTGATTCGAATGTCCACTTCTTCTCAAGATCAAGTCCATCTGCATCTACTCCACGAGTAATGAACACACCCATGACTTCCTCTAAAGTTTGAAGAGGTCTTTGGATTCCATCGTAAATCTGAGTTAGAAGACCAGGGCCAAGTTGTACAGAAAGTGTCTGACCTGTACTGAATACAGGTTCGCCAGGACGTATGCCAGAGGTGTCTTCGTAAACCTGAATCACGGATTGTTCTCCATGTATCTCAATTACTTCACCCATTAATTTCTCATGGCCTACACGGACCACTTCGTACATTCTTGCATCAATTCCCGTCGCTGTAACGACAGGTCCTGAAATTCGATATATGACGCCTTCATTATTGCTCATGTCTTCACTTCCTTTGTGTTTTTTTTTACTTCCATAGATCGACACCTAGTGCCTTTCTAATAGACTCCCGCAATGTGTTGTCTTCCTCGGTACCAATACCGAGAAATGTGGGCGTAATGCTCAGATTTACCTGATCACGGATACGCTCCGGCAAACGACTAAGGTCGCGGGAATCTAATACAACGATGCCGATGTCATTATTGGACATCAGTTCACGACATGTTGCCGCGAGTTCATCAATATCTGTAGGGTTATGGAGATGGGTAACACCTGCTAATTGGAAACCAAGAGTGAACTCGGGATTTCCAACAACTGCTATTTCCATTCCTTTCCCCCCTACAATGTCAAGTGCGCTTCAATAATGCCTTCCGGCAAACCTGCCGCTTTACCGCGCACTAGTAAACGTAGGTTTTCAATCTCGAGTAATTTCCTCTCGATATAGTAAACAATAGGAACTCCAGAAATAGGATTGAGATGAGAAAAACGAAGTAATAATTCGCTTCTCTTATGATGGAATAAGTCTACAACTGGATCTAATGAAATACCTGAGTCTACAGCCGTAAAGGCGGCTTCAAGGCCCTCATCATCAAAACTAGGAGTTCTACGCAAAGCAGTAAGAATATCATCATTATTCTGTGCTGCTAGTAGACCTTTCTCTGTTGCCTTGGATAAGCCACTACCTGGAACAAATATTTCAGATCTCTTCTCGTTGGACAAACCTTGACGCATAGCCCTCATTATATTCAAAATATCACGATGTGCAATTTCCATTCTAAGATATCGTTTGAGACAAGAGTGTGGACCTCGTGTAGGTATAGATTTCAATGCCTGCCGGTAGTAGGCTCTATCTAGAGCGTCTTCGTATTCTGCCAAACCTGCTTCTGGAGGAACGTCAGAGAAAATTCTAGTTCCAATTCTCATCTTAGTGATAGAAGATGCTGCTTCAGCGAGGTTAGAGGATGAATCGATGATGGAGATCCATCGCGTATTGTGCGGATTTTCCGCAGGTAACGCACCTTCGCCTACTCTAGAGCTATCTGCTCCACTCTTAACTGCTCGAAGAACTGCTTTTGCCTTGTTAAAATCAACCCTTAAGGCCCAAACATCTACAATATCTGCTAATTCACCATTGCAAAAACGTTCGACTTCATGTACTTCTCGATCCAAATTATGACTTAATGCAGCCTCTACAAGTTCAGCACCATTTAGTCTGTGACCATATAGATCCATATCGGCACGATAGCCCGCATCACCAATTGTATTGGCAATACTTTCAGGTTCTAGTTTCAACAATTGTCGAATCCTAGTTCTATCGAGTAATCGAGACCTACGTGAACGAGCACGGGCTGCTGCATTTGCCCAATTAGCTCGTCCTAACCACATAGAAACCCCTCATTCTCCAAATAATGTCCTAGTTACATCGCCGAGGGAATCCATCCAGACTTCCTCTAGACGATTGTCAAACGTAAAATCCAATCTTATGCTATTATCTTCTGCAACAAGAATAAATCCGCCAAGTGCATCAATATCTTCACCAATATTGTAACCACTAGCCTTCTGTTCTAAGGCAGCCCTATCAATAGATGCAGGTAGTAATGTCATCTTGCCAGAACCTTCTGACTTAGCCTGTTTAAGCATAGAATCCAACATAGCCGAACGTTTCGACAACTTAGGATTACCAAGTTGACTACGAACTGCTTCTAATGTAATGTCTATTTCTTCTCTTCGGGCAATTAAAACATCCTTCTGATTCATCTGCCTAGCACTAGCAACTGATTCTTTAGCGATTTGAGCAGCTTCCAAATCTGAACCAGATAGAGTTGAAGTTGCATGAACTTCTACCTCTTTCTGAGCTTCAGAAGCAATTGTTGCCGCTTGAGCTTTAGCCTCTGAAATAATGGCTTTAGCTTCCTTCGCTGCTTCCGCTGCAATGTCTTTAGCAAGTTTTTCTAAACTCATAGTACAATCCTCACAATCGTGAATATAGTATTCGAATCCCGAATGTTCACATCAAGAACATTGCTAGGAAACCGAACAATACGATCGTCTCAGGCAATGCAGTGAAGATTAGACCTGTGACGAACTTATCGCCATCTTCAGCAACCATTCCGACTGCTGCTGCTCCAATCTGTCCTTGGCTGAGTCCAGTGCCAACACCAGCTAGACCTAGTGCGATACCTGCTCCAAGGGGCATACCCCAAGCATAACCGCCACTGGCTGTAGCTGCGACAGCACCTGTCGCTGCAACCACGTCTGCCATGCCAATGAAGGCTAGCAGAACGATCATCATTCTCATTACGTTTCTCATCATCTTTGGGTTCATTTCTCATTCCTCCGTTTTTTTGTATCCTGCGCGAAACCGCGCTGGAATGTTATCATTGCCCCGAATCCACCTCCACGAATTGGGACCGACCTCCTAGGGGAGCAAATGCTCTCCCTGAAGCGGTGTAGAATTGGCGCATCCATTCAACAAAATGGAGTCTGGCTGCATGGATATTCGGACTAAATACACCCAATACCCATGCGAATATCTGAACTGAAAACCAGCCAAGTAAAGCTATAATTGCAACTAATATGGAGCCACCAGAAGAGAAGCCCTCTACAATCATTGGATATAGCAAGCCATTTCCTGCTTCAGCGATTTTCACTCCAACAATACCAACTGCAAATAAACGAACATAAGATAGAGTAGTGGGCAACATTCCAATTGCTTCAATAGGACCTAGGAGAAGAGCCACAGGCAATGGTACATTCTCATGAGTTAGGTGTACTACAATCAATGCAACTCCAATTAATACTGCAACTGCACCACCGATTTGAATGTCAGAAAGTAATGCCTCATATTCTGCAGAAGGAGTTCCTTGAAGGATAAGATAGGCATATGAGAAAAAGAACCCTCCTCCCAATACTAGCATCCAAGAAACCTTTCCAAATAATGCACCGGACCAACCATGTCCATGTCTAATTTCATCTATAGCACCCAAAACAAAGGCAACCATCAGATGTACAACTCCCAGGTAAATAGTAAGTAGAATAAGATCAGTTAAGTTTCCAGTAACTCTGTGGAATGGGAATGCTAAGACAACACCCATAGGAAGATTTGCCTCAAACAAATTATGATGATTTGAGAATTCACCGCCATTTGGATACATTATTGAAAGGGAAGATGCCCATGACGGCACCCCATCTGTAAACACCCAATGACATCCTGAACTTGATGCTCCAGCAGCATGTAATGCTGCTTCACAATGATAATGAGGAAGAATTTCAAAACCTGCAAATTCGCCATAAATATATCCAAAGAGGATAGTAGATATTCCAATGTAAGACAAGAGTTTAGCTCCAAGAATACCTAATTCATTTCCAGAATCTTTAGTTTTCATGTACACAAGGCCTCCAAGACCTAATGTCATCAATCCATACAACATATCTCCTAGCATTAAGCCAAAGAACAATGGGTAGGTGAAAAGCATGAACACAGTAGGGTCAATCTTTCCATAATCAGAACGACCAACTGCATCAGTTAGTAACTCCATAGGCTTGGAAAGTCCATGATCGCCAAATGCAATAGGAGGGCTTGGAGAATTGTGGTCATCATGATGACCATGTAAACCGTGATGTTTTGGAGCCACATCAGTATCAACATGAATGTGACTGCAATAAGAGCCGATAGATGTTTTTACTTCCTCCACTCTATCTGCTACAACCCAACCATCGATAATAAACGCATACTTGCTAACAGCAATTCTAGTTGGAGCAGTGGATTCTACAAAATCTCTCTCGAGGAGTTCTAAGCCGCAAAGAAATTTCGGACCATGAGAAGAACTCCAATCCTCTAAACTGGTTTCTAAATTATTTTTCTCGTCAGAAAGGGATTCAAGATTCTTCTTTTCAGCAGATAATTCAGTAGAAGGGGATCCTTCCCCTGATGGAGGCTGAACTGCAGTAAATCCAAGCGAATCAAGTGCCTTTGAGGCTGAATCGGCATCTTCATTGCGGACGACTACTAAGCAAAGATGTCCTCTCTCAGTTTTCGCATCAGCAACAAAACCAATGACTCCAGCCTCTTTCAAAGAGGATTTCACTGAGCCCTTTCCTGAAATTCGACCAATTAATGTTGTAGCCGAATTATAACCATCTAAGAGGTCTAAATCAACACCTAATGCAGCAAAATCTTCTAAGGATTGAACCCTTTCTTTTGAAGAATTAATCAACGAAGAAATATCTTCTATTCTCTCTATTTTACTTGCCACATCAGCAACCGCATCCTTCAATAGTCCAGAGAGCCATTCTCGAACATTAGATTCAGTAGCTTTTCGATCTGGACTCTCAGGATTAATCCAACTAGATACACTACGATAAGTAGTCAGTTGTTTAGCAATATCTTCATGGTCATCACGAGGAGACCCTAATTCTAATCCTGTTCCACCTTCACCATCAAAATCAATAATATCGATTGCATTGAGACCAACTAATCGATGCATTACATCATCAAGATTAGATCTTAATCCAGATGCCATAAATCGTGCCATTGGCCGATTTGTCATCTCTCCAACCATCAAAATCACCTTCTAATTTCGAATCGCATCTAAAACAAGAGAAATAGCTGCATCTCTATTAGATTCAGCATTAGAATGAACATCGGAAAGTGCTCCAGATCCAGACTTCTTAACTTTCGCTGCTTCCCCGGACGCGGAATCACGAGCAGCCTGAAGATTACTCTGAGCTGAGGCTTCAGTTTCACGTCGTCCACTATTGATTGACTCAGTAGCAGCAGAACGAGCATCAGAAAGTATTCTGGATGCTTTCTCTCTAGCATCAACAATCGTTTTTTCAGCAGAAGCTTCGGCTTCTTTGACCGCTCGTAGGATATCATCTCTTCCCAAAGTGAATCACCTTATTCTCGCCCAATATGGATGGGCTTATCATATTGACCGTTAAGGAATGAACAAATAAAATCACAACTCAAAACTCATATCTATGCGATAAGTGGGGCACGCGTGGACCACGCCTCAATGGAAGAAGATGACTGGGTGACCCTCCAGTCTAATCTAGAAGCAACTATCCCTGTATACGACCGAATTAATCGATTTGCAACATTTGGTCAAGATCAAAGATGGAGAAAAATGGTACAACAAAGATTGCCGCTAGAAGGTAAAATCTTGGAAATCGGGTGTGGACCAGGATCTTTTGCAGAAAATCTGGTAGGAAGAGATCTTACATGTCTTGACCCCATACCTGCTATGATATCTGTTGCAGAACCAAGAGTTAACGAAAAGCGAATCTCTAGAGGCGACTCTAAGGTAACATTTGTTGAAGGAACTGCTGAATCTCTACCTTTTGATGATTGTTCGTTCGATGCAGTTTGTACCCTTTTCTCGTTTAGGGACTGGTACGACAAGCCAAAGGGATTATCGGAAGCACTAAGAATACTAAAGCCAGGAGGTAAAATAGTAATTGTGGACCCAGCTAAAATCAATCGATTCCATGGCTGGCTAGGTTACCTGTACATGAGAATCTGGGTCGGTTCGTATGCGAGAATAATTTGTAAACAAAAAGAACATCCTTGGAAATGGTTAACTAAAACATATGTTCACTTTGGCACAACAAAACATTACGTGAAAATGATGAAGGAAACCGGATTCAAAAACGTCAAATCAAAACTTATCTTCCCTGGAATGGCAACGATTTGGGAAGGTACGAAATAAAAGAATATTAGATAATCCAAAACATTCGACGACATGTAACTGCTCGCCAAATAATTCCCCTAGTTAGTCGATTAAAGAGAATATTCAGTAAAGTATCAGGAAGCCTAAACATAACACTACCAATTTTGAACGACCTCTTGGAATTACGCATTACTTTACCCATCTGTTTATTCCATCTCTTTTCATAATCAGAGAGCGGGACTCCATCTTTCAGATGTTCTGCAATTACTTGACCGGCTATCCTTCCACCAACCATTGCTATTGTAATACCTGCTCCATTAGACGGAAGTACCATGCCAGCCGAATCGCCAACTAACAAATAATTACCTTTGATGAAATTCTTTATCGTACCTGACATAGGAAGCGAACCTGCTCCTCTGAATGATATCTCTCCATCATATTTCGAGATAAACTCATTCGCATATTTGTTCATGGATTTTCCTCTCGAAAAACTCTTTTGAATCCCTAGACCAATATTCGCTCCACTTGATTTAGGGAACATCCAAGCATAACCGCCTGGAGCCATCGAACCAAAATGTAATTCAACAGCATCCCCATAATCTCCATCCATAAGAACAAATTTTACTGGGATTTTCAGAGACTTTTCATCCCAATAATCCCTTCTTAATGGATCACTATGTCCTGCCGCACCTACTACAATTTTTGCTTTAATCGATTGACCACTTCGGAGATTAACTGAATCCTCTACCACTGATTCTACATATTCATCAACAAGAAATTCTGCCCCAGATTGTTTAGCCAAGTCAACAAGAGCTTCATCATGAGCAACTCGATTTAGAACCAAACCATCGAAATTAAACTTCAATGGTTTCCCTGAAGGAGGGACAATGTGCATTTTTGAAGACTTTCTAGATATTGCATGTTCAGGAGTTTGAAACAAATCATCCATATCGGGAACATCAGGACAAAGCCTCCTCATCTCGTCATTTGTAGGAACCAATTCACCACATTGAAGAGGAGAACCGATGGGATCTCTTCCATCAATTACCAATACATTTGCACCGCCAGCAGCAGCATAACGGGCAACAGTACTACCTGCGGGCCCACCCCCGATAATTATCACATCATAACTATCCTGAAGCATGAGAATCATACCTTTCTACCTAGGGATATCTCCGCTAATCCTTCCATCAATTCTCTAGCAGGAGTTGAGGGTAATGTCCTCAACTTGTCTAGTGCATTAATTAGATGAGTTTCAATCAAATTCCGTGTATATTCAAACGAGCCTGCTTCGTGAAGCAACTCTGTTAATTCATCCCAATGGGCATCATTAAACGATTCTAGAATTTCTGAAATTCTTTGCCTGGGTGCACCATGTAGTACAGTTAATGCATGAATTAATGGCAATGTCATCTTTCCTTCATGAACATCAGTTCCTCTAGGCTTACCCATAGACAAATCACCCGTCAAATCTAGTAAATCATCTACCATTTGGAATGCGACACCTATTCCCATTCCGAAACCTTTCAGATTTTCAATTTCTATCTCTGAAGCATCAGCAAGAATTGCCGCTGCTGCACATGCATTTGCAAAGGGACCGGCAGTCTTACCCCTGACTATCTCATCATAATCCTCTGGACGAGTAGTAAGATCTCTAATATGCCTCATTTGTTTTAATTCAGCAGCAGCGATAGCAGTACAAGTTGTTGAAACCGATTCAACAATTTTATTTTCAGCTCTTCCACCCAAACCAAAACCTAACACGAACAGATAATCTCCAACAATAATTGCTTCTGCATCACCATGAGTAGTGTGTAATGTAGGGGCTCCTCGTCTTAGTCGTGCACCATCATAGATATCGTCATGAACCAATGTAGCCGTATGAATTAATTCAAACGCTAGTGCAAGATCCATTACTTCATCGTTTGGAACTCCTCCTGCAGCCTCATGAGCCAATAATGTCAGAACTGGTCTCCATCTCTTCCCTCCTGCCATCAATACTGTTCGCGCCATAGCCATAGCTTCCGCAGAAGGTCCAAGCATCTCTTCTGAAACTAATTCTTCTAGAGCGGATTCCACTCTATCACGATAAGAGCGCAGGCGCGCCTCCAAATCTATGCTCGCAACCATGGGGACAAAGGCCTGTTAGAGGGTTTGCTATATCAACAGGTGTACAGACGACAGGGCATTATGAGCGAGGAGAGTATGGACAGAATTGGCGTCCTCTCAAGTCTTTCCCACCACTGTGCTGCAAGAATAGAGGCGCTCTCCCTGCATCTTTCCGATAATAATATTCAACACATTGAAAGTTTAATTCAAGGTTGTGAGAATTTAGATCAAGGTGAAATCGATCTCTTAATTGCACCAAGTAATATGGTTTGGGATAGTAAGGAAGTTCTCTCAAGCAAGGGATTGTCTATCGTAGCTGCACTCCAAAGAAATCATCCTTTTCATGTATTAGTTTCAAGTGATGACCCTTGGCACCTCAAAGCAGATGCAATTATTCTCTGTGATGAGAAAATCATACAACGACAATTACTCAGGAGACGAGGGAAAATACCACGTAGATTGGAAATCAGAAATTTCTCTCAGTTTGATCTAGATTCAAATTCGGGTGAAGATTTGAGAAAGGCTGAACGAATGATAAAAGAGGGAGAAATTGATGGATTCATCATCCCAAGAGGCAGTTATTCTCTTGCAGGATTAAACGAAAGAAGGCATGCATTGCTACCGGATGCAGAAGAAATGGCTGGAATGCGCTTTGTACCTGCACCATTTGTTGATTTAATGGTAGTCTTAGCGCGTCAAGGTTTTCATCCACATGTAATTCAATCTTGGACAGATACTGAAGCAACAAATGCATGGTCAGTAACAAAAACAATTCTAGAAAGAACTCCAAAAGAGTTTCATGACCATATTGGAATACATTACAGACAGAGGCAAGTGGGACCTATGTTAGAAGAAGCAGAGAAAGTAAAGGATCTGTTTGTTCTTGAAACATTAATCAATCCAGAAGGCGATGTTGACGATTTACTACGATATGAGATAATTATCGAGACAGTCAATCAAGATGGAACTATGACTACAGGTATCGAACGCGTAGGACCCGTGGATAAATTAAACATTGATATTCACTTTATGATGAATGATTGGAATTCAATCCTAGAAAGAATGCATATGTCGGAAGAAGAATAGATAACTTCGGCAATTATCTATTTTCTTTCAGAATGTACTTTTCGACCCCAACATTGGCGCAACCTATACAACACCTAAGGATGCGATGGATGTAATTGAGGGCTCAGACATGCAAATTGACACTGAACGTCTAGCGATTCTTCATACAAGCAAATTAGAGCAACTCAAAGATACCGCATCCGAGGCAGGAATCCCTCGATCTGGCTCGGTAGAAAGGTTAAGAATTCGTTTAATTCAATCAATTATTATCCCTGAAGAAGATCTTAGCTGGGAAGGAATTCAAGATATTTCTAACCAACAATTGACTGATTTATTGAAGATATTTGGAATAAAAAGTTCAGGCTCTCAAAAAGACAAACGACAACGAATATGGTTACATATTTATCACGACCCAAAAAAGCTCACAATTGATTCACTTGCAGAGATGAATAGAGATGATTTACATGAATTATGTGCAAGACTAGAAATGCCTCGTTCAGGAAATAAAACACAACTTGTAGGTAGAGTAGCCGGAGTACTCTCGAATCAAGAAGGGGCTTGGGGCAGAATCAAAAGATCTGTGAAACGAGGATCTTCATCTTCAGCCCCCACTCCGAGGCCTTTAGCACCCATCCCCCCGACTAACACCCCCATCTCCACAACTGCTCCTCAAGAAATCATACAAACAAAGATCGAAGAAGTAAAAGAAGTACCTGAAACGGTATTAATCGAAGTAATTAGTGAAGAAGAAGAACAGGTAGAAGAAGTTACAATTGAGGATTCTAAACCACTTACTCAAACTATTGAAGTAGGTGCTGAAATTGCATTTAGAGAAGTAGAAACTCGTGAAGCAGAATTACGTTCCTTAATTCGAGATTTTCTAATCATCGGAGAGCAATCTCCCGAAGATATTGCTGCTTTCATTGAAGATCTGAATCCAAGAGGGTTCGACGTCTCCCATAATATTGTCAAGGAATTTGTTCTGAATCTAATTCAAGAAATGGCTCAAAGAAAAGAAAAGGAGCATGAGGCTCAATCATTATTACCAGGTTCATGGAGAGAAAGACAAGCAATTAGACGCTTTGAAGAAGAACGCGGGGGACTTCTTGATTCACTTGAAGAGATTCTTTTGGCTTCTAGGGGAGATATTCCCAGCTCTAGAATGGCATTTGAAAACTTTGCAAAAGATACGGGTTTAGACATGGAATTACCTGCAATAAGTGGACGCGTTCATGGATTATTTGATCTTCAAATTTCACTCAACGATATGGAAATGGATGTAGACCCAGTCGCTGCAAGAAGAGATAGAGCGATTAGATTACTACTTAGAAGAGTTGACGAAATTGATAATGTTGCTAAATCTACATTGGAACGAATGGAGCAACAGATAGAAGCTCTAGAACGAATTGTAGAAACAGTTATTCGAAGAAATGATGGTAAATTCACCTCTCTTGAGCATTCGTTGATGATTAGATTCCTAGAAAGAAGAGGATGGGATGCCAATCATCCTGAGGTAAGACCTAGATTAATTGCTGCGGCTGGAGTCTTGGCAGTAGAAATGGGATATATTTCTGAAGCCGAAATGCCCACCCTTCCAGGTCAAATTGCACTAGATCCTGAAAGAGTATCTGATGTTGTAGATACACTAAATGATGTCCTTGAATCATTTGGAAAGAAGCCTGCACGAAGTGTAGAAGAATTAAACGAAATAGATGAAGACGATATTGATGAAATGGAATCCGCAAGGAGAACATTGGATTCAGCTGATGCAATACTAGATCGTCTTAGACAATTAGGCCAAGAAGGTGCCTGATTAGTTTACTGTTGAATGATATGTCTGAATCACTCGAGTAACAGATTCGATATCCCTAATATCTCTGTTAACCAAATCTGTCAAAATCTGTTCTTTTTGCCTGACGACTGCTGCAAAATCAGCAGGAGTGCAGCCTTTTGCAGTACAAATTATTTCTCGAACCTTACTCGGAACACCTGTTTCGACAATCTTTCCTTGACTTGCATCATACTTCCATATTGGATTTAGACGTGGAGTATCTCCTTCCATTCCTGCAATTTCTGCAACTTCAGTAATTCTACGAATATTTTTACCTCCTACATTGAGGCGTGCTTGCATTATAATCAAATCTAATGCGTTAAGCATTATTGATGGAACACTCATTGGAGGATTAACGAGTCTTTTGACCGTCTCATTAGCAGTATTGGCGTGAAGGCTACCAAACGAACCATCATGACCAGTATTCATTGCCATTAGCATTGTAGCAGCTTCTGGACCTCGGACTTCACCTACAATAACTCTATCAGGACGCATTCGAAGACTTGATTTCAAGCAAGCATTCATGTCAATCTCTGATGTACCGTCTGGACGTTTATCTCTAGTTTCCATTCTTAGCCAATGGTCGTGATAAATTTGTAGTTCGGCAGTATCTTCAACGGATAGGACTCGATCGGACCATGGAACAAACATACCAAGGCAATTGAGAGTTGTAGTTTTACCCGAACCAGTACCTCCAGCAATAACAAAATTCGCTGGTTTGGCACCAAGTCCATCGACCCAAGTCCAAAACATTGCTGCCAAACGAGGAGAAACAGTTCCCCATTTAATCAAATCAACAATTGTAATGGGGTCCTCTCTAAATTTACGAATAGTAAGAGTTGGACCATCAGGAGAAACAGGTGGAATAGTACCATTCACACGTGATCCATCTGGAAGACGGCCGTCGAAAATTGGCACCATTCCTGGCCCATCTCCAAGAGGGACCTCGGTATGTGATGCAATATTCTTTGCAATCTGAATTCCTTCTTCGTCTTCCACCCAAATATTTGTTCTGCACATTCCATGCTTTCTGTGAGCAATTTTCACACATTGCTTACCTCCGTTGTACATTACTTCCTCTAGATCATCATCATCTAACAAAACTTGGAGAACGCCATATGGATTAGCAGCAATCTGACCATTATATTCGTAGAATGGAGTAGGATGTCCTTCTTCACTGTAAACAATCACGTCACCATACTGATCAATAATTTCTGCCATTTGTATCCCTCAGAACATATTCCCTGCCATGATGTAAACACCCTGGAATAAGAGAGTTGACATTAGCATCCAAACTGGTGCTGACCAAAGATATTGGCCAGTTCGACCAAGCATTCGGCCACTAATTGCAACAGTTACTCCCGTTGCAGCAGCAGAGAATAGATAGAGAGCTTCTAAAGTCGAAGCTAAAGGGAAACCAGTAGAAGGTGGGGCGAATATCCCTACTATAAAGCCAGTAATACAAGGCAACATCAGGCCCATCAAGACAATCATTGTAAATGCTTGACCGAAGACTTTCTCCTCTTTCAAACGCATCAAAGAATTCAACTTTTCATATTCGATACTCATTCTGTAAGTTACTTCTTGTAACGGAGCCTGCTGTTCAAGAGCAGCATCCAATAGATTTACGACTCTCTGAACCAAAGCACTTCGAGACTCAAGAGCAAATTTTGCTAATGCGGCTGTGAACGATGTTGCCTGAGCTCTAACGAGAGCTTGATCTAAGAGAGAACCGGCAACATCATTCCTAGACTTAGCAACATCAGCAAAAGCTTGTTCAAGCCCCAAACCGGCCCCTAACTCTGCAGAAATTAATTCCATCATCTCCGGTAATGCACCATCAATGCTACTTCTTCTTCGGGATTCTAATGCCAAGGGAATTGCCCCTCCTATTCCAATAATCGCTAATGGAAGTAAAAACATGGCAGTTGGGTTGTCATTGAGACGTTCCATTAATTGCCAAAGCATAGAATCACCTCAAACTCCTGGATCCCTTGTATGAGCCTTCAATCCAATTATCCCCATAGCGAAAACACAGAATGCTAGGCCACCAAATGTTGCGATTCTAGCTACACCTGGCCCAGGAACATCAATCAAACCAGATGCTCCAGCAAAAAGATAGGGAGCCACTGCCATCAAAGGCAATACAATTGGCCCTAACATTCCAACAGTCAACAAAGCAGTTGGCATTCCTTCCAAGGCTTCGATGTACTTCATTATGCGATCTGTTCTTTCTTCTTCTTCTCTATCCGCTTGTCGCCGCAAATCTGAAATCAAATCTGTATTCGATGTCACATTAGTTTTGAGAGTAGTTAGTAGACGTTTGTAACCGGTAGATTTTGTTCTAGAAGTGGCTTTAGTAAGTTCATCTTCAATCCTTCTACCTGCACTAACGCCATCCATAATTTTCTCCATATCTTTACTGATGGCTCCATACCCTCCTCTAGAGATATTAATCAGAACAGATTCGAGGCCTACTCCTGCACCTAATAGAACATCAAAAGCACGTAAAGCAGCCAACAAATCTCTTTCTTCTGCTTCCATCATTATGCCTCCGCATCTTCAACTAAAATCAACTCAACTTTACCTGATTCAGAATCATAAGTCATCTCTTGAATTGCTACAAGCATCTCTCTATCAATGAACGGATCGATGAAAGAAGGTTGTCCTGCACGGAATAATCCTTCCAAAACCTTGTACCCTCTAGTATCTACTTGAAGACGTACAGTATAGACTGCAGATTCTGAACCCTCGTCCTTAAGATCATCACCCTCTCCACCACGAACTAATTTACGCTCAAGGCGTCTTTTGATGTTGACAGAAACGTGACATCCCTCTAATTGCATCCACTCTCCGTCCTTTGCGCGGATGAAGCAAGAGATGCCTGACATGTCTGTCCCTAGCCTCTCACTGTAGACCCGGGGGCATCAAGGTATCGCACCATTGAGAATCATAAAATCTCAAAGAATCCAAATTCTGGCTCTTGAATTAATGCCTCTACATCACGTAGATCGTCAATAACTTCCTCTGCAGTTAATCTCACTATACCAACGTCGGAACAGGCACGTATTAGAGTATCATAATCGATTGGATTATCAGATGCACTCAATAATTGCATGATTACTTCTTTCGCTTTTTCTCTAGCCTCCTCACCTTCGAGACTATCGACCGATTTTGGAGCAGCATGAGACGTTTCAACTGGTTGAGATGGAGAAACTTTTTCTTCAGGTGGAGCGAGTCCTTCACTCATACTGATAGCACGCATAACAGCAACTTCGTAAACAGAATCATCTATTTCCCCATAATGCTCTCTCGATTTGAGAAGCCCTTGAATAAGATCTGACGGGATTCCTCCTGACTTGTAGCTAGACTCGGAGTTTTCTAATTCACGTGATTTTCTGTGTGAGTCTATTCGTCTCATTGTTGCATCTGCAGTTCGAGCCAACCATACATGATAACGAGTCACATCAATTTCTCTGAATCCTTCGGCACGAATACTGGTGAATACTCCTCCGTCTTCAGTTTCATAATGTCTTGAACGACCCAACATCAGTACAAGGAAACGATCTCCTCTCTCAAAACGAGCAAGGATTTCTTCGGCATCTGCATGTAATTCGGGAGTAAATGGAGTAACATCAAACATGTGCAATCCAGTAGAATCTCTCAAACGGCCTCTATATCCTGGACCACTTTCAGTATCTCTTCTTTCCATGTTATCTATTACGCCTGCTACTAACATCCTGGAGGTCATAGCCCCAAGACGACTCACGACAAATGATGGATCAAATTCACCCTGTCCAACGATTGGCAATGATGATTGTGAAAACTCAATTGCAAACATGCGTAAAGCAGGTTGTCTCTGGCGGTTGGAAGAACTAGAAATCAGAGGACCACCCCCCATGTTTCACGGACCTCAGAAGCTATACTAACTGGGTCATCATCTTTCTCAGAGACAATATCAGGGAGCAGCATTATGCCCCTATCATCAACAATAGCTCTTCCATTGATCGTAAGTCTAGTTCCAAACAATTTATCTTTAATCTCTTTGACAAAGTTAGCAGTTCCTTCATTATTTATCCGAGTTTGAATTGAGACCATATCTTGTTCGAGAAACTTCTCAGATGCTGCACGACCAACTACTACATTTGCACTAGCAAGTCCATCATCAATTACAAAACGAAGCCGAAGATCTTCCACACCTTCGACAACAGCATCATTCTCGGGACAAACCCCATCTCTTAGAACACGCCGACAGTCGGGACATCTCTGGATAATGCCGCAATCATCTCGAACAACCAAAACATCTCCTTCTGTAAGAATCCCCTCTCTAGAGCCACTATTCCTTAATTCTCCTAGTGATGTTTCAACAACATGAGATTCGGGATCTATTTCCCCCCATGGAGATTCGGTCAAGATTGTTACCTGTTTCGCGTCATCGACAGTAATATCTGGAGTCCCCTGAAAGGCTCGAATTCTAGCCTCTTGTACTGAAACAACTTGTCCAGGAGACAGATCTATTGGAGACCATACAGTCATTTTACATCTTCCAGAAGGATCTAAAACACGAACACTAGTCAGACTCTTCTCTTCCCCATCTCTGACGAAAGTTCGAGTTTCTATTGATTCAACTTGAACCGTGATGTCAACACCTCTCATCCCATCTCGTATATCTTCAATCTTGGCACGATTCTGTGAAGATAATTCATCAGCATCAGGAAATGAGGCATCTCTGAAAACTTCTATCTTAGTCCTATCACTAAAGTTTACTTCAGGAGTATCACGGAATCTTCTGATATTAGCACCTTCAAATCGAAGTAGTGAGCCTACTTCATGATCGAATTCACCCCAACAAAGGAAACTCATCTGACCTGTACTATCTGCAAGACGTCCGCGGACAATATCGATTGTGCCGCTACCATCCTTCTTCACAATCTGATCTGGGCGTGAAGCAACGACTCTAGCCACTAATGAAACCGGGCCTTCCATAGACGAGGCAGTAGCTAAATCAACGGGATCAGATGTAGGAATATTGGCAGCATTCCCTTCTTGAAGTACAACTACTCTAGAACTCTGATTAATATTCAAAGAACGCTTTCCGTTCCACTCATTTACGGAAGCCCCCTCTAATCTGACTATCGATCCAGGAGATAAATTTGAACTATGGTTCCCCCAATCTTTGTAATCCCATCTGGTACTATTCTCATTAGAAAATGGAAGGTCTTCAATCCATCCAAAAGCAATCTGTCGTTCTTCTCCTGACTTCATTTTCTGCATACGAGGAGTATAGGTTACCACTGCAACCTCTATCGTGACATTTCGATCATCTGAGCCTAATTCTGTAAAACGTTCTACTTTCTTAGATTCGACCATGCTTTCCATTGTAGATTGAATTGAAGAAGTAGAATCATTCTTCTGAAATCTCTTCATAATAGAACGAACTGCATCCTCTGGTTCAATCCTAAACTGTGTGTGATATTTTTCAAATTCCTCACGAATAGCATCTCTATCAGCATCTGGAACTTCAGTTAGAACCTGTTCAATGTATGTATCGTACTCATCTGTCATTTTTTTCAGTCTCCGCCTGAGGAGAGGGAAAAATCCAGCTCCAGCAAACACCGAGTCACCCCTAAATATGGAGAAAGGAGGGATGACTCGGCGTAATGATGCTGAAGTCTGGACACCACATCTCCTCCGGAGAGCAGGATGAAATCCGACGGTTCTTGAATCATCCTGATAAGAAAAACAACCGATGACATCATGACGAATAGGGGGATACGACAAACAATGAGGGCGCCTTTTCACTTTGAAGGGATTGATGTTCTGCCGGGCACACAAGCCCGAATTCCACTATCTGTTGGCCTAGATCCTCTTGGAAGAGAATTATCGATACCTGTCCACATCCTACATGGTAAAGAAGAAGGACCTATCTTAACAATCACTTCAACTATTCATGGTGATGAATTAAATGGAGTTACTATCATTAGACATCTTCTTTATGGAATGGACCTGAAACCAGAAACAAGTGACGATTTAGTCAGAGTAGATGATTTACGTGGGACTTTATTGATAGTACCTGTATGCAATCCTGAAGCAGTTATTCTCGATACTAGAAGATCTAGTGATGGAAGAGATCTGAATAGATGCTTTCCCGGTTCTTCAAATGGAACACATTCTGCTAGAATTGCGCATGCATTATTTGAACAGGTTGTAATGAGAGGAGAATACCTCATTGATCTTCATACTGCGCCTGCGAGAAGAACTAATGCCCCCCATATCAGGGCCAATTGTGATCGTGAAGATTCAAAGGATTTAGCAAGAGCGTTTGGAACTCCGATAGTACTGCATTCAATAGGGCCAGAAGGATCACTTAGAAGAACAGCTACTGGATTAGGAATCCATTCCATTCTGTTAGAAGCAGGTACTGCAAATGTCTTCGAAGGTGGAGCAATCGCTGTAGGGGTTCAAGGAATCATGAATGTAATGATTCATCTGGATATGATTGATGGAAACTTACGACGGCCAGAATGGCGACTAATTGTTCGGAAATCAAGGTGGATTAGATCTCCGCGTGGAGGCATGCTTCATCCAGCGATTGTTGCAGGCGAATTAGTAGATCAGGGACAACCAATTGCACATGTAACAAATCCTCTAAGTGGAGATGCTGAAGCAATTCTTAGTCCAATGTCAGGAGTAGCAGTGGGATTAGCTACTTCACCAATTGTAAGAGAAGGAGATCCTGTAGCGAATATTGCATCAGTTCAAAAGAAGAAAACACATCAAAAAATTCGTGCTGCTCCAATGACTGAATGGACAATCAAAGATGTCTCGGAAACCCTTGAAGATATTTCTGATGATGAAAGTGGAGCATGTATAGATGATACTCCAGAGGATGAAGAATAAAGATTTGATAATCCAATGGAAATGAACAACTTATGTCCTACCTCCACTAGCGAAGGTCATGGAAGTTAAAATCGGGGTAGTCACTATTTCTGATCGAGCTTATGCTGGGACATATGAGGATGAATCTGGTCCAGCAGTTATTGACACATTGAATCAGATTATCAGTTCTGAATGGACCCCTATTTCGAAACTAATTCCTGATGATAAAATTGAGATTGAAAATACACTCATAAATCTTGTAGATAACGAAAAATGTTGTTTGGTAATCACAACCGGAGGGACTGGCCCCTCTTCTAGAGATGTAACCCCAGAATCAACTGAAAATGTTTGTGAACGTATGATGCCAGGTTATGGCGAATTGATGAGGACAATTTCTCTTGAATATGTACCGACTGCTGTTCTTTCGAGACAAACTGCAGGCTTGAGAGGAAATTCACTAATTTTGAACCTACCGGGTTCTCCTAAAGCAATTCATCAAACACTAATTCCTCTCTTTGAATCAATCCCTGCTTGCATAGACCTGATGGAGGGGCCATTTATAGACACAAATTCAGAAATTGTTGTTGCATTTCGTCCGAATCATCGCTGAATCAAAAACAAAGGGTTCAACTCCTATCCTCCGGAGGACAGGGTATGGCCAAGATGAAAAGCGGGTTCAACCCAACTAGATCAAATGACGAAATACGTCAAATCGATGTGACGCTCGATTTTACCCCCAATGCCCTTGCATCAGTTCTTTATCGACAAGGCAATACAATGATTTTAGCCTGTGTAACCAAAGAACGTTCTCTACCTCGATGGTTTCCAAGAGATGCTACAAAGGGATGGGTTCATGCAGAATATTCTCTAATGCCAGCTTCCACAGATTCTAGGTTTAGAAGAGAAAGAAATGGGGCAAAAGGAAGAACTCAAGAAATTGAACGGCTTGTAGCTAGATCGCTTCGTGCAGCAGTAGATCTTGAAGCATTAGGGCCTATCGCTCTAAACATTGATTGTGATGTTCTGAATGCAGATGGAGGGACTAGATGTGCTTCAATTACTGCGGCTGGAATTGCACTCCGTCTTGCAATTCGAAGGTTAATTTCTCAAGGAATTTGCCTACCTGCAGATAGAAGAGAAGAAGGTTCAGAAGGCAAAGTCGAACTAACGAAAGAAGAAGCGATGAATCATGAAAATTCTGTCATGCGTCATGACGTAGCAGCCATCAGTGTAGGACTTCTAGAGGGTGAAGTATATGCAGATTTAGATTATGATTTAGACAGTAATGCCGATGTAGACATGAATATTGTCATGACATCTGATCAAAAATTTGTTGAAATACAAGGAACTGGTGAAGAAGCAACGTATTCTTCTGAAGAACTTGATGCTCTAATTTCTTCAGGTAAAATCGCAATAGAACAATTATTTACGATTCAAAAGAGCACTCTTTCTGAATAAAATAATAATTTTTCTCAGCGGAACCCTTGAATGGCAATCTATAGTCGCGAGAGCACTGCGACGGTAACTCAGCTGGGAGAGTGCCAGACTGAAGATCTGGAAGTCGCCGGTTCAAGCCCGGCCCGTCGCACCTTCTCAGAAAAGGTCGTCATCATCGTCTTCTTCTTCGAATTCTATTCTACCTGTATCTGCTTTCTTCTTAGCAGGTGCCTTCTTAGCAGGTGCCTTCTTTGTCTTTTGAGGTTCAGGTTTTTCCCCGGATGCTTCATTTTCATTAGCTTCTAATCTCAATCGTGCTTGTTCTTTCTCTCTAGCAAGCAACTCTTCTGGATCAAGTCCTGCTTCAATTGCTAATTTTATTCGACGCTCTTCTAACGCTCTGCGTTCTAGTAATTTCTGCTTAGCTTTGTCATATTGCTGCAACATATACATAGCATCGTGTTCAAGCAATGGAGAATCAGAGATAACTGTAACATCTAACCAATCACCTTCTTCAGCTAAATACTCAGCCAATGGTTCAAACTTAAGATCTGATTTCTTCAACTGAGTATAATGCATAGCGTTACCTGAACGATGTTCAATTCCAGAAAAGTGACAATAGAATTTTTTCCCTCCGAATTCAGAACGTACTTGGTCAAATAATTCTGCGAAATCTTCAGATGTTCTTAGAGAACCATTTCCTCGTGCATGGATATG
This sequence comes from Euryarchaeota archaeon UBA125, assembly GCA_002502625.1. Classification (GTDB taxonomy): domain Archaea; phylum Thermoplasmatota; class Poseidoniia; order Poseidoniales; family Thalassarchaeaceae; genus MGIIb-N2. The sequence goes on from DAPV01000061.1 coordinate 41,912, forward strand.
AGCCATATTTAGTACAGGCACGGTTCCTTCCACATGATTTACAACTTCCAGTACCTCATCTAAAGTACCCCAAAGAGACTGTTGCCCACTTGTTTCAACTCCAATCAATGTAGGCTCACCTTCTGTGACCCATGGGAATGCAGCATAATCAATCTCATCCTCTTCATTCCCCCAAAGTTCGTGACAACGTTCGACTACTCCTTCCAAAATATTAGCAAGATGTTCATTTGTCTCTCTTCCTGGCCGCCTTTCACCGTATGGACCAACGTGATATGTAATATGGCGAGCATTAACTACCTTGGCCGCCTGCAAACTTGTTTCCATTTTCATTAATGTTCGTTGACGTGAACGATTATCTCCAAGTAAGTCAGCATAATATGGGCCATGCATATTCATTTCAAAATCAGATTTCCAAGATAGAATACCTGCCTGCCAATATTCATTGAAGTGTTGAGGAGCAACCGTCCGAACAGTTTGAATCTCCATTGTTGAAAGACCAAGAGCGGTTATGTCATCCATTCCTTCAACGATTGTACGACCTTTACAAGACAGAGGTACCCCTGCTGGACCGAAACGAAGTGGCATCCAATTGACCCCCGACCTCCTGCCCGAACGGGTGGCCCTTCAAAAGGGATGGCACGAAATCATTAATCTAATTCAGATGAGAATGAGTACATATTAATTGTATAATTATGCAAAATTAGGACAGCATCATAACCTCAATCATCATCGTAGAAACGATGACCA
>DAPV01000095.1 GCA_002502625.1 Euryarchaeota archaeon UBA125
CATCGAATTAAGCAATTATCTACTTGCGATTTAGTATTCCATGGAGCAACACATTCCCGTTTTTCTCATTCATTAGGAGCATTTCACTTAGCTTCCTTAATTGTAGAAAGATTGGAGAAATTACATCCTGGTTTGATTTCTGAACTTGATTCTAAATTAGTTCGTTATGCTGCGTTATTGCATGATATAGGTCATCCACCTTATTCTCACATGTTGGAGGATAGAACAATCTTCATGACATTTCATGGACATGAATTATGGGGTTGGAAAATTATTGATGAACCGAATAATGATTTACGCAAAGCCCTCATTCAAAATATTGGAGAATCAGGGATATCTAGATTAAAAGACATATATGCGGGTAGAGTTCATCCTATTGCATTACATGAAATAGTTAGTAGTCAATTAGATGTAGATCGCTTAGATTACTTGCTTAGAGATCAATATCATTCAGGCGCAGATGTTGGGACTTATGATGTTCAGAGAATTTTTAGATCATTAAGATTAGATGAAAATGGTTCATTACGATTACATCCGAATGGGGTGCCTGCAGTTGAATCATATTTACTTACTAGATTACATATGTACAAATTAGTATATTTTCATAAATTAAACATTCTTACTTCTGAATATCATCGAAAGGCATTGCGTCGAGCAAGAGAACTTGCTTCATCAGGTAGATTAGAAATTAGCGATGCAATAAGAGGGATGCTTCTTTCATCGGATTTAGATGTCTCAGGATATCTTTCGATTGACGATTCAGTCGTCTCTTCTGCGATTTCTTCGTGGAGAGAGTCTAAAGATAAAGAACTGAGATTCTGGGTAGATAGGATACTATCAAGAGATTCATTCCATAAGAGAATTAGGATACCTGGTTTAACTCCTGAGCATGTTGAAAGATGTATGATTGCAATTTCTGCAGAAATATCATCCGCTGGTTATGATCCTGTAAGGGATCTTATTTTAGCCAGAGTAGATAATGTTGGGTATAGGCCGTATCAAAGTGGGATTCGTCTAGTCGATGGGAAAGACATAGCAGATATTTCATCTGTTGCGGCAGCAATTACTGAAACGGTTCATGACACCATGGTTTTCGTTCCTTCTAGTGTACGTAATGCATGTGAAGAGGTTGTGAAAAGCACATTGAACTTATGATGCAACAGATTCATGACTAAATTAGTTCACGGACATTCAGGACCCGTAGCTCAGTTGGTTAGAGCGCCGCGCTCATAACGCGGTGGTCATCGGTTCAAATCCGGTCGGGTCCACCAATTTTGGGGAAAGAGATTCAATAGTGGGGCCCTTCGCAAGGACGATGAACAGGTTGTTGCTGCTGTCAATATTCGTTTTGTTAATCCCTAATGTAGGTGCTCAAACATCTCCATTGCCTTCTGTATCCATTGACTGTCAGGATGGCCCGCATGATATTCAGGTATTACCTGGATCTAGTAATAGCGTAGTTGTAGCCTGCATGGTTTACAACGATAGCTTATTCACTGAGACAATAGAGTTTTCAGTTACTTCTGATGTGTTATCACATTCTTCTCCTGGAAGCATAGATCTCAATCCAGGATCTGAAGAGGAAATAGAAATTACTTTCAGTGTTACAAATTCTCACTTACCTGCTTCTATATCTGTTGATATTAATGCATCTGTGACTCAAGCAAATGGTGCACCATGTGTATTTGGTTGTGGAGAAGATTCGGATTCATTCGATGTACGTATACTACAATTTGCTGCTATGTCAGTCGCTCCAAGAACTGGGACATTAGATATTGAAGTAGATACTAGTGGTGAAGTCATTCTAGATATAACCAACAAAGGAAATGATGAAGACGAGTTTATAGTAGCCATCGAAAATAGAAGTAGTTTGGAATCGTTGGGTTTTGAATTTATTTTGAATAATACTGATATTTTGAAATCAAATGAACAGACTCCATATTCATTTGGAGTATATGCTTCTTCGGAAGTTGCTGAAACCAATCTTGAGGTTGCAGTTACCGTTACATCCTCATTCGATAACAAAATTTCAGAAACAATTCAGTTTACTCTGCGTTCTGATGGCGCTCCTGAACCAGTAATTTCACTAGGTAGTGACGATACTGCTCTGATTTACGGAGGTATTTCGGTAGCTGGTCTTCTAATTACAATTCTTATCATTTTTATCGCTATGAGGTCGATGCGTCGACGTAAAGTTGTAACATTTAATGATGATTTTGAAGATTTCTCTGATCTCGATGACTTTTGATTAATGGTATCTAGAGTCCCACATCTAGGGGCCAACTTCTTAATACGGAGTGGTTACCACGGAGTATTGGTGATAGCGTGAAGTCAGTCCGTACTGTTTTGGTGTTTATGTTAATCTACGGTTTCAGTATGTGGGCAGGGGCAGCAGGAAATGTAACTGCTCAAGCCTCTCCGAATCCTGATATCGGTATTGTTTGTTCTCCTGCGAACTTCCCAATTGAGGTATTCCCAGGTGCTGCAAGAACCGGTACTACATATTGTACATTGAACAATCCAACAGCTTATTCAGAAAATGTGGCGATTACAGTTACCGCTGGTGGGCTAGCATATGCTGCTCCTGGTACGGTTACTGTTGGCGCAGGTCAAGAAGTAACCTTCGAAGTATCTGTTAGAGGAGATCAACGAATGGCTGAAGGTCAACGAACTGTATCAATAACTGCTCGTGTCGATACTGCAACTGGAATTCCTTGTGGAACTTGTACTCCTAAGACAACTTCTGTACTTGTTGTCATCAAGCAGTTTAGTCGTCTAAGAGTAGAGGCAGATGAACCATTCAAGCAACTTAGGCCAAAGGTCGACTATACCTTCAATTTCAAGGTATACAATGATGGCAATGCATATGATCGATTCAATATCGATGTAGCGAACCGTGAAGATTTGGAAGATGCTGGTTTCCAGATATCTCTTCCTCAGGTTTCTACAGAGATTGAAGCACAGGCGCCTCCTGACAACGTTCGTGTAATCATGCGAACTCCAAAGGTTCAGGGCTGGTCAGATATCTATTACCAATTACAATTCCAAGCAACCAGCGATTATTCGGTTAGAACTGAAGGAATTCCGAATTATCAGGTTCAAATGGTAACCATTTACATTAGAGGAATTTATCTTCCTGGATTCGAAATGATTGGCTCTATGATGATGATTGGACTTGCGGCTGCAGCAATAGCTCGACGCACCAATATCACTGATGATGAAGATGTAGAAGATGACGGGCTTCCCGTTTTGCTTCTGTAATTTTCCGATATTCGGCATTCTTCTCAAGTCCGATAAATCCTGTTAGTGATTATTGATTGGCCAACGGTTTGATAACCTCTGAGGGGGCAGGTACCATCATGTCAGACGGACTTTTAGACAAGGTCGACAAAGATAATTACCAAGACTCAGTACACCAAGGGGACAATATTGTTAACGACCCATCTGCGATTATAGATGCATATGAGAGAGGTCAAAAATCAACTAGCGGATTATTAGATCGCGTTGAAGAAGATGTGGTCGACGAGGTACTTTCTACTTCCACGGATGCCGGACTTCTATCCAGGGGGAAGTCGGATTCAGAAGATTCGAGTAAGGAAATAACGATGACTGATTCGCTCAAAATGATTGGATTGGTAATGATTCTCCCATATTTTTTGATTATGTGGTTTGATGTATATCTCCCGGGAGAATTGTCTTCATATCTATGGTTGATAATCATAGCAACTGCAGGTATTGTTTGGTGGCAATTAGATATCAGAAATCCATTGGAATCAGGTGGAGTCAAAATGACTTCAAGTGTTTTAGTGGTGATTGTAACATTCTTACTCATTTTACCACCTCTATTGTTAGGAAATGTACTGATTGGGACTATGTCATTTGGAGGCTTAGATTACGAGGAGGATGGTTCAGCATTAGAGGTTACAATCCGTCAGAATGGAGGTTCAGGATCCCATGATGCGATTGTTGCCATTACCTATGGTTCTGCTTCTGTTTATTCTGCGACCCACGCGTTCACAATAGATCAAACTGATGGTTATGGTAAGCATGGTTCCTTTAGTGTAGATACATCCGACTTTTATTCAGGAAATGCACTTGGAGATTCTAGTCAAGATTACTCAATGACTGTCACTGTAGGAGATTTGGAATGGGAACGTACACTTGATTCTAATTTTCTAACCAGAACAATTACAGGCGCAGAAACTGGAGTAAGCAACGTTATGTCACCTAATTGTGATGACCCAAATATTGAGGAATGTCTGGTAGGAGTAGGATTGAGTGTTTCATCAGGTCTCGCTTCTGCTGCTTCTCCCGTGGCAATGCCCTTAGCGAACTACAATCTCACTGCCACAATGTCTGGGCCTAGTGGGGTAGCCATCTCCTATCCTGTCGTAGAAGTAACACGTACTTCTGCAACATGGGATTCTGACGGGGGTGCCTATGGAAATGGTGCTGATATCGTAGGAGATTGGGGTTCGCAGTTACAGCTTCAAGGAAGCGTGGAACAAGAAGGCATTTCCTTAATCCTCAAAGATGACTGGGATAGTAGTGATTATGGCTGTTATACTCTTACAGTTAGCATCACTCAAGACTCATTTTGGGGAACTGAAACTGTAACAGCCTCTAGTGAATATACCTACAGTTTGGACGAGACTGAAGACGACAATGAAGAAATGAAGGATAGAGAGAATTGGATTCCTGGATGTTAATTATTCATTGACATCTTCATATTCTGATAATTCTGATGAACGCTCTTTCTTTTCTTCATCTCTTGCATTTGCGGATGATGTTGAAACCTGTAAGATCCAAATTCCTGCACCCACGAGAAGAATAAATACTACGACAATAATTGGTAAAACTCCTAATCCACTTTCTTGTTGGATTGCTGCAGTCCACATAACAACATCTGAGTCTACGGGTTCTCCTCCGTATGATCCGGCTATGACTAATTGAGAAGGCTGAATAACTCCACAGTTAATTGTCGTATTACCTGGCTCAAACATATTCCAATTAAATTCTACAGAATGGGTTTCTCCACCAGGTATTTCTAGAATTGGATAACCTCCTACGTCTGCTACAGATCCATTTCCTAGGAAGCATTCGAGAGCAATTCTAGCATCTCCTTCACCTGAATTTGTGATGGTAGCATTCATTTTTATTCGACTATCTATAGAGTTAGTTTCCTGTTCAGGTGTGATACTGTCAATAGAAAGAATAGGTAAGTTTGAGGAGGTATAATTCGTCAATGATTCAATAGGAAGAGGTTCATTGCTCCCGTAAGGACTTAGTTGAGCATTCCACGCAGTTTTGTATGAATTAATCACAATAGTAGCTTGTTCGTTCCAGATTGTTCCATCTGAAAATCCAATTTCTACTGTTCTCTTTGGAAGAGTCATTAGTCCGTTTGCATCAACTGGAATTGGATTAGTAGTTTCAGGAGGATAACCAAAATCAGTCATTGATGCAATTACTTCATTAGCACGAAACTGAATTTTTTGCTCTAATTGGCGTTCCCAATAATCTACTAAATTACCTTGGACAATGCTACCTTGTAACTCTAGTGTAGTCATTATTCCAGCAGTAACATGATGGTCGTCTCTGCTATCCATCATATCTGCTTCAAGGCGGATTTGTGCATCATCACTGGCTAAAATAGGTGTAGATTGAGAAAGAAAACCATTCAAATTCATTGTTCCATCTACAGTTATTTCTGCACCTACTATCGATGCATTTGAACCTATTATTTCTCCTAAGATATTTATTTCAAAGTGTTTTTCAGTTGCCATCATCCAATTTTCATGCGGAATAGTACCCCAGTTTTCTAAATTCATAGAAGTCCCGTCCTCGTATTCAAAAGTCAATAATGAATCTAGAATCAAATTCAATGATTGAATTCCAGTAAATTCAATCCAAGTCGAATCTGATTCTGCTTGGAATGATATATTGTGTTGAGTTCCACTCATTGGAGTACTAATGTCGTCAACGATTGCATTAAATCCATCCAGAAATGTACCCTCATATGCGTGTAAAGTAACTATTACTCCAACTTCAGTACTCGAATTGTCGATGAATAATCGAGATCTACTCCCTGCATCATTATTTCTCATCCACTCATATGCTGCATCATTTTTTTCAGCAATCAACTTACCTTGATCAATTTCCATTGTCCCTCCTTCTTCGACTATAATTTGACTTCCATCAGATACAGTAAGTTCTGATTGAATTGTTAATGTTGCACCAGAGGAAACAATCACACTTCCATTGAGTGTGTCGTCTTGACTCCAAGTATGGTCTCCAGTGATAGTTATACTCGCTCCACCATCAGGGGGTTCACTTGCAGAAACTGATGAAACAATAGGACTGAATCCCATTAGAATTAGCATCAAAAAAAGTAGATATGACCTCATGATTGTCTTCTTCATACCTCCACTAATTGTTCGAGGTGTTTCAATATCTCCCCGAACTGTTCAATTTTCCAATGTTCAAGAGCATCATTGAAATGCCTAACCATTGAGTTGTTGTTATGGTGCCAGAGGGTTTGTTTGGTATCTTTGATTCAATGGGAGTTCTAGCGTTGTTACTGCTCTACGGCCCAGCATACCTTTCTAACACAGGGGCTATGATATTTGGTAAAGCGATTCCTAAAATTACTGGTATGAAAGTATGGGTAATTGATGGTGGAAAGGATTGGAAAGATGGAAACCGAATACTTGGAGATGGTAAATCATGGAACGGTCTACTAGGGGGGCCGTTATTGAGCGGATTCCTCACTATGCTTGCAACTTACTTATGGAATGGAAATGGTCTAGAATCAAAACCATTCTATGATCCATTGATGGCTATGCCTCATATTGATCCATGGTTTGCCGTTTTAGGATTATATGGCTCTGCTTTTTTCATTGGATATGTACTTGGCTTCGGTAGTTTAGTTGGAGATTCATTGGGTTCTTTCGTCAAGCGTCGTCGTGGATTAAAACGGGAAGGAGAGATATCATCTAAGGCTCCGTTACTAGATACTCTCCCATTCGCGATTGTATGCTTTATCTTTGGTTTGGTCCTATTCCCCAATCAGTTGTATGGTTCTTACCAACTTATTCCCTCGATGATTTGGTTGTTAATTTTAACTCCAATAATACATCGTTCAGTCAATGTTTTTGGTTACAAAATTGGGCTAAAGTCAGTACCATACTAATTGTGAATCATTATGAAGCATCCACAGTCTTTCTGTACCATGGGGCGAACAGTTCTCGTAGTTGGTGGAGGCGGCAGAGAGCATGCACTTACCATTGGTCTTGTAGAAAGTCCATCAGTAGATTCAGTTCATGTTTCACCTGGAAATGCAGGTACTTCTGAGATTGCGACCAATCATAATGTATCTGCATCAGATATCGATTCTTTGGTAAAATTGGCTCAATCTTTAGATGTAGATTTGGTAATAGTCGGACCTGAAGCACCATTGGTTGCTGGACTATCTGATGAATTAAGGAAAAACGGGATTCCAAGTTTTGGTCCTCATGCTGCAGGAGCGATGCTCGAAGGAAGCAAGGACTTTGCGAAACAAGTTATGCTTGATTTAGGGATTCCAACAGCAGGAGTTCAACATCTTACTGCTGATTCTAATTTAGATGAAGCTGTAGATAGATGGGGTTCTCCATGGGTAGTGAAGAGAGATGTACTTGCAGGTGGAAAAGGTGTAGTAGTTACCGAAGATCGAGATGAAGCGATTGAATTTATTCAAACCTCCATTGAGTCTGATAGCATGGTTTTACTCGAAGAGTTTCTCGAGGGCGAAGAAGCAAGTATGTTGGTAATGATGGATGAGTCTGGTTACGTTGCATTACCATGTAGTCAAGATCACAAGCGTGTTGGTGAAGGTGATGAGGGGCTAAACACTGGGGGAATGGGGGCTTATGCGCCTGCACCGGTTGTCACTGAAGAAGTACATCGTAGAGCAATCTCTGAGATTGTTGAACCTATGCACTCGTTTCTTTCAGCTCAAGAAATTCCCTATCGTGGTTGTCTATATGTTGGTTTGATGATTTCGACTGATGGCTCCCCTTCAGTTGTTGAATACAATGTTCGTTTTGGGGATCCTGAAACACAAGTTACAGTACCATTGATTTCTAGTGATTTATGCGATTTACTTTTGGCTGTAGCTGAAGGAAATTTATCTAAATCAATGCCTTCTTTCTCTAATGCTCATGCGCTAACAGTTGTTCTTGCAGCAGAAGGCTACCCAGGTCCACCTGTAAAGGGACGAATTATCTCCGGTAATTCGTCTTCAAATTGGTCGAATTTTTCTGATGGTAAATCTACGATTCATCATGCTGGTACAGGTTTTTTGAATGATTCAATTGTATCTACTGGTGGTAGAGTTTTAGCTGCAACTGGTATTTCTAATGAGTCATTAGAACACGCTAGAGAACTTGCATATATGCGACTTGCAGATGTTCAACTCGAGGGTTCATTTTTCCGCAGAGATATTGGTCATAAAGTATTGAAAAAGTAGTCTTTTTCGCCTATTATATTCCGGAAGCGTACCCGTGACCGTTATTAAGACAAGTCAGGTGGGCGCGATGCTACAGCCTACAGGCTGAAACACCGAGAGGAAAAAACATGGAAACAGAAGCGAACGAAACGACGGCTGATAGCCCCGAAGTCTACGGATTTTTGGGTCCAGTCCTGATGATTGCGATGCTCGTCATCGCGTTCGTCGGAGCATCCGTCGGATGGATTGATTTGGCAGACTCTGCCGTACAGACCGAACTTGGCTTGACAACCATAATTCTGCTAATAGCAGGAGTATTTGGATTGGCAGCCCGCCCCACCATTTCTTCCTCTCTTGGTGGTTTTGGGACAACTGCTGTAGTAGTGCTCCTCGGTGCCGTAATGGTATTTGTAGGGCAGTCTATGGATCAAACTATTCTTTCCTTGACAGGGGCCTTCACCTTAATTTTGGTACATTTACTAGAAAGAAGTGGAAGAACCGAGGAAGCGAATCTTGCAGTAGGAGCAATTACTGGATTCATGCTTGCTTTAGCGTTAGGTGCTAGCGCATCTATTACCGAAGGGGGCAATGGTAACGTTTCATATTCCTTAGACGATGCTCTTAGAGCTTACAGCATGACAGTATTCATGTCATTCTGGTTACTATCATTGGTACTAAGTGTAGTCCTAGTTACTATTCTTCGTGGGCGAACTCAATTCATTTCTCCAGGTACAGGACGTTGGTTCCAGGGTCTACCTGAAGTAATTTCCAAGGATGTCCCTATTGCGTTTGGAGCATGGGCTCTTTTGCACGTCATTAGCTTATTCACAATTAAGCAATTACCTGACACTGATATGTACAATATCGGGGTATATCTTGGAAATTGGTGGGCTGTTGGAATAGGAGTTCTCATTCTTTTAGTTGCATACTTGAGAACCGAAGGATGGGCTGTAATCTCCGGATTAGTTGCTGTTAATTTAGTGATGTATACTCTTGGATTTATGCAAGAAAATACAATGATTAACGAATTCATCAAATCTAATGAATCGCTAACTGATTCGTTCAATCTTTGGTTCACTGATACTCGAGGAGTTATGATGTGGTTCTCATTATGGTTTTTCTTTAATTTTGCAGTAGTTGCTGCTGGAAGAAGAGGGCGGTTTGGACCAGTTGCTTATCGTAGAGAACCTGGATTAGCAAGTAAGTGGGTTGGAAAAAATGGTTATCCGTTAGTCGTTGGTGCAGCTTTAGTATTTGGTTTAATGATTCGAGTAGTTTGGAATATTCTTCCTGCAATGAATGGTTCAGGTACAGGTCTTTGGGATATGACTGGAGGTTCTGACCCTTGGTACATGAAGAGAGCAGTAGATTATGTTGTAATGCATCAAAGTCATTTCATTATTGATGCTGATCGTTACTATCCATTAGGAGGAGTTAATCCTCGTCCACCTTTATTCACTTGGAGTCTTGCTCTCGGTGGTATGGCTATCAATGCAATAACTGGAATTGAACTAGAAACTGCTGTATGGTATAGCGTAGTAGCAATGCCTGCTGTCTTTGGAGCCTTGATTGTACTACCTGTAGCGGCATCTGCACGTACTTTACATTCTAAGACAGCTGGCGGAATAGCGGCTTGGTTGATTGCTTTGATGCCTAGTCACGTCGGACATTCTACTCTAGGATTGGCTGACCACGATGCATTCGTGATTCTATTTATTTCAACAGCATTCTATTTCTGGATTAGAACAGTCCAGACTATTGATGATAGTAAGTTGTTGAAACAATCCGGAATTAATCCTAAATTCTTATTCAAGGGCATCCAAGAATCATGGAAAGTTAGTCCTCAGACAATGGTCCTTTCAACACTGGCCGGAATGTCATTTGCTACTACTGGACTTGGATGGAAAGGGTTCGTTTACGGACCAGGTATTGTTTTCTTGATATTCGCAATTCAGATTCTTCTGAATATGTTCCGAAGAAGGGATAGCATGATGCTAACAGCCGCATCAATCAATATGATGCTGATTACTCTTCTAATGGTTGTTCCAGTATATGGTCACAATCAATTGAATCTTCTCTTCGATCCGTCTGGACTTCAGCCTATGTTCTACATTGCAGGTTTGACTTTTGGTTTGGGATGGGTCGCAACTTCATTTAGAGATAAACCCTGGTTACTTGTTCTAGGAGCTACAGTAGTTCTCGCATCAACTTTTGTAGGTATTCTTGCACTTCTGCAATTCGTACTAAAGATATACAATGGTTGGGATATTCTATTCACTGGAGGATATTATTTCTCTGCGAACAAAATTTTCGGAACCATTGCTGAAGCTCAGGCTCCTAATCGTGCAACTCTCTTTGCATCATATGGTCCTATAGTCACCATCATGGCTGTATCTTATGCGGTTAGAGGTATTTGGGTTGGTCTTCGAAGAAATGATCAAAGTGAGATGTTCTTGGGTGGATGGGTAGTTATTGCTGCATACATGGCTTGGAGTGCAGGCCGATTTATTTTCAATGCAACTCCTGCAATGGCGATTGCAGGTGCTATATCCATTGTAATGCTCTGGAAAGGCGTCGGATCGGCTGAATTTGTAAGAGCATGGAGAAGAAAGGGGACCAGTACCCCAGGTGCAAGGGTCAAGTCTGTCGGTACTGCTGCTAGGGCAAGTCCAATGGTACCTGCTGTATTCCTGGTATTCTTGCTTGTTGCATCTCAGCACATGACTTATGGTTTGGATTCAGCAATCCCTAGAGGTAGTGAAGAGAAGGCAGATGTTGATTTTGCATTCCATAATCTTCCTCCTGAAATTTTCCGTACTGCTATCCCATTTACTTCATTGAGTCTACTCAGTAACAGTTATCCTGAAACTGGAACCACTGCCTATGACGCATATTGTCAAGGTTGTAGGTACATGGGTACATTTGGACCTGGATTTAATGGTCAAGATTGGAATAGAGCGTATGAATGGTTGGCAAATCAGGATTCTGATGTTTCATTCAGTGAAAGGCCAGCATTTGTGTCATGGTGGGATTATGGATTCCAAGCATTAGCACAAGGACAACATCCTTCAGTTTCAGACAACTTCCAGTCGGGTATTCCTGCTACTGGGAATATGTTACTTGCAGATAGTCAAGAAGATTTGTTGATGTTGTTTATTGTAAATCTCGCTATGGGTGATATGGTATACAATGGGGGCTCTTTCTCTAATGATTTCATTTCAACTCTCTCTCCACATTTATCCACTAATCAAATTGACGAGTTGTATTCTGTAATTTCAGTCGGAGATGATTCTGAATTCTTTTTATCACGTTCAATGAGTGTAATAGAAAGTAGCGGTGATACATATCTGCTTAATGGCCATCATCTCGATGCAAATGGATTAAATGACTTAGCAGAGGTATGGGAGGTTCATCATAATGGAGAAGTAATCTCTGAACCAGACAGTTCTGAGTCTGCAGCATGGAGTAGCTTCAATGTAACTGTAGGAACTAGTGCTGAAAGAAGCAATGAAACATCACACTATGTCATTGGAGGTTACTGGTATACTTCAGATATACTTGAAGGATTATCTGATCCTTCTACTGCTCTTCATCGTCAAAATGCTAGATTCGCTCTAGCTCGTCAAATGCTTCAATCTTCTTTGGACTTAGAATCATTAGTTGATGTTTATCATCGAATCACAACCAATGTAGGATATGATGTGCCTTCATATGAAGGAGGTCCAGGAGAGACATTAAATCGAAATCACGATATTAGATACTTTGCAGTAGATAATAGGCTATATCCTGTTGGTGGATTATACAATGCCATGGCCGGATATCATAGTTACAACCCTACAGGGATTTTCTACGCTCCAACTACACTTTCTGGGCTTGATCCTGATATGTATATCAAGTCAGTATATCAGACTCAAAGAGGAGATGGGCCTGTAATCCCACGTACTCAAGCAGAGTATGAAGACGAGTACCTTCTTGATATGACAAAACAAGCTAGTGGTGCTACAGTAGAACCTATTGAATTGGTTGACATAGATTATCAGCAGAGATCTGATTTCTTTGAAACAATGGTTGCTAGAACATATGTAGGATATGGTTCGACTTCACTTGGTCTTTCTGGAAGCCCTTCCCAGCCAGGTCAACAATTTGGAGGCTCTAAGCAATATGGTACTCCTGACTCAGTATTGCAGTTTGCTCGTCCACTTCCAGGTGCTATGATGAATCACTTTGTGATTGCAAATTGGTATGATGATGGAACTGGAGATCCAGATACAAACAACAACAGTGTCCCTGATATTCATGAAAATGTTGGGTATGCAAATACTGGAACTAAGATTATGAAGTACTATTCTGGCGCAACTCTTACTGGAACAGTCGAACTTGGAGATTTTGGCGTTGTTCCTAATGCTAGATTACTTATCGAAAGAGATGCTTTCTCTGGAGAGGAAGAAGTTCAGAACAATGGCGAGGTAATCGATAGCGATCCTCGTGATTGGTGGGTTCCTATTGGGTCAGTAGATGCTGATGAGAATGGAGATTTTTCATTCATTGTTCCTGCAGGGCGAATTAGAGTAACTGCTATGACTGGAATAGTTGATCTTCAATCAGATAGAGATGCAATAACATCTGCCAAAGGCAATCAAAATGCTTGGAATACTTGGGATGGAGATCTTCTATCTCCAACTGCTAATGGTGTAAGAATGGTCAATCCAATTACTGGAATTCTGGCAAATGTTTCCGGACAACAATGGTTAGGTGAGACATTTGTTAACGTCTCAGGTGCTGCAGGACATAGTAACGGAGAAGAAGTCGTAGATGTCTCAATTGTTGTTGAAGCATCTGGAGTAACTGGACAGATTGTATTCACAGGTAATAATGACTTTGAAGGAGATCCAGTCGCCGAATTAGAAATTGAGATTTCTAACATCTGGGACGAAGTTGATTCTGATGGATATTCATTGAGAACAAGTAATGGTACCATCACCGGAGAAGATCTTCGCTTCAATGGAGAAGGAGAAGCAATGTTTACTGGTCCAGGTCAGGTTGTAGCAAGTGGAACAATTTCAGTATCTGAATTTACTGGAAATTACACTAGGGCAATCCTTGATGGTCATTCCTTTACCGGAAATGGTGTCTTCGAAGGAATCGGTGAATTGATTGGAACGGTATTCTATGAAAATGGTTCTGAAGTTTCCGACCCAGTCGCTTGTAACAACGCAACCATCCCGAATGGAGAATTTGTTTGTTTGATGAATGGAACTGCTGATGAATATCAAATCATTGGCAAGGTCAAGGCAGATGGTAGATTTACCTCTAATGGAACTGCATTATTTACTACATTCATGGATAGACGATCGTTTACTGGAACAGGGTCATTCATGATTGATGATAGTGATTCTACTTTGGATCATTATGGTATTTTCAATGGTTCTGGAACATTTGTAGGTACAGGAACATTTAGCGGAGAAATGGTGAAACCTGGAAGCTTCCATTTAATTGATGCAATACCTGGAGAGTATCTTGTTGAAGTTACTTATCCGAATGGAGAGACCAGCATAATCCCTCAACCATTGGTAGTTCAGAATGAACCAACAGAAGGTGTAGTTCTTCCAGTTCCAGCAGCGCATGTATCTGGAATTATTGAAAATGAAAATGGTACTGCATTGCCTGGTCGAGTTCATCTTGTAGGGCCTAATGGTAGTGCCTCTGATACTTCAGTTGCATGTGAAGAAGCAGGCTATGCTCCATGTTGGATAGATACTGACGAAAATGGTTCATTTGCATTCGGACCTGTTACTAAGGGCAACTATTCATTATTGGTGGATAGTGACATGGATGGTTTCAGTGAGACATTTAGGATGTTTATGGTGAACGATGATGATGCCCAGAATATCACATTGGATGATCCAATTTCTACATTCCATGACATACACTTCCATTTGTTTGATGATGGAGTACCAGTAGAATTAGAAGAAGGAGATTCGATCAATTTCACTAATGCATATCTCGACAATATAGAACCTGTTGTCGCTTTGTATGATGAAACTACTCAGATGTATAATGTGGAAATGCCTCCTGGCGTCTGGTCAGTTACACATGCTTTGAATGGAACTAAACAGTTCTTCTCAGAATTTGATTTCACAGATGTAAATGCAGGCTCTCAAGATATCACTACACAGTTCAACTATGTTGAAAGTACAACTGTTACAGGATATTTGACATACGTATTAGATGCAAACAAGCCTGAAGCAGATTTAATCCCTCTATCTAATGGAATCGAAGTCACTGCTCATTGGGGGTCAATCGATGTCTCTGCATTGACTGACTCAAATGGTATGTTCAGTATGCTTCTACCTGTTGGGGTTGAAGCTAACTTCACATTCCTAACGGTTTCCAGTCAAATGACCGTATCTGAAAAGCATACTGTGGTTGAAGATATGGTGCTCAACTTGACTGCAGAACCGAGCCATATTATCGGAGGTTCAGTTGATATGAATCGAATAGGAAATCAATATGATATCGGAATAATTGATTTTAGACCAATACAGGTCGTTGCTACAAGTCCAGATCATTCGGGTTCATTTGTATTCGATGTAACACCTGATGGTAGATTTAACGGACGAATATTACCTGGAACTTGGACTCTTGATGTTCTTGATGAGAGGATGAATGTAACATCTTTGACGGTCAATCATACTGATACTAATGAATCATATGACATCATGGCCTATCCTGAGAATATTACAGTCGATGTCCATATTTTTACTGACCATTCATTGGATCAGAATGAGACTAATGGTACAATGCGAACAGTAGGATTCCAATTGGTACCAATCGAAGGTTCAACTCATGGAGTCGTTATTGAAGTTCTTGAAAATGGATCGGAATGGATTTCTGATGGAATTGCTCGAGTTTCAGTTGAAGCCGGAGCTTATCGTGTAGTTATTGGTCAACAAGATCCATTAGACTCAAATTCTACTGTTTGGAATACTGGATTTGTAGGAGATATCCCTGAGGGAGTATATGGATTAAGTAATGGAACTGAACAATTAGTTGTCCCACTATCTCCAGAATGGTTGACTCATGTCAACTTAACAAATCAGTCTGGAGGGCAAGTTGCTCAGCGAATTGTTACATTCATATCTGTTGATGATTCATTGACATCATTCACCAAATATGTTAACGAAAGTGGCGTAATTAGTGATTATCTCCCAGAAGGTGATTGGATTGTTACTGTTGATCCGTATATCTCTGGTTCTGATCAAATGGCAGTTTACAGAGGATTAGTTTCAATCGAAGAATCAACCGCACCTGTAGACCTCTCTATCCAGACAGTTACTTCTGCACATTATCGTATTAATTTGACAGATGCGTCAAATGATCAAGCACTCCAGAGTTATGTTTTAACAGCAAATAGCGAAGATGGAATGGGTGAAATTACCCTGTCCTCTACCGGTGAAGATGGTATTGTCGATATTCATCTAATGCCTGGAAATTGGTCGGTTTCATTGAATCGAACAGACGGGCAAACAAGATGGATTATTGACGACATTAGTATCGGTGATTTGGCAAGCAGTAACGGCTCTCAAGAAATTTCTGTAGAAGCAGAACGTTGGGTCAATCTTGGAGGAAATCTCTTCTGGGATCTCGATAGTGACGATATGTATGATTCAAATGAAGGCGTAGGCGGAACAAATGTTACTATTACGGATAATTCGACAGGTGAGTCAGTTGTAGTAGTTAGTAATGAACAAGGAACTTGGTCTGAGTTTGTGCAAGTACAACGAAATTTCACAATTTCAGCAGCCAAAGAAGGGTTCAGTTCTAATCAAGAATTTGTAGAAATAGATATTGACACAGTAAGTATTGATCTAGAAATGTCAGCTGCTTTAGTTGCAGTTTCAGGACTCGTAGATATACTTCCAGCCGAACGTTGGAATGAGATTTCATCTTCAACATCAATTGTTCTATACCCTGGTATCGGATTTGAGAGACAATCAGTATATCCTGATTTGGTTATGGAAGATGGAAATTGGACTGGCGAATGGTCAGCTACAATTGAACCTGGAGATTGGGTGGTTTATGTCGTGTATGACTCTGCTGATCTCTCTGAATCACAGGTAGGAATAGCAGCATTAGATGCTAGTATCAGTAATGGTGGAGACGTAAATATCACCTTAGAGAATGCAGGAAAAATCAGAATAGGTACTCAATGGACTGACTTCGATGGTTCTCAATATTCGTTAGCAAATACATCAGTTAGTGGAGCAGATATGATTTCTTCACCATTTGTAAGTTTAAATCTAATTTCAAAGGGAGCAGGATGGAATATGACAGTCGATTCTTCAGGAGGCATTGAGATGTTGATGCCATCAGGAACTGTGAGTATGGAAAGTGAATTCCATACCACGGAAAGATCTACCGTAATGGAATATACTGCGGGTCAATCAGTGACTGTTGGTGAATCCCAAGAATCTCCATTATCAATCTTAGAATTCAATCGTCGCGATGATAATTCACTAAATATTACAGTAGTGAATGTTGTCGGTGAAGGAAGCGAATTAGATGGTGCAGAGGATATAGTTCTTTTACCCTCAGGAATTTCTTATGACCCTGTCACCTTTACTTTCAATGTTGATTTTGAAGGAACTTCAGCAGTCGAAACTTACACTGTTTCTGCTGATATTGTAGGTAGTGATTCCACATTCTGGACATTAGAAATTAGAAATGAATCTATCTCTGATGAATCCGCAGATGGTGCTTGGAATTCTACTTGGGAAATCGAAATGGGTCTTGAAGATGGAATGTCTCAAAGTCGTGAGATTACGCTGAGAGTCACCGGTCCTAACCAGTCTTCTTCTCGACACGCTGATCTTGGTCATGCTTTGAATATTCGATTGACTGCTAGCGATACTTCAGTATACAACGAAAGAGTAACCGTGAGAGTCCCTCAAACTCATGACCTCGGATTTGATGAATCATCATTACAACCAGTGTATGGTGTTAAGCCGGGAGACACTACAAGAATCGAAATGACAATTGAAAATAATGGAAATGGTGACGATACAGTTGCCGTAAATCTAACTTCTCTTGCACCTTCTGAGTGGAATATTCTTGGTGCATCCTCGATAACTATGTCTGCTGATTCGTTGCAAACCTATACGTTTGATGTAATTGTTCCATCTAACGCATCTGCTGGTAAATATGATGTTACCCTACGTCTAACTTCTGAAGATGGTGTTACAACCTCTAATCGTACTATTGAAGTTCAAGTTGCTCGTCCAATCATAAGTATCGTTGATGATTCATGGACTACTGAATCCAGTACTCCTCCACTTGCGGGACAAGTAACCGAAGTATTCGTATCAGTACAAAATTCTGGAATTGTTGATGCTACAGGAGTTGTATTAGAAGCTGTGTTGAAAGTAGGTCCTAATTCTGAAGCTATTGAATCTACAAGACTTTCTGATTCTATGGATATTCCTGCTGGAGAGATAGTGAATTATTCGTTTATGGTAGATTATTCTGACTGGAATTCAGGAGAGTCGCCATGGTTAGAATTTACTGTAAATAGTTCTGGACAGATATTCGACGATCCTCAACCAGTCCCTGAATATTATACTGAATCACTAGCTGCTCCTGGTGCTGAATCAACATCTACTTGGTTACCTCTATTGGTAATAGTAATAGTTGGATTGATTCTTTATGGAGCCACAAAGATTCGTGGCGGAAGAAGACCATTCTGATTTTACTAATTAGGAGGTCTGATGCCTTGCCATTAGACAATAGCAATGTGCAACTTCTTCCTGAACCATCAGAACCTGGGATGATGACAGTAATTGATAGAGATGCACCAGGTTATGATGAGATTCCAGTACGTCTAATGCGTTCTCCCTCCAAAGAGAGATCGTGGCGAGGATTCGCTCTGGTAGTATTCTTAGCAATAATTGTACTCGCTTATCCTATGATTGAATCTATACTATTTGGGCCATTAATTCCAACTTCTGAATGGGCATTCGAAGAATCAGAAATTCGGAGTCTTCAATCACAGGGTCTTGACGGTTCTGGAATTCATATCTGCATGGTAGATACAGGAATTGATTTTTCTCATCCTGCATTATCAAATGTTAATCTGGCTGGATTTCTTGATTTAGTTGGAGATAATCCGAATGCTCCCCCCATGGAATATGGGGTCGATCATCATGGAACAATGATGGCAGGAATTTTATTTTCTGATGGGGCCTTCAATGGAGTAGCTACCGGGGCGACATTATCTGTCGCTGCTGCACTTGGCCCTACTGGATATTCTGTCAAGGATGGAGCAGTAGGTGAAGCTGTTGAATGGTGTTGGAGGACTCAAGGTGCAGATATCATCAGTCTATCATTGGGGGGTGAAGCAGATCCTTCAATGGCAATAGGTGGTCCAACTGTTACTTCTGTAGAAGATGCCTTAGAAGCAGGTGTTTTCGTAGTTGCTGCTGCAGGAAATCAAGGAGAGAATTCATCCGATGTTTCAACTCCTGCATCAATAAGACAGGTAATTGCTGTAGGTGCAATAGATAGAGGAGGGATTGTATGGGGAGATACTTCCAAAGGAGCGATTTCCATGGATGGAGAAGTAAGAGAAAATCCTCACAAGAAACCTGAAATTTCTGCACCTGGAATGAATATAATTTCTACAAATGATCCTGGTTTTAGTATACCTTACGCATCTAGTAGCGGGACATCTGTATCTACAGTGTTTGTTGTAGGTTCACTAGCATTGATTTTAGAGAAACATGGTACACAGTTAGATCAGTATGAACAAGTGAGTGGAAGCGTTTCAAAGATCGACTTGGTCAAGGAATCATTACGTCAATCTATGAGTGAAGACACTCATAATCCACGGACAGGATACGGGAATTTGAATGCTCTTTCATGGGAACAAAATATCGAAAAATCGCTATCCTGAGCCCCGTTTAGCAATTTCATAATGGATATTATTATTATTTAATGATATTATAAATGATATTTTTTTAATTATTTGATATTATAAATGCGAGAATTACCCCTTAATCGTCATACTAATCGACATCAATGTTATACGCAATCATAATTTCACAGTGCTATGGACGCCCAACGTTCGATTAGTCTAAGTTTAATTTTGTTGATGATGTTTAGTACACTGACTCTTTTAGTGGGTCCTGTTGAGGAAGTGAGTGCTGCAACTGCTCAAGGGACTATCACTAGTGATGAAGTATGGTCTGGATCACACACCGTTACTGGAGATATATTGATTACAGCAGGAGCTAAGGTCGTAATTCAACCTGGAACTCAGGTGTCATTGAATAATGGTACAATGATTACTGTCAGAGGAAATCTTTGTGCAGGGGACATTTCTTGTGGCTCTAGTGCTATGGCTAATAATGGGTCAAGAATTCAATTTACTTGGGCTGATCCCGGAGATTCATCTCAGTTTGGAGATTGTTATGATGGTGCGTTAGTGAATGGATATTCTAATATCGATCCATCTTGCGGTGAAGGTATTCTACTAAAGGATAGTATCGATGTAGGACAAACAAAACTAAATCATGTTTCCATTGTAAATGCATATGGTCTTCCCGCACAAGTTAGTCAAGTTAACAATGAATTCAGAATCGCTTCACTGGTGCTAGATGGAGCAAGCCCTACTCTTGAAGGATTAAAATTCCAAGGAATCAATACTACTTCCGTTCTTGCATTGAATTTAGCAACTCCTACATTTATCGGTGGTGAATTCGTCAATGGCGATGATGAAACAGATGTTGCAGGGCAAGGTGTGCAGATTTACGGTGCAGGTACCTCTTTCACTCCTGTTGTAATGAACAGTCCAGTATTCACTGGGAGTTCTAAAGGATGTGGACAACAAGATGGTGGTAGGCACGTACTTTGGGCCGAAGATTCATACGTTTTGATTGACCATCCAGGCGTAGCGTCAGGTGATTTTGGATTAAGGATAGATGATTCAGCTGGTACAGTGACTGGTGCTACTATCTCTGTAACATGTGCTGCTATCGATGTAAATGGGCCCAAGCGAGTTTCTGGTGTCAAAATTCCATTAGAGATTACTAGTTCTTCACTTACTACTGATGAGAAAGCCGGATTGACAATTTATGATGACGCTTATGTTGTATTTTCACATTCTACAGTTGAGGGTTCTTCGGAAGGTTCAGGAGTAATTGTGAAGAGTTCTGAAGCACATATACACGACAATATCATTGGACCTATTGGTGGATACAATGGAATTTGGCAGTTCGGAAGTTTCGATACAATTATTGAAAACAATACTATTCAGAATACTGCTCGTGAACCAATAATTGTTGGTGATTATCACACTGGAGAAAGTGGTTGGGGCGGTTTGGTATCTTATCCTTCAAGATCACATTTGTCGAATAATACGATTACTCACGTTCCAACTCAGCAGTGCTCAAGCGAGAGAGTTTGGGATGACTTGTTGACAAAGGATTTCTTTTGTCCAGCAATTCATGTTTACCGTTCTGCTGTAACATTGAAAGATAATTCAATTACAGTAAATGGGACTGACGAGATTGATGCTATGAGAATAATTGGTTCTCTCGCTAATGTACAACGAAATACTATAGATGCTCCTGGTACTGGTGCAAGAATCGTTCATTGGAATGATGGAAGTGCTAATGCAATTGAGAGAGGAAGTATTACTTTCTTCTCTGAAAATCAATGGAGTAGTGTAATGCAAACTTACAATGTAACTAAGAGTGCAATTACCGTTCAATCTGAAAATTTACCACCTGTTCAAGCAGGAACTAATGCAACAACTCCTGTTGGATTATTCTGGCCTGAAGGAAATGCAAATCAGGGCTATGTCTATCCTCCTTTGATGATAACTTCTGACAAGAAAAATATGACTCCTTCTGATTTTCCTTTAGCAAATGAAATGTTGAATAATTCAACAGTTTTGACTTTTGCAGATGTAAACTTTGATGTTGAAGATGTATACATTGGTCAACTTCCAATAAAATGGGCTGCACAAGTCCGTGAAGCAGAATTAGTCAGATTCTATGCCTCTGTAAACAATATTCGAGTAGGGGATGCATCTATTGTTGTAAAGGACGCAGTTGGAAATGATTTGTACGATCTTGAAACAGGAGATGATGGTTGGACGGAATGGATTTCACTTCCCAAGGATTTCCATCTTGATTACCGCGGTCTTGGCCCTAACGACAACGATCCAGATAATTTTGCAACCGCTCCTGCTGAGAATTCATGTAATGATGGAATTGATAATGATGGTGATAACAAGCCAGATGCCCAAGATCCTGATTGTGCTTCTAATAGTGGAACTCGCGAACTTTCGTTATACCGTTATACTGCGTATAAATTCGGAAAAGGATATCAGACTGGTTCCTTCACTATTCCAGATTCCTCAACTACAATTCAAGAAGCCGTATCTCTAGTCAATGTTGAACCTTCGATTAATGTAACTCAGAATGATTTCTATTCCTTCAAGAGAATTGTGAATTTCACAGGTTCCGCTCATGATGGTAATTTTATTGGAATATACGGTGACAGTCAAATGAGCGTCGATCAGAGAAACGCTTTGGCCAAGTGGGATCAAAAAGGAGAAGTTACCCGAATTCAAGTTAAAGATCCATTTACCAATGATTGGGCTGATGCTTCGTATGCAGTAGATACAAGCGGAGTTGATGAAGTAACTTATGATGATCATCCATTCAGTTCTTGGTATTTCAGTTATGATATGTCTACTCAAGCAGAAGGTGACTACACGTTCTCATTCCGAGCATTTGATGGTGTGGATTACGGGAATATAGTCACTCGGACAATTAAATTGAATACTCAACCTCCTTCACTAATTTTGACTACTCCTGGAGATAATACTGAGCATAGTGGTAGAGAAGGAGTAATGTTCAGTGGTTCTGCAAATGACCCCTACAGCGGAATAGCAGGAAATGATATCGAAAAGATTCACATCGAGATTGATAGATTGCCTGGTGAAATTAGTAGCGAACGTGAGGCTATCAGAAGTGTTGCCGCTGATGGTGGAACTTCATGGAATTGGTTCTGGAATACATCTGGGTTACCTAAGACTCGAGAATCTTACGAAGTTCGAGTCTGGGCCGCTGATTCTGATTTCTGCGTTAATGAAGTCGGAGAATGTACCGCTAGTACTCGTACAATAACAGTTGATAATAGAAATCGAATTCCTACCAATTTCATCTTCTCACCTGCTTCGAATCAACAAATTTCAGTTAGTGATACTACATTGATTTCTGGACAAGCCACCGATGCTGATGGAGAGATAACTAGAATTGAGATACAAGTTCTTGATCCCCAAGCTAATTTTGGAGTTTTAGATTTGATTATTGTGACTAAAGATAACATACAATCGAATGGAGCATGGCAAGCAGAATGGGATTCTACTCAACTTGTTCATTTACAACAATACTACATTCAAGCTCGTGCATATGATGGATACAATTATTCTAACTGGTTTGAGGTACAAATTACAGCCGATAATCCACCAGATGCTAATAACCAAGCACCTACATTTTCTTCAGTTGATTGGCCTACAGAAATTAGATTATTTTGTGATGATTCCTCCCAAAATCAAGCTTTAGATCGATGTACTATAGGTGAAATAGACCTTAACCAATACTTTTCTGATCCGGATGGTCAATCGTTACAATTTGAGGCATATGATAACCAGAATATTCCTGATGATGATCTTTATGATTTGGTAATCAGGACACCAAGTGGTGTCGCAACATACGATCCAATTTCGATGTATTATTATGAGCCTTCAGATATGGAAGAATGGACTCTATCAAATGTGATATTTGTTGCCAGAGATCCTGCCGGTTCAATAGCCACTTCCAATCCAGTTACTTTCGTAGTGTTATCGGCTACCTTTACTGCAGAATCCGATTTCACTACTCCATTGGAAGAAGATGAATCTGTAATATTTACTGGTGCTGGCCGCCCAGGAATCGCAGTCTATGTCAATCTAGGAACACTTCGTGTCGGACAGACTCTAGTGGATGATAACGGAACCTGGACATTTACATTACCAGCGAGTCAGATGGATCCAGGTGCTAATCAAGTAGTATTCACATATGGTAGTTCTAGTGATGTATCAGTTACCGAAATTGTAGAGAAAGTTGGCGGTGAACAAGAAGGGATAAGTACAGCCGGAAAGGTTCTAATTGGTGTCACCGTAATGGTAATTATAGCTATATTAGGGGCTGTCTTTGTGTTTTTCTTTGTGGAATTTGAGGATGAAGATGATTTTGAATCAACTACTGAAAATCAGCCTGTACAAGAAGAAGATCCATATGCTTGGGCTAAACAAAGAACAGTAGTTGAAGAGCAGAATGTAGTTGCTCAACAAACTCAAACTAATCAGCCAGTAGTTCAAGCAGATGCTCATCCAGGATGGCGCTGGGATGAAACAATCCAGCAGTGGGTGCCAGATCCTTCAACTATGCCTAAACAATAATTAGAGGGGGGATTTCCTTGACAATGCCGCGTCCTGGTGTACAAGAGAGAATACTACTTCATCTCAGAGACTTCTATGAATTCTCGGAATCAATAGAAGTACCATTTTCCATATCTCAGATGGGAATTGCAAATGCTGTTTCGATTGCTAGAAGTAATGTTCCTCGCGCTATTGGTGGATTGAAAGATGAAGGTTTACTTATCGAAAGGCAAGCTCATATCGCAGGAGTATCGCGAAAACGTAAAGCATACTTTCTAACTGATACGGGAATGGAATCTGCTGATCGAGTTTTTGAAGAGTATTCTGAATTTGAGTTTACTATGATGGGTTCTAAAGGCCCAGTTAAAATGACAATAGGTGCTGCTCCAGATCATCTCTCCTTTCCTATGAGAATTGTAGACATCATTCGTTACCTTGATGAATCCGGCGTTTTAGATATGCGTGTACTAAGTCCCGAAATTATTGAAAGAGATTTGTCGAAACACATCGAGAAACAGTTAGTCAATTCATTAGCTGATTTGCCTCGAACTCGTCTTTTCTATGGTCGTGAGACTGAACTTGACAACATGGTGGCGTTACTTGATGCTAAGTCTACATCGATTCTAATTCCTGGAATTGCAGGTATTGGAAAGACATCAATGGCTGGACGATTGATAGAAGAATTCACTCATCAGCGAAATTTGCTATATCATAGATGTCAAGATTGGGATGGTTCTCGTGCCTTTCTTGATGTTGTTGGAGAATGGCTATTACAAATTGGATCATCAGATTTATCTGATTATTTACACGGAACTTCTGTGCCTCAAATTGATGTTAGTCTAGAGATAATTTTGAGCAGTCTTGAATCAGTTCCTGCATTGATTGTAATTGATGACTTGCACAAAGTAAATGATGAGATATTAATCGGAATCATTAGAGGATTAACCACTAGGTTAGATTCATGCGAAAAAGTAGGTTTAGTTTTATTTTCAAGATCTTATAGGATGGTGGTTCCTCAAAAGGATTCTGAAGGTAGAATTACAACATTAGTAATGCCCTTGGATGGATTAGATCAACAAGCATGCCGTCATTTACTTACTCAAGTTCCAGACTTAGACCCGACTACATTTCTTCATCTGTATAATTTATCACGTGGCCATCCATTGGTTCTACAATTAATCAATCGAGGGGGGGTAGGTGATACATTCCATGATACTCTTGAAAAATTTATCGAAGAAGAAATATTCAGCCGTTTATCAGGCGGAGAGAAAAGACTTCTTGGGGCATTAGCAGTATTCCGTGATGCTGTTCCTATGGAAGCGATATCAAAAGCCAATGTAGATATTGATTTAGTTGACGGGTTGGTCGAAAAAGGGCTTGCTCGGCAGATTTCTAAAGAGTCATTTGATGTTCACGATTTAATTCGTGAATTTCTAACTTCTTCTATGGATGATGTGATGAGAAAAGAGCTTCATGAAAATGCTGCTTCTCATTATAGATCACATCGCGGTTCAAGAATGGATGATCTAGAGTTTCTTCATCATCTCGCCGAGGCTGGGGACACAGAAGAATTTGCTCAAATCTTGGGTGAAGTGGGTCAAGATCTTGTTTCTGCCGGTCATACCAATCTTCTGACAGTCTTAGATTCCCTTGATCATTCTCAGATGACTGAGATTTCTCGTATTTCATTTTTGGAAATAAAAGGTGATTTATTAATTCTACAGAATAGGTGGTTAGAAGCTGAGAGTTGTCATAATGAAGCTTTACCTCTAGCAAAAAAACATGGACTAGCCGAGCAGGGGGCCCGTTTACTTTCTTCACTTGCAGATATTGAAGTACATAGAGATAATTTGGTGCCTGCTCTTAAATTATTAGACCAAAGTTTAGCTGTATTTATTGAAACAGGAGATGCAGTTAGCGCTTCTAGAACTTATCTCAATGTAGGAAGTATTCATCGTAGATTAAGAAAACCAAAAAAAGCTCTTGAAGCGTATGATGAGGTTGAGAAGATTCTTCAAGGAGATAAGGATAATCAATTGATAATCTCTCGAATTCGTCTTGCATCTGTATTGTTAGATATGAATAAAATTGATTCTGCTAGAAACCATGCCATGATTGCTCATGATTTGACTCTAGATGTCGATCATCACCTACATGCTAGGGCTAGAACTGTATTAGGACGATTATATTCTAAAACAGGAGATTTGGAACTTGCTGCTCATCATTATAGTGAGGCATTAACTGCTATGTCTCAAGAACCAGATCATCGTGCATCTGTTGAAATTAAGATGTTATTAGGTGAAGTAATGATGGATACAGGGCGTGCTGATGAGGCTATGGAATACTATCTGGATGCTTTAGCATTGGCTGAAGCAAATGATCATCGAATGCTTTTGGGGGAAATTCTTGCACGACTTGGAAGTTCAGATCCTAATCAATCAAGTCGAATGTCGCATCTTCAACGTGCGCTAACTGTTTTCCGTGAAATTGGCGCTAATGACAGAATGATGGAAGTTCAAGCATCAGTATATAGAGCATTATTAGGTTAAAATCCTGGTTGTTGAGTTGAAATCGAGATACTTCCATTCTGAAGCGAAACCCACAGAACTTCTACTCCTGCTAAGTCAACCTCAGAATAGTGTGAGGCGCTTGAAGCAGCAGAAATCTCTTGACTATATGTTCGAGACTCTGAAAAATCAGTCATAGTTAATTTTTCATCATCTAATAGTAGGATTAACCCCAATCCCGTATCTGCAGACAGACGCAGTTCGACAGGTTCTGCATATGATGCATTAGCATCAAGTCTCATTGCTGCATCTGATCTTTCAACAGCTTCTGCGATTTCACGTAAATTTTCTTGAATTGCCTCATTCGTCCATCTTTCTTCTGTAGCCTGCTGTATGTCAAATGTCCATATTGAGAATGTAGTAAGAAACATCAATCCAAGAAAGAACGTCAACACATAACCAATTTCAGTTGATGCTGCTTCGTTATCTTGTCGATTTGGTTTCATTATGCCACCTCAGTTTGATAATCAATAATTGCAATTTGAAGATTAAATGAGATATAATCTCCACCTGCATGATAGATACTTTCAGCAGATGTGGGAGTAGGTTGAACCCATCCTACATAATCATTCAATAAGTCTAATCTACCCGGAAATATCAACCAGTCAACAGATTGATCGAGATCTATAGCATCTTGAGATGCAACTGATTCCCCGTAAGGTCCATCCCAACCTCGCCTTACTTCATGTGCTGAAATTGATGCTAATTGGAATCTAGAATCCAATGTTAGAGTTACCTCGTGATCAGAATTTCCAGTTACAATATCTAAGTCTGGATAAACTACAGGTACAGTTACAGCAACTCTAGGGCCGGGCCCTTCTCGACTAGGTGGTGTTAGAATTGCTTCTGGTGAATATTCTGGATGATTCGTTCCAACATATCCTCCTCTCCATCCAATTTCTAAACCTGATACACTAGATGAGAAACTATAATCCATTCTTGGCAAAGGAATTGACCAGCCCAATGCGATTGCAGAGTTAGTACCTTTATCAGTAGGTCCTCGAAATTCTATTCTGATTCCTGCTGGATGTTCTCCATTTTTCCATGAATCTTCAATTCCAGCATCTGCCATAAAAGATACATCTCTCCAAGGTAAGTCATTTTGTACCCATCCAGTAATTCTATCCGTGAATCCAATACACCGTTCTGTTCCCTTTTCTTGGATTTCAGTAATTCCTGAATCTCCGTATGAAATAAATATTCGAATAGGTGTTTCTCCTTGACCTATTTGTCGTTCTGAATCGATAACTAATCGTCCACCTTGATTAGAATTCCATTCGACAGATGTGGAAAGAATTGATTCATTCAAGATTAATGAAATAGAGTTGGTATTTTCGATATTATCTACGTATGAGATGGTTGTGTCAATTCCTAATCTTTGGAAAACTAAACTAGTCTTCATTGTTGAACCTGAAATGATATTTTCCCAGCTACTCCCGCTAGTCCTCCCAGTAGATGTTGGGTTCAGTGTATCAATCCCATTTGCAACAGAGTCATGATCTCCTCCTCTTACAAGAAGGACTTCAACTTCTTGATTAGAAGAAATCCATCCACCTATACTATCTAGCGAAAGTCGTAAACTATCTCTTGCTCCAACACTGTGGTAAAAACCGTTCAGAAGTACTGCTGATGTTTCTAATCCGGGATTATGTATTATGATATCTTCAGAGATAGAAGGTAACAAAAAATCTGTTCCGATGGTGCTTCCAGTCCAATCTAATAATGCCGAGATTCCTTCATCAGTATTTCCACTTCTAAGAATAACCAGTCTAGCATCTGCAGTTGATGTGATTATAGCGACATCTTCTGAAGTGACATCATGTGAAAATGTAGCAGTGGAAATTCTTCCTGAACTACCCTCGGGTCCTTGAGTAGATAATGTTGTAGAGATATAAGACGAAACGTCATCATTAATTTTCATGGTAGATACAAAAGATTCTTCACTATACAAAATGAACTCTACTTCTCCTGCAGGAAGGGGAATTGTCCATGTCCTTCCTTTAGCATGAGGAGAAGGTGAATCAGGAGAATAAGTTGCAATACCTGATTCGCCTTGAACAAAAAGTGCTCTCATTGTGTTAGATGATTTGGTAATTGCTGGTTCAATATTTGTTGATGCTACGGAAAAAATCTCTCCAGTGTTAATGCGATAATTATCTTCATCATGTTTCACTATTGTTGCTTCAAGAGGTTGTTGTAAATTAGACATTGGAGTTAACAGTAACGTTCCGTTTAATGTAGGTGATTCGTGGATATTTAGTGCTCCAGAGTATGCTCTAAGATCGGTCAAACAAGCCGAAGATACTTCTCCATTGGGGTACCTATGTTGGAAAGAAGAGTCAAGATCATTTAATCCCTTCAAGCGTAGTGACTGATTCTCATACAGGCTTGCAGAATACCATGTTCCTTCTTTACGAATATCCCATCCTATGTCCCCCGTATGAGGCTTAACGGTCATCTCAGCTATATCTCCTGGTAATCCAGTCTCAGAAAGTCTCACCGTTTCTTGTGCTAGATCTGTGAATTGGCCTTCCATAGATTCTCTATCTACTGCACCTTGTAATTCAGCCATAGTTGGAACAATCATAGCCATCATTCCTGAAATAATACTCAATACAATTGCAAAGAGAAGTACGGTAGCAACAGCCGCAGATACTGCCTCTTCATTATCGCGAAGTTGCCTTCTCAAGGAACCACCTCCACACGTTGAAGAAGAACTTCTAGTTGGAAGTTTTCGGGATTAGAATGGAAAGTTAACCCCTCTGATCCACTCAATGGTCCCTTTGGACCAAATCCGGTATATCCTTCTAGATCTCCAGTAGCAATTAGGACTTCATGTTCTGAAGTCCAATGGTCGATATACCTCGGTTCTACTGTTGATTCTCCCCCAATATCCATTTCTAGCACTAAATTTCTAGCGTTTTCTACATCAAATAGCATTTCTGTACCACGGCTAGTTAAGTCAAGATCTTTGTTTAAGTCTGTAGCAGCACTATCAACATCGATATCTAGTAGGACAAATCGAACAACATGCCCTCCATCGATAGTTTCTCCATGACTAAGTCTTGGAAACGATTCAATTGCTAGATTTTTGTTTGGTAATTTTTCTATGATTGCTGAATTAGATAAATCAACAACAAATGAACCCTCTGCTAATGGCGAAGTTAAACGTAATCCATCGATATTTATCTCCATCCATCTATGAATTGTAGTACCGTTTCTATCTAGTACGTCTACTCGTAACGTGGATAAATATGAAAGTGGGTCGTCAATTAGAATCTGCCATTCTGTCATGGGCCATTCTGTTGTCCATACTCCCTCATTCCAATATCCTGCTTG
>DAPV01000089.1 GCA_002502625.1 Euryarchaeota archaeon UBA125
AATGTTCAAATGATCCTTTAACAGGATGGTTTCGTGATGGTTGTTGTAATACTGATGATTCAGATAGAGGCTCTCATACAATATGCGTTACTGTCAATGAGTCATTCTTGACATTTAGCGCGAATGCTGGAAATGATTTGTCTACGCCTAGACCTGAATTCCGTTTTCCAGGATTAAGTCCAGGAGATCGGTGGTGCTTATGTGCAGCACGATGGAAACAGGCCTGGGAAGAAGGTTGTGCACCCCCTGTAGATCTTCAAGCGACTCATATCCGAGCACTTGAGATAGTAGATCTCGAAATTCTTGAACTTCATTCACAATGATGTGATTTTCATGGATCCAACTGAAGAATGGTTTTTTCCACGTTCCAAGAATCGAATTCGAAATCGAACAGTTCTTGCTGCTTTGACGAATAAACAATCTAATGATGACGGAACTCTCTCAGATGAAGAGATAAATTTCCTTCTCCGTCGAGGTCAAGGAGGTTTTGGAATTGTTACTACTGCGGCGTCACATGTTATGGAAAATGGCCAGGGTTGGCATGGAGAGATGGGTGTTTGGGGAGACCATCAGATTACTGGATTGACTAAATTGGCAGAAGGTCTTCGAGAGCAAGGTGCATTGAGTCTTGTACAGATATTTCATGGAGGAATGCGTGCTCCTGCTGATTTGATTGGTACAACACCTATTTCTGCAAGTTATAATGATGAGAAGAACGGAAACGAACCAGCTCGAGAAATGACCGAAGATGAGATTCAATATACAATTGAGGCCTTTGCTGCTGCCGCAGAAAGATGTGAAAAAGCAGGAATAGATGGAGTTGAGATTCATGGGGCTCACGGATATCTTATTGCTCAGTTTCTAGGTACTGTTACCAATCGCAGAACTGACTTGTGGGGAGGAGATTTAAACGGTCGATCACGTTTCTTAATCAGAATCATTGAAGAAGTGAAAAAACGCACGAGTCCTTCCTTTGTAGTTGTTGTAAGAATTTCTCCAGAAATTAAGAACCTCGGAATAACATTGGAGGATAGTCTAGAGTTGGCTAAACGCTTGATAGAAACTGAAATTGATGCCCTACACATTTCATGTTGGGATGTTTTCAAAGGACCAGAAGGTGCTTCGGGAGACTCTCAAACACTTACTCGTAGATTCCGAGAAGTACTGCCCATTGATTTTCCATTAATTTCTACAGGAAGTATTTGGACTTCGAATGATGTACGATTTGTGATGGATGAAGGAGCAGATTTAGTTGGAGTAGGGCGTGTTGGAATTGCACATCCTGATTGGCCGTTAGGCCTCCAAAACCCAGATTATTCCCCCGATTCTCCTCCTTTCACAACTCAACATCTTGAGTCTGTTTCGTTGAGTCCTATTTTTGTTGAATATATGCATAGATATCGTGGATTCGTCGTGGGAGGACGTCCTCTTGATGATTGAATTAAGGACTTACTAGCCATTTAGCTAATTGTCTGTAATCTAATTCAGCATCCATTTCAATTTCTAGGTCATTGAACAATTCAAACACTTCTGATTGATCGATAGGTTGATCTCCCATTTCAGTAAGTATTCGAAATAGTTCAGTTGCTGAAATTGTTCCAGTTTCTTGAGTATCGAATACGCGGAATGCTTGAAGTAATTCTTCTTCAGATTCTGAAATTGCATCTGCATATTCCATTACTTCTGTGTTTTCTTCAGTAATTACTCTCACTCTAGATAGTGGTACATTATCTTCTTTGTCTCCATCATCATAATCTACTCTTATTGTATGATCTGGATGAATAGCTGCAACATATGCAGGGAAATAGTATCCATGAGCTTTCCAATTCACGAAAACACGATCTCCTACACTCAGATTTGGAGCAAGATGAATTCGTGATTGTTCAACCCTTAATTCTGCATCTCCATCATCGTATTGGATATCATATGTTCCATCTGGATTTAAATCAGCAATAGTGCCAAAGTATAGAGGTCCAGCGTTTTTCCAATTAGATAGAACCCTATTTCCTATTGTAAATAGAGGTTGAGAAGGTCGAATGCATCCAGGGGAATCTCCAATTGAAACTGCATATTTTGTTTCCGTTCTACTACTCTTTGGGACCGAAACAACATATGTTCCATCTTCATTAACTTCTGTTACTGTACAATTATCCAACCAACGTTCGTTTGTTGGGCTGAAATAATCAACGGCGGCTCCTACACTTAGACGCTGAATTTCTGGAGCAACAAGTTCGACAGGAACTTCCCTTGCTGAATCATTTGAAACAACTCCAAGTTTGTCTAAGGCCATAATTACTGCATTTGTTACAGCGTCTACATCGTTATTGATTACAGTATGATGTATATCGCCTGACATTGCAGAATCTTGGAATTGAAGAGGGCTAGGTGATTCAGATTTATCATTTCCAATATCTTGTGGTTCTCCACAAAATGGACATATTTTCCAATCACTTTCGACTTCCTTTCCACACTGTCTGCAGAATGGCATGATAGTGCGTAAAGCATCCAGATAATTAGTCTAATCTATGGTTGAAATTTACTTGGGCCCCCCATCAAAGGTTTCATACCCTTCCATGGATGTAGTTAATTCATGGAGCCGACTACTCTAGCACTACCGGTTCTGATTAATGGTGTTAGAGCATTAGCTACTGCATATGATGGATATGAAAAAGGTAAATTTTTGAAATCCGATCAAGCAGTTCGAGGAGAAATCAGAAGAAGAACTGATATGATGCGCGGACATTTAGAAAGAATTCAATCACGTGCCCATCAAGAAGGAGATCGTACTTTACGAAATGAATGTGAAGAGGTTTTAGTTACTTTACAAGGGGTTTCAGATGATGCTCAAATGGCTGTAACTGGTTCTCCTACATCGATACATGATGGAGCTGGGAAACTAAGTAGAAAAGGTCAGAAAAAAATTGTTGAACATGATCTTAAAACACTCAATATGATGGTTGATTGCACTCGATTAATTAATGCAATTTTATCTCCTGGAGAAGTTGAAATTGAAGGAGAGATTTCGATAAATATGGTCCATGATAAACTTGCTCGAGCAAGAAATCACTTCCTTGAAAGGAACATGTATATTGATGGATTGGTAAAGAGGTGAAAGAATGAGTGATAAGAGCTACAAATGGAGAAACAACCCTGCTGTGATTGCAAAATATGTTCATGATCGAGATGTTCCTAAGGGTGCTGAAGTTACACTAAAGCCCAATGAGGCATGTGTGGTTGTCGAGGATGGAAGAATTTCAGGAATTGCTACACAGAAACATATGGAGGTAAACCCAGAAGCAGGTGTCCTCTCGAAGATGTTTGGTCGTGGAAATCCAAAGCGAACATTTCTTTTTGTCTTCTTAGGTCCACATGAATTGATTTTACGAATAGACGGAATGACATCTGACGGCCGTTCGGCTTCAGGTTTTATGGTTATGAGAGTTAGTTTTTCTAGAGAGTCTGCCTCTAGATTACTTCAACTTCCAGCGAAAGGGAATATGGAAATCACAGCCGCAACATTAGTAGAAATCCTTGAGTCTGAGGTAAATGCTCGATTGAAGCCAGTAATTCATCAAATTACTGAAGATCAGTTGCGCAATGTTGACGCAACATCTGATTTGATGATGGAGGTTCGTACCGGAATGCGTTCGACATTTGAATCGCTGGGTGTACAACTTCAAACGTCATTTGTCAATTGGAATACTACTGAAGCTGAGAGGGTATTGAAGATGAGAGCGGATCTTTCTGCAATGGCTGATCGAAATGCAATAATGGAAGAACAACAAATTATGGAGATGGAGAAAATTCTAGCAGCTAATTTACGCGCAGCAGAATTAGAAGCAAGATCTCGAATGTCTTCACTAGCAGCCGAAGAGAGAGCAAAGTCCGAAATAGATCTTGCAGCATTACGCGCTGCTGGTGATTTAGATTTAGAGCGATGGAATCAGACAGCTAGATTGTATTCCGTAAGAGAGGGACTCCGTAGAGATCAAGAAATGGCAGAAGCAGATCATCAAGTAAGTCTCGCAGAACGAGAAGCTGAAAGGAAACGAATTCTTCAAGAAAATGAACATCAAACTGAAGAAAGGAAGCAGAAGAGTGCTATGGAAATGTTTGATCAAGTTCAAGCTAGAAAGAGAGAACGAATGGAAATGGAAGCAGGTAGAGAGCAAAATCGTATAGATGCTGCATCTAAAGGATCTGAAGCAATCATTGCAACTCTAACAGAGATTGCTCAATCCTCCAAGGATCCACAAGTAGCTATGGAAGCATTGAGACAATTATCTGAGATTCGTAAAGCTGATGTTGATGCTGCCAAAGATGCATATATTGAAGATTAGTTTCTTTCTAAATCTAGCATGAATCTATCGATTCTTTCTTGAGACCTCTGTGACATTCCAGCAACTGTTGTATCATCATCCGTACCTATTACTTCTTCATTAATTACGTCAAAGTCTTCTGGAAAATCAAAATCCTCATGGAACCATATGTCGTCTTCTTCATCAACATGAAAAGGACCTCCAAATCTTTGTTCTGCAGCATTATTTCTTCTTGTATCTACAGCCTCATTCCATTCCTTTTGTGTTGGAGAAAAAGAAATTGAATCTCTAAAAGAAATACAGTTTTCAAGAGTATCAATTTGTTTTGCACAGTCTATATCATTTGATAATGTCATAGCATATGTAAATACTAAATCTCCAATTGGGATTTCTATTATTTCATCATCTAAATCTATGCATGGATGCAAACATAATTCATTTTCTGAGTTCAATGCAGCCGCTTTTGATCTATAACATTCGACTCCCATTTTGTAGGGGTTTTGAAATTCAAAGCGGTAACCTAGTCCTGAAGTTCCTTCAACAATAAATTCATTCCCATCTATCTCTACAAATCCATTACCTTCAACAGTAATTGTTCTTAACAATTCTAATGATTTTTGTAGTGGTGGTTCCATATTAATTTGGAACACTGCTCTACATGTTTGACAAATTTGTTCATCCGTGATATTAGTCAAAAGATGGAATGGAATTTTACAAACTACACACTGCTTTTGTTCGCAAATATTATTCGACATGAATTAATAGAAAAATGACCACATATAATTCAAAGAATTCATGTTTGAAAATTCTTCACTGAATCCGAACGGTCTTATATGCGGTGTATCTCGCCGAGATGCTTAGAGGGGTTCGTATGGGTAAGTCCGCATATCATCATGTCCGTGAGGCATGGAAGCGTCCTAAGGCCTCTATGTCTACTCATCATCGCAGAGATAGGCAAGCTCAATGGAGACGAGAACCGGTTTTCCAACGCATTGCAAAGCCAACTCGTATTGACGCTGCTCGAAGAATGGGATACAAAGCCAAGCAAGGAGTCGTAATGATTCGAACTCGAGTCCGTCGAGGTGGTTTACGCAAGGGTAAAATCCACATGAAGAGAAAACCCTCTAAGGCAGGTATTAAGAAAATCACCATGGCCAAGTCTACTCAAAGAATAGCCGAAGAAAGAGTATCTCGTCGTTATCCTAATCTTGAAGTTTTGAATTCATACTGGGTCGGAGAAGATGGGAAAAACAAATTCTTCGAAGTGATTTGTGTTGATCCTGCTCATCCAGTCATTAAAGCCGATAAGCATCTGAATCCAATGACTAATTCTAGCAATCGTGGACGTGCTCATCGTGGAAAGACAAGTGCTGGAAAGCGTGGTAGAGGATTATACAATAAGGGCAAGGGTGCAGAAAAGTTACGCCCTAGTCTCGCTGCAAACAAAAATCGTGGTAAGTGATTACTTTCATCGATTTTTCGGATAAGGTTCAATGCCCACCATGTGTGCTGATACATCATGACTGACATGCGTTCCGATGCACTTCGTTCACGTCCGGTCATATTACCAGATGGTCGTGTTTTGGGAATGGTGCATGATGCAATTGTGGATGTAGAATCAACATCAATTACCCACCTCTTCGTGACTAGTCCTCCTCCTCAAATTGTTGAAGACAGCATTCACATTGCAATTCCTTGGCGTTGGGTCCGCTCTATTGGAGATGTAGTAGTTTTGCGTTGGTTCCCTCAAACTCCTATTCCTAAATCTCGATAAATTGGGAGGTTTCATGTGTATGTGTCCAATGAGCAAGACATGATTTCTCTCCATGTGCTTGGTACTTCATCTGCTAAGCCAACTAAGGATAGAAGCGTATCAGGTTCATTTTTGAATAGCCCGACTGGATCATTTCTCATTGATTGTGGAGAAGGAATGCAACAACGAATTGCAGGACACGATAGATGGCTCCGCTCTATAGGTTCAAGTGAAAGAACAAAGATCTCAAAATTACAGGCAATATATCTCACACATGCACATCTTGATCATTGTTGGGGTGTTTTACCCATGTTACATTCAATGGATAAGGATGGACGAAAATCAAAACTTGAAATTCATGGCCCTACATCTATTGCAGCACTGAATTGGATAAAGGACAGACCTGGAGAGGTCCCCGATCATGATTCAGGAATTTATTCTGGAGATTTAGCAATTCAATTCGATTGGTGGAAAAAGCATGGGGGAAAAAATGGGTCATTTCAGTTTGATGTTGAATGGATTCTCTACCCAGTAGATGAAATTGGTGTAGAAGGTATTTCCATTTCTCACGAAGATCAAATGAGTGTACATGCTTATGTTACAAATCACTTAGATGTTCCTTCAATTGCTTATCATTTTTCAACCCCAGATCTTCCTGGAAAGTTTGATCGTTCAGCAGCAATTGATGATGGTCACGATGAGAAATCCATTCGAGAGATTGCTTCAGATATCTCACACGCTGCAAAATATAGGGGTCCAAATAGACCGTCCCGTTCATTATTAATTTCTGGAGATACCTCCTCTGATGTTTCATCTTTTATTGAAATGAAATCACCAATAGATGTGTTAATCCATGAGTCAACCTTTGATGATTCTCTGGAAGATAAGGCTGCATCTTATGGACATAGTACAGCTAGAGATGCTGCTAAAATCGCATCTCATATGGGTGTTAACTTTCTTGGGTTAACCCATTTCTCTTCTAGGTTTCAAGATTTATCTCATTTAGAAGAAGAGGCTCGTTCAGAGTTTAATGAATCTCATGTTTTAGAAGATGGTGATAGAATCTCAATTAATTTAGATGGCTCAATTCATCTTGATAGAAAAGGCCTTGAAGAATGGATTTCAATCGTATAGGTATTGAAATCATGATGCTTTTAGTGGATTAATTCAAGTTGTAAGAGGTAGGTTTCAATCTATGCGCCGGGTAATGGTAGTAACCACTATTCTGATTCTCGGGCTTGTAATTCCTACTGTGAATGCTACCGAGTCTAGAGAAACAGATTGTATTTCCGGCTCATCTTCATGGTCACTCCAAGATCAGGAATGTGCTGTTTTTGCATTAGGTAGTATAGTTCCAGGTGACGTTCATTTGATTCAATTTCAAACAGATAATTCGGTCGACGTTTTGATTTTCTCTCAAGCAGGTTTGTCAGTATATTCTAATGATCAATCATATCGAACATCAAATGTATGGGATGAGAAAGGTACACTCGAATCGTTGAACGGCACTGCAGAATGGCGTTGGACTGCTCCCCTAAATAAATCTCAAACTAATTGGTACATTGTCATCGATAACCTTGATCATTCTCAAGATGATGACCAAGGTTCCAATGGCGGGTATTCTGCTACTGGAAGTATCACAATAGAAGCGGCTTCGATTCGTTCTTGGACTCTTCATGATATGTTGTGGTCGATAGATACAGGAGAAGGAAGAAATATTGCAGGCCCATTTAGTTTCAGAGAAGGCACCCAGATTTTAATTGAGGCTCTTGAAATAGAAGGTTCTCCGGATGTTTTCTTTATGACAAATCAGCAGAAAGATCTGTATTTACAAGATTATTCCAATGATTTCAGAATTTCTGATACAGATATTCTTTCAATATCGTCTTCTTCATCCCGTTCTTGGTTAGTTCCAGCAGTTCATGCAGATCAAGATTTGTATCTTATGTTGGACAATACAGCATCTCCCACAGGAGGGGGATCTGGTTCAACTCCTGCAAGATTAGGAGTTGTGCTATCCATTTTACCTATTTTGAATGCAGAGATTTCCAGTTCTGATGATTTACTTCAGGTTGATGTAGGTCAGATAATTTCACTTTCTACGTTAACAACTCCGAATGATTGGAATCAATTAGATCCTGCAGGATTTTCATGGTCGTTCCCTGAAGCAGATTGTAGTACACTAACTACTGGAAACTCAGTCTCATTATGCTGGACAACCGAGGGTCAGAGGACTGTTGAAGTTACTATTACATCTACAGATGGCAGAACCGATTCCGAATCTGTAGATGTAAATGTAATCGATAGTACTCCCCCTATATCTCAAATTCTTGTTAGTGGAGATATTGAAAGAGGGGTAGGAGAATCATTTACAATTTCAGGACAATCTTCAGATAATGGAGAGGTTGCTAA
This sequence comes from Euryarchaeota archaeon UBA125, assembly GCA_002502625.1. Classification (GTDB taxonomy): domain Archaea; phylum Thermoplasmatota; class Poseidoniia; order Poseidoniales; family Thalassarchaeaceae; genus MGIIb-N2. Next base: position 8,485 of record DAPV01000089.1, read on the forward strand.
AGAAGAATGGCTAGTAGATGGAGTGATAGTCCAAACTCAGAATCAATCAGGTACATCACTAACATATTCTTTTGATTCACCAACTGATATAGGTAACCGAATTATCACTCTCCGTGTTTATGATTTGTATGGATTAACATCAGAATCAAACATTACAGTACAAATTTCAGATACTACTGCACCTATTACTTCTTCAATATCTGGAACCCAGATAGTCAATCCAGGGGAATCTGTTACTTTCAGCATTAGTGCAAATGATCCAGAATCATCGAATTTGACATATGAATGGGATATTGATGGTTCTATTGACTCTGATTCAAATGGTGTTTCTGATGATGATATCGATTTGGTTGGTACAAGTATTAGTATTAGTTACGATACAGGTGGAAGCCGTTTTGTTTCATGTGTTGTCTCTAATGAGGCTGGTTTAACTTCAATTGAAACATTCACAGTTACTATTTTGAATCCTCAAGTAGAAGAAACATCCAGTTCCATATCCTTTGCAATGATTGCGATTATTATTTTGATAGCTATTCTAATTCTGCTAGCAATTGTAGCATTTATTTGGCAACGCTCTACCTCTCGTCGTGTGGCCGAAATTATTGCAGAGCAGGAAGCAGAAAAATCTGATGAAGCCCCCCCTCTTACTGTGGAAGAGCAATCTCAGATGTATTCCTCTAGAAGATCTAATGATTTTGAATCAATTGCTGGAATGTCATCTTCAGAAATTCAGCGAACTTCTACAATCGAATCTAGTGAAGTTTTGGACGATTTATTCTCCGAAGAAGTTGAGCAGAATATTCCAGAAGAACAATCTGAATCTGTTCAAATAGATGATGTAAAAACATCGTCTTCTTCCCCTTCAACATTGGGAATAGAAATTCCAAATATGTCTACATCTTCTTCATTAGAAGAACCTATCAATGAATTACCTACAACAATTACAACAAATTGTTCATCATGCGATGAATCATTTGAGGTTGATCTTCCTTCAGGGGTAAATTCTGGGAAAACGGCTTGTCCACATTGTGGCTCAATTGAGTTTGTTCAACGATGAGCCTATTTTGAACATTAACAGCAATATGCTAAAGATGAGTTCGTAGAGGTGATTAACAATGGATACAGAGGGGCCTCGAAACCATGGGAGGACGAGCATCTTCCTAATCCTCTTGATGTTGATGAGTGTTTGGCTCCCCGTACCTGTTGCTAATGCGGCTATACAAATCGAAAATCGTGACTTAGGTGTACTAACAGATTTGCATGATGCATTAGATGTAAGAGGTGGATTGTTAGCAGATGATGGAGAATCCGCATCTGCAGAATCCGCAATGGCATCTGTCGATGCAGCTATCCGCCCATCAGGAGCTTATGATGCATTGGCGTTAGCAGATAATCCGATGTCAGACGCTAGTTTCAAACAAATTGATATTCAACCAGTAGATCACCCCGATCCTTTTGATATTATTCTAGATCCAGCGAACGCCCCTCCTGGAGCAACAGACAGTATTCTCAATACTCTGATCAATATTACTGATTATGTGATTTGGACTCATTATGAAGGAAATGATGGAACAGTAGTTGACAAATTCGAAGTTGTGGATTTCTCAGCATCTCTTACATCGCTTTTATTTTCTCCTGAACCATTTGAGCATGAGATTGATATCGATGATTTTCTTGATGACGGCAATACTCCAACTTTGATAGATACAAACGGCGATGGGATTCCGGATAGTCCAAATGATCCTGGAGATTGTGGATACGATGTCTCTGTTGGATTAACCGTCTCCATTGATCCTAATGACGGAGCCGGAGTTGAAGGAACCACATTGTGGTTAGAACCTACAGTCGAATTTTCTGTAGAGATGTTTGATGGCCAAGTAGATTTGTTCGATGCAGGTTGTTCTGCAACTCCTTCCTCAGATACTGGTGATGCAGTTTGGAATAATATGGGGGAACTACGAGTTTCTCTTTTCAAGCAATTCACATTTTCTGAATCATTATTTTTTGGGTCAACAGGGCCTAGTTATATTTGGATTATTGATACATTTCACAAAATACCTCCAGAGGCAACATCGTTAGAAGTTGGTTTAGAACGAATTTGGTTCGATATTGCCGATACCGCCCTTAGTGGAATCAATGGATTGTCACTAGGTTTACTCGTTTCACTTACCGGTATAGATCTATCCGGAATTCAATTAGTTTCTATTTCGTCCCCATATGCAATTCATCTTGAAACACTAGGAAGTACTGCATGCCCATCTACATATGATCCACTAACAGATGCGAGTGAAATCCCTACAGAACATGGTTGTGGAATTTTAGCAGGTTTTGGATACGTTCATCTTAGTGAACCTGTTGATGGGGCTCGTTCATTGATTGAATTAGCCTACATCGAATTTAGTGCTCATCCTAGAGGTTTGGATGATAGAATCCCAAGTGAAGTGGATTTAGTAATTCGTTCAGATTCAGTTTTATCAACCACAGTTGCAGATGTAGGAGAGGGTTCTTTGACTTCAATAGAGTATTATTCTGATCGTAGAGCTGATATTCATGTTCATTTCCACGAAGACCGACGAAACAAAGCCCCTTCAGAGTTAGGAGGAACTTATGGAAATGTAACAGAAAGTTCAGGTTGGCTGAGAGGAATGCCACAAGGTAGCATGAGTCAATTAGAAATTAATAGAATATTCACAATGCTTGGTTCAAACAAAGCACCCGAACTCCCTGGTCAAATTCCGAGTAGATTAGGTTTGATTATCGCTTTGAAGAATTTTTCCAAGGATACGACTCAGAATGATAATGATCCTTCTTTGCCTGTAAACCCAGCAGATCCACCACAATCTTTGGTATTGATTCGATCTGTACAATCAGTAGATGAGATAGATTACGGATCTTGGTTCCTAAGAGAAGGTGCTGATGAAGATCGTCGTCAAATTAGAACTAAAATGCAACAACTTCCAACTGCTTTGGTTCTATATGGTTCATTTTCTATAGGAAACACGGACGAAGGAACTAATGTATCTCTTGATAATTCAGATAATTTAGATTTCTTTTCTAGAATTTTGGATACTACTATCTTGAATTTAGTTGACATTTTTATTGGGATTGGAGGGGCATTAAATGCAGTCCCTGAAGCATTAGGAGAGGCAATAAGCGGAGGCATGACTTCAGGTTCTGGCTTATCTGGTTCAGATTTTCATTTGCAAATGTTTGATGATATTAGTGTAAATCGTCTTCCTATGACTTTGGGAATGATTGAGATGGATTTGGGTACCTCAGGTCATCCCACATTACCAGGTGATCATATTTTACTTTCTGAAGATAGAGATCTGAATTTAGTGCAGGGTAGATCGGGAGCAAGAGAGCCCCTGATGCCAATTGCTCTTAGTGTGAGAATGAGAGGATTTAGTGCCGCAGATATTGCCGATGATACTTCCTTAGATAGGCAAGTTATTGGATTGAAAACAATTCAAAATGAATCCTTACGCGTTGGTTTTGTTTCTCATGATAATGGAACAATGGATAGCTCCTCTATTCATTTAGTTCGAATTAGTTCAATTCCCGATTCAATTGAGATTACTGTACTTCCTGGACAAATGTCTTGGTCTTCTAGTGCAGAAATTGAAGAAATAACATACATTGGGAAGGATGAAAATCATGTTCAAGCAATAAGGATGCGCGGCATTCCTATCAATTTTGATATGGAGGTTTCAGATTCATTTTCTTGGAATGCATCATCGCCGATGTCTAGTGTGGAAATTCAAATTTCAAATCATTCAATTCCAGGAACTATGGACGGAGATCATTTCCTATACTACCACGATGGTCCTACTGACACGGCTTATATGTCAGCTAGAATGACAAATATTTCTCGTGCTGCCTACCTGATTGCAGATACAAATTCAGACCCTGAGGCATTAGATCGAATTGAATTACACATAGACGGATCTTTACCTTTCAGATCATCTATTCAGCATGTACCTGCCCTTGGTTCTCCGGATACTCGTGGGTTACATGTACGCGCATTATTCAATCCCTTGCCTGGAGTAATAGGATTAGATGTTCCTAGTGCAGATAACTTAGGAGGTCCAGAAATCATTATTCCCGAGTTCAATACTTCACAGGGTCTCCAAGGTTTAGCATCATTCATGGACGGGATGTCAGAACTTGGAGGTAGTATGAATCGACTTCTTGCAGATTTAACTGAGACAGTTACAGGAAAGGCAGGAGAATCTACCTCCTCTGAGTTGTCCCTAGGATTCGAACTTGATGCTGATAGGCATTTTGATCTAACTGTAGATGCTCGTCAAGGGTCACTTGAGATAGAACCTCCAACATGGAGACATGGGATTTCAATGACAGCCTTGGAAAGAGATGATGAGCAAGGATTCCATGTTCGAACTTGGCTTCCCGGATTAGCACCTGATGTAAAGACTGCAATTTCATTCAGAAATGAATCCGGTCTTGAGATATGGGATATTGAAGTAGAGATGTCTGATTGGATTCCAGCTCGTGAAGAATTTATCGTTGAAATAAAAGGATTCGATGGACAAGATTTGGACTTAGCTCTGATTGGATTCGTAGAAGGACAATCCACAGAAGTTTCTGTTGAAACATCATTCAGTACAAGAAACCTAGGTGCTGTTAGTGAAGTTACCACTTCTACAAATTATAAATTATCACAAAGACTAGATTATGTGATTGCATCTATTCTTGATAGGGATTTAGGAACGAAATCTCAATTATTCGTATCGGATATTCCTGGAGAAATAGATCTTTATGCATCAATTGGCGAATCAATATCAGTATCTCTCTCAGTTCCTGAATCCGAAAGAATTCAAGGAGACTCTGTAAAATCAGTTATGCTTCAACAATTGCAATGGTCGGCAGGAGAATGGTGGCCTGCAACTATATTTTTGAAAGATGTCCCTGGAGAAATTGACTTAACCACAGATCCTGCAACTATTTTTGATATTACTCGACCAACATCATTCCAAGGAATTCCTGAATTTGATTTCACCGCATCTTCAGCAGGTATGGATTTGTATATGGAAATTACAGGAAGAGCAATCAATCAACGCGGTGATACTGTTTTGTTAGCAGAGGATTTGATGGATAGAATGACTGTGACATTAGATGAAGATTATAATTTAGCGATTAGATCTAGTGGAATCGGAATTCGTAATTTATACATGAGACAAAGCAACGTTCCTATTCAGCCCGGAATTGTTCTTGAACAAATGGAAGCAATGGGAGAGAATTTGAAATCTGCAACAATTTCATTGAGTTACATAGGTAAAGCATATCCGATTTTCAAAATTGATGATGTTCAAGGCGGGCGTATTCTGATGTCTTCGAGAGCCTCAGTAGATTTCATGGGAATTAAATGGGATGGCAGAGCAGTATTGATCGATGCCCAACAGACATCAAGAATTCCAACTGGTACATCCGTTGGAGTAAACGGAATAGCCTCTGATCTTTCTTTACTAAACGTGATGCCTGGCTTTGATGGTTCTACTACCCATTACATGGTACCTGAACCAATGTCTACTGGAATATTTACAGTCTGTGCTACTTTTTTCGGAGGTGATTAAATGGTCTTAGACAATTTAGATGAATTTGAAGAAGATATTGATGATATTACTATTGATATTGCTGGACGTAAAGTTGCACTTGAAGATGTAGAGCGAGCTTATGGTGCTCTTGCTCAAGCTAAGGATATTGTATCAGTAGTTACTCCAGGAAGAGTCATTCTAGCTACAGGGTTAGTTTTACTATTGTTAGTCAGTTCTTTTGGAGTATGGTATTGGATGATTCCTCGGGATGAAATTGTCATTGATACTGTGTATATGCAGGGAGGACCGGGACATGTTGTTTTATCTCAAATCCACAATCATGGGAGTCGAGAAGTTACCAATTTACAAGTTGAATTAGAGTTTAGAGATATGGAGGATGGCCTCTTGGGTTCTTCTACGTTTGAAACTTCTAGTCTACCCGGTCATGTTTCTGTTGCAGGTGATGATTTAGAATTGACTATTTCTGGGGCATCTGTTTGGGAGAATTATAGTATTAACATTCATTTGAGTTACACAAATCATAGAGGAGAATCAGTTGAGAAAACTTGGATACACATAGTTGGTGAATGGACAACTGAAACTTTTCGTGATGAAGGGGAAACTCATTGGTTTTGATTGTCGAGAGGTGCGAAGCCCTAAATCTGGTTCGTTGGAGTTGTAATCATGGCACGCTCAAGACTAGCAATAGGCCTTGTTCTGCTCCTTCTCTTGAATTTTGCATTTATTTCATCTCCAGAGGATTATTCAATGGGAGATAGTATCTCGATTATTCCTGAATCTCCTATTGCACTAGAACCTGATCCTGATTCAATAAGAGGTGTTTCTCCAACATCATTTGATGATGTTTCAGTTTCACTTAGGAATCCTGGCGCAGATACTCCAGTTGGTTCGTTGTCTACAACTGGTTGGGAAATGTCGAATAATGTTGGTGAAATCTTTTCTTCGCCCAGAGAAGATCTATCTTTG
>DAPV01000054.1 GCA_002502625.1 Euryarchaeota archaeon UBA125
TTTCATTTGAAGATGAATCTGAATTATTGAATGGTGGATTATCAAATATGGATGCTAAACAGATTGCACATCTTAGTCACCATCCTAATATCCGATTTCTTGAACTCGACCGTCCACTTGAGACATTCTACCTTGATGAGCCTATTAGAACACCTGATCATATTATGATGCATGAAACTACACATGTTACTAATGCAACTACTGCATGGAGTCGTGCTATAATTCAGCGTGATGGTTCTGTCAAATTAACAGACACTGGTGCATTTGCAGAATGGGATGGAGATGGTACTACTGCAGTAGACCTTGATACAGGTGTAGATGCCGAACATCCAGATTTTGATTATGCTGGAGCTTGGAATGGTGAGAAAGTGATATATTCGGCCAAACTTGATCCTAATGGATGGACTGAAACCAAGAACTCAGATACTTCATCAGGTCACGGAACTCATGTAGGTGGAACAATCGCCGGAAATGGTGATGTTTCAGGTGGACGTCGACTTGGTACTGCTAAAGGAGCCCAATTAGTGGCATTAGGTGCAGGCGATTTAGTATCAATATATGGTGGTGTACAAGGCCTCGAGTGGGTGTATGAACACAGTCGCCCAGGTAATAATCCTAACAATATCCGTGTTGTTTCTAATTCATGGGGCACAGATGGAGATTACGCACCACAGAATGCAATCACTACTCTTACAGATGCTTTAACATTCGATAATGGAGTTGCTGTTATATTTGCAGCAAGTAATAGTGGGGGCTCAGGCTCTGAAGATGATAGTGATTTGAGGACTAATATCTATGCGAATACACCCTCTGCAATTTCTATTGCTGCATTGACACACGATGGTACAGCAGTTACCTCATTTAGTAGTCGTGGATGGAGCAGTCAACAACATACATGGCCAGATCTTGGTGCACCAGGTAGAGATATTTGGGCTACTGCACCTAGAAGAACTGCGATCGATGCATCTACCAGAACACAAGGTGATCTGTACTACATGGCAATTAGTGGTACTAGTATGGCAACTCCACATATTGGTGGTATTGCTACACTACTAATTGACGCGGCTCCATCATTGGGTGTAGCTGATTATCATCGGGAAGACCACGATGAGGGTATTAGCTTGGTAACTGGTTCAGAACCCCAAGGATTGCAGATGGAGGGATGGGATTCTGCGAATGAGACAAGAATTCATGAGGTTGAACTTGTTATGGAATTAACCTCTAAGTATCTACCCAATAGTTGTGAAGATGGTAATGATGAAGATTCTTGTAGTGATATCCCTCAAAATGAATCTTGTTACGTTTCTCTGACTGGAAAATGTCATGATTGGCGTGTAGGTCATGGCTTGGTAGACGTAGATCAAGCATTAGCATTAGCAAGGACTCTTGAATTAATGAGAGATACCGATGGAGATGGATTTGTTGATGATACCCGTCCTACGGTTTGGGATGCATATGAACAATATCAGGGAATTATCAAAACAGTAGAAATACCACTATCTACAGACAGATTAGTACATACATGGAAAGGTGAATGGAGTCATTTCAATAATGGCCCCTCTGGTACGTTTGGAACATATTCTACAGATGACCGTCATTATACATACATTCCAAATGGAACTACACGCATGGATGTCGTCTTCGAAGTAGTTCAAAGAACACTGGAGCACGGAGATATTGGACAACATAGTCTGACAATTGATGTTGGAGAGAATGGAGAAAATGATGCTGGCTCAGGAATTAGAAATGGTGATGTTGTAAGTTATTCATTGGATATTGATGAATCTCAATGGAACCAATTTGCTGAATTTGATGTAATTGGAAATGGAATTACCCTATTACCTATTACATCAATAGATGATGAATTCTACGAGCCATTATTTGCATATACGGTTTCAGCAGCACTGATTATTGATATTTCATCACCTGTTGTTGTTGAAGTAGTGCAACGACCTGATGGATATACTGATTTAGATCCGACAACACCGTCTGAAATGTACGATCAATCCTATTCAGGGAATTTACTAATGCTAAGGGGCATATATGATGAATCAGCGATATCATTGTATGAAGAGAATATATTATCTCAAACAGAATCATCTGTTCTTCTGTATGTACTAATAACAATCCTAGTATTATTTACATCTGGTGCTACCGCATTATTTGTTTCAAGATATTCAAATTCCGACGATGAAGAGTATGAGTATATTGACAGTGATGATTTAGAAGCTGAAGGAGCAGCATTGGAAGCAGATCTAGTATCAGTAGGAGCATTAAGTGCAGGTGATGATTAGAGCTCTGGAATTTCAGGTCTATTGATTACTGACATGGCAGTAGGGGCCGATGCTATTTCATCAAAACTCAGATCATCTTCAATTGTATCTTCTATCTCTCCTAGTCTTCCTAGACTAATTAATGACATTTCACCACCTTTACGAATATATGCATATAATTCAGGATCATTTCGTTCAATTACAGCATTGACGAATTCGGAACCAACGTAATCACCACGCCTTCTATTGTATGCGAATTCAATGATCAATCCGATTATAGCAGCACTGTATAGAACTGCTAGCACTGAAAGTGAAAATTGTACTGGTGAATCAAAGGGTGTAAATTCTGGTGTTCTGATTACCATGAACATTTGACGAATCACAAGTGCAATCAGTCCTACTCCAACAATAGGTTGAATTCTTTCTTGAACAAATGATTCTAGTGTAATCATTCGACGTTCAGCAGTCGCTGCAAATACTAGGGGGCCACTAACAGCAGCGGTTAGAACTGAAGTAAAAGATGCTAAAATTACGTAGATTAGAACTGTAGAGAAAATGATCCAATGGAATTCTAATGGAAGATATAAAGCAACCAAGTATGCAAATAATCCTAGTAAAACAGGAGTAGGTAGTCTATGAACCGATACTAACACCGGGTCTAATCGTGAACTTCCTTCGTACGGGGGGCGGACTCCTATTACTTGCCAATCAGTAATATTTGTTACAGTATGAAGAATGAAAATTAATGCCTTTAATCGAATTAATATAAATTCAAAAAGAGCAATAACAGGATAAATGATTAATCCTACAGGGAATGCGATAAATGATATCGCTGGAGATAATATTGCAGCAGGAACAAACATGAAGTGGACAATGTTGAGAGGAAATAACATTGCTGTTTCAATTCGTGATTGTCGATCTTTGTCTATTTGATTTAATCGGGCTTCTTCGTCTAATGCAGCACGATACTTTCTGAGTGTAGATCCTGAATTTAAAACTCGCCTTACAGCTTCTCTATATCGTGAATGAGATGCTTTACTGCCGAGCCAAGATTTGAATAGTGAACTTACTGGAACTGCGGCGACTAATGGCAATGCCAAAAGACCGACAGACCATAGTAACGCCGCAGTATCCATGTGACTAGGCAACTATTCTGCAATATGATTATGGCGGAAGGCGACTATGGAAGATATATCAATTTGACCAAAATTATGGGAATCTGTGGATGCAGTGGGATCAGGGTTATCTCCTTCGACTACACAACTATTGTCATTTAATTTTACAACTCTTTTTACTAACAATATCTGAGTATTAAATGGATTAGGGAAAACAATAACATCTCCAATATTGATAGGTTGTCCACTGTATTTGTGAAAATCTACTATTTGACCATCGAGAAAATTAGGCCACATACTGTTGCCTGAAATTTTCACAGGTAATGTTTGCATTTACTCAACTTGCTCGAATCCAAGGCACTTCTCTTCCCTTGACGCCCCAAAATAGATGGTGAATTTCTTCAATAGCATCCATTAATTCTTGAGCATGAGTAGGAGATACTTCTGCCTTACAAGCACTACATAATTTGGCAGCCATCCAAAAAGTTTGATGTAAATCTGGATGATTATCTACGTGTTGCGGCTTGAAAAAATCAGTCCACAAAACAAGTAATTCATCCTTACATTTCTGGGCTTCTTCTTCCTTAATGGAAGCATAGCGACTCATTGTATTGATATATGCAGCGGAACCGCAATCGCTTCCATGATTCTCAGCAAGTGTGATCATCTTATTTGTCATTGACTGAACGGCTTCACCAGCGATTCTAGCGCTAGCCGGGTCGTATACTCCACAAGGTCCATCACAATGTGCATTTGCTTCAATCAAGAACTGATCATGTTCATCCATAATACTCGCAGTAGTATCATGTTCATGAATTCTTTGAATAATTTCTATTAAAATTACAAAACAGTATGTTGATGGAGTGTATTGACAACCGAGATTCATGGCTAGAATTGCAATCACAGATGGTCTCTCTAAATCTGCAGTTCAATTACTAATAGATGCGGGACATCAAGTAAATTTAGAACCACCAAAATTAGATGGGTATGATGCAGTAGTGATACGTTCCGCAACAAAATTATCAAGGGATGTAATCGAATCATCACCTTCACTTCGAATAATTGGTAGAGCTGGTGTAGGTGTCGATAATATTGATTTAAATGCGGCCACATCTGCAGGAATTTTAGTTTGTAATACTCCAAGCGCATCTACTCAATCTGTAGTAGAGTTAACAATTGGTCATCTACTTGCATCAATTCGTTTCGTTCCGAAGGCAGATAGAGATTTACGTAGTGGAGAATGGACCAAAAAGCAACTTAGAGGAACAGAATTATTCGGTAAAAGAATCGGTTTTATTGGTTTTGGGCGTATTGCCCAAGGTGTAGGAAGAGTAGCAAGAACTTTCGGAATGGAATTACATGCGTATGATCCATATTTACCAGTAGAAGTAGCATTAGAACAAAATTGTACTTTACATAAAGAAGTAGATGATATTTTCAAAACATGTACACATATTGCAGTTCATTGTAATTTAACTAAAGATACACATCATTTGGTTAATTCACATACCTTATCACTCATGCCAGGTATTGGGGCAGATGGTATCGAATGTGGGAATCATTTAGTTTCATGTGCTCGAGGCGGAATTGTAAACGAAGATGATGCTCTTTTGGCCCTTGATGATGGAACCCTGAGTTCATGCGCATTAGATGTTTTTGAAAATGAACCTCAAACTCAGCATCCTATTTTACATCATCCAAATTTTCATGGCACTCCACATATTGGTGCTGCTACTCACGAAGCTCAGCAACGTATAGGTGTAGAAATGGCAGATTTACTAATAACTTATTTTAATGGTGATACCCCTAAATCAGTAGTGAATAGAGATGTACTAAACTAATTACTCGATTGAATGCATTGATGTAAGAATCTGACTAAATTCTGAAATGGTATTGGGAATTGTGATTCCAGTTATTGGGGCTGCTAAACTAGTACCAGCATCCGCTTTTGATTTCCATACCATTGCATTAAATGAAATAATTTCATTAGTTATATTAGAATCTTTATTGAAATCAATTTCAATAGGTTCGGGATGTGTTCGAATATCAACTGCAGAGTTATTGTATATTGTTGTAGTAATATGGTGAGTAAATAGAGGACATATAGGTGAAAACACGGTCATTAAATCTCTAAAAATTCTATGTATTGTCCATGAAGCTGATTCATCTCCATCATATAACCGCTTTTTTACCATTTCAAGATAATGACTTGCTAATATGCCGGTGCCAAATGTTTTGATGGACTGAGTTGCATTGTAAATGTCAATATTATTCCACGAATCCTGTACACTAGACAGCATAATTCCAAATTCATTTAAAATCCATTTATCTTCAATATTTAGATTGGTAGGAATCTTAGAAAGGTCGTTTGGAACATCAAATTGGGATGCAAATCGTGCAACATTAAATAATTTAGATAATACACCAAAATATCTTGACTCTATTTCCTCAGGATTTATATGGAAATCATCTCCAACTTGGGCATCACAGGCTTTCCATAATCTAAAGCATTCAGAACCAATTTTTTTTGCTGTCAGATGTACTTGCTTACCTTCTGGACCTTTAACTTTCCAAGAACCAGTACGTCCACCTGCTCCACATTCTAGTACAGAATCTGCATCAATACCATTACCTAAAGATTTAGACATCTTTCGCCCCCATGGATCCATGCCTAAACCATCTATCCAAACATGTTGAAATCCTGGTTTGTCTAACAATAATGTAGATTTTAACAGTGTATAATATAGCCATGTTCTAACGATTTCTTTACCTTGAGGTCTTAATCCCGTTGGAAATGCATTTTCAAAAACATCTGGCTCATTGAGATATCCAGATACAAATAGATTAGAATTAGAAGAGTCCATCCATGTATCGAATACCTTTTCTTCCCCTCTCAAATTACCTAACTCAGATTTCATTTCTTCATATGAACCTAGGACTTCTCGAGTATTCCTTTCAATCACTATACTCCCTTGAGGAGGATCTTGATCCCAAGGTCGAACGTAAGATCCAGTAGGGGGGACAATTATTCTTGTTTCAGTAGAATCATACCAAATTGGGATTTCAGTATGATACCATCTTCTTCTAGAAATTGGCCAATCAATAGTAATATTCTGCATCCAATCAGTAAGAAACTGACGGTTACGAGGCGGATGAAAAGTAATTTGTTCAGATAATTCAGATACCCTATCTAGAACATCAGTTTGCTTAACGTACCATTCTTTTAGCAGAATTATTTCAATAGGATTTTTACCACGTTCTGATACTGGTACCTCTTGCATTTTACTTTCAATAGAATGGATTAAGTCTGCAGAATCTAGTAAAGAGATTACATGCTTTCTAGCATCAATAACAGACATTCCTTGCAAAGGTCCTGCAATTGAGGTCATATTACCTTGAAGGTCAATAGCTTGAAACGGTGTAAGACCTAGATCTCGGAACACAGCAACGTCGTTTTGATCCCCAAATGAACAAACCATTAAGATTCCAGATCCAAATTCACTTTTCACTGAAGAATGTGTTGCAATTTTGACAAAATTATCCCTGCCACTAACGGATACTGGCAACTTAACTTTCTTTCCAACTAAATGTGAGTATCTAGTATCATCTGGGTGTACAACTACTATCCCACATGCACAAATAAGTTCAGGCCTGGTAGTAGAAATGATAATTTCTTCTGCATCTTCTGTCGTCCACTTTACATCTATAAGTTGTGTTTTTCTACTCATTCTTTCGACTTCAGCATCAGCAATAGTGGTGCCTTCAACGGGGTCATAGAGATTAGGTCTTAGATCTTCAATAATATGTCCTTTCTTGAATAATTCAATGAAGATTGATTGAGTGACTGCTCGATAATTAGGAGCATCTGTCAGATATTCACGATCAAAATCACATGAAAGTCCAACACGTTTAGCAGTATTTCTCATTGCTTGGGTATATTCTTCAATGGTTTCTTCGCATAAATCAAGAAATTCTTGTCTATCATATGTTTTCATTTTTCGACCTGTATTTTTTTCTACAGTAAATTCAATATTAATTCCATTTCT
>DAPV01000092.1 GCA_002502625.1 Euryarchaeota archaeon UBA125
CTTCATCAAGACTAGTACGGACAGAACTTCATGGGTGGATTCGATAGAGTTGCGAATTTACTCTTTGAGAATAGGAAAATTACTCACTTTGTTGTACTTCTAATGACATTGTTAATGATTCCTGGATTGCCGATTAGTCTAACACCTGCAGACATCGAATCGTACGACCTTGAATCGCCTGAATTAACTGCTGCTAGGGTAATACAACAGGATTTCACTGGAAATGGAATAATGGTTGGTTACATATATACTGTTAGAGATGTGAATTTAACTGATGAACCAGGTCCAGTTGGATGGGAAGAAATTCAACCATATTCTGGATTATTTTCAGGCATCGAAGAACCTGCTGGTGGGATACTAAATCTATCTGTGTTACAAGAATTAGATAGAAAGGCAGATAGGGTCAAAAATCATGAAATTGCTGAAAATTTAGGACCTTTGGTTTCAGAAATTACAGGTACACCTGTAGACGGTGTGTTGTCACTTCCAGATAATTTCAGGTCTTTCATGAAAAATGAAACGTTATTGACTAAGCCGAGTAAAGAACCTCAAGGAATTTTCATTGTTGATGTTCCTCCCGAAACGAACTGGCATGATTGTGGAAATCTAGATTGTTTAGAATTTGATGATCCAAATGTCACTCAAGACCATATTGATCTTGCAGCGCACAGAATGGCAAACAACAGTAACGGGGCATTTCTTAGATGGCTTTCTAATGATAGAGCATTTCTTCCTGATCCTGATTCTGAAGTTATAGGCCCAGTGAATGGTTTACTCCAAGGAGACTCATGGGAAGGAGCAGAATGGAAACCTGGTCGTTGGTCTGCTAGTTCGGCTTGGATGTTGGTTCAATTTGATCGAGAGGCAATGCTAGAGGATGGTTGGACATTTGCATGGGGGGATGCAGAGTTAGAATGGGGATATTCTGCAAATGGAGTTTCTTTTGATTCAGATCCACCAGATTTAGATTCAGAATCCTGTAAATTACAGGTTAGTTCAGGAGAAAGCCCATGCTCTACTGAGTGGCTATTTCTATCATTAGAAGATGAAATAAGTGAAGAAGATAGTCTAACGAATACGTTACTAATCGGAGAATCTCCAAATGTTGAGGTTAATCGAGAAATTCTCTCCAGTGTTTGGTTAATTGCCATGATGGGGGCTGCAATCACAGTACTTCTATGGATAAGTCTCCGTAGATGGACTGATGTTGTAATAGTAGGCAGCGGATTGATATTGAGTCTTACATGGATGCAAGGATCAATAGGATGGGGATTAATTCTTGGAGATTGGGCAGGAGTCGAAATAATTCAAAGATCACAATTCTCGAATCTTCTTCCGATATTGATTCTTGCTCTTGGTATCGATGATAGCCTTCACGCGTTACACAGATACAAGGAAGAGAGACGGTCTGGAAAAAGCACAGAAACTTCTGCTTACATAGCGATTTCAAAGGTTGGAAGAGCAATTATGCTTACTTCATTTACAACTATTGGTGCATTTATGGCCAATTTATTTTCAGACATTCCTGCATTACGTTCGTTCGGAATAGAAGCAGGTCTTGGAGTACTTTCAGCATTTATTTTGACCGGTTTATGGGTTCCTCTTCTTCGATATGATGTCGATAAATGGTTAGAAGAAAAAGGAAAACTAGAGGACGAACCTGAAGGATTAGTCAGATTGGTACCTACCTCATGGCTTGCATCAACAGCCAGATTTTCGGGGGCATGGGCTCCATTAATTGCATTGTTAATGCTTCTTTTAACTTCGATTGCCACTCCTGCCATGTTGGGGTTAAAGGGCGATTTCAAAGTTGAAGATTTTCTTGATGATGAATCTGATTTTGCTGCTGGTGTGTTCTTAGTGAATGAAAGGTTTGCAGAAGAAGGTGAGCCTGCAGAAATACTTGTTGAAGGTGATGTTTCTCATCCCGATGTTGTATTTGCAGTTAGGCAATTGAGATTTAATATGAATCAACCTGGAGACAATGATCCTGATAGATTTGCGAGAGATCCTTCAGGTGATGTTGAACTTATTGCAATCGACGAACTTCTAGAATATGCTCAATTTGCATTATGGTACAATAGTAGTCCTTTCGAAGAAACTGGATGGAATTCAAGCCTTCCTGATAATGGTGTTAACTGTCCTTACAGAGGCAATGCTGCTCTATTTATTGACTTTGATAAAAGAGGTTGTATCACTTATTTCTTTGGACATATGTTCCTGTATGGTATTCCAGAAAGTGGAGGGTATCCAATGATCCCGTCTAGTATCATTTCCAATTTTATTCAACCTGCATCCCCGTTGGATCCTGATAGTCCATGGTTGAATCAAGAAGGAGAAAATGCAACCTTTGATCGAATGGTAATGAGATTCGGACTCCGTCAACCCGAACAATTCGAAAAAGTAGAACTTGCTGTACAAGAATTAAAGATTGATCTATCACCTTTTCAGAATTTATCATACACTGAACTTTCTGAGAGAAGTGATAGATCTTCTGCAAATGAAAGCTATCCTGTAACTTGGACAATTGAGACCGGCTCTCCAATTACACGATATATCCAAGCATCACGTATGCAATCCGAGTTACAGGGTTCTTTGTCGTTAGGAGTTCTTTTCTGTGTGGTAATCTTATGGTGGGGTTTTAGAGCTGATCAAGAACAATTGAAATCACAACGACGTCATGGATATGAATCACGAGCAATTCTTGCAAGTTCTTTTGTTGGTTTACTCTTTTTCGCATCATATGGACTGGCATTTGGTCTCTTATCTTTCATAATAATGTTCTATCTATTGTTACAATGGGGTGAACGTGCTCTTAGTCTTGCAGCGATTACTACATTTCCGATATTAATTGTAGTAGTTTGGCTTTATGGGACAATTGCTGCCTTAGGTTTCGGATTGAATATGGTAACAGTTGCAATCGCCGCAATTTCTTTGGGAGTGGGTATTGATTATGTTATCCATGTAGTAGAACGATTCCGAGAAGAACGTTCTCGTGGTATTGATGTTCTTCCAGCCCTTTCAGTAGTGGGTGCAGCTAGTGGTGTTGCATTAGTAGGATCAGCTCTTAGTGATATTACAGGTTTTATCGTAATTTCTCGTTCATCAATGGGCTTTTTCAGTTCGTTTGGATTGTTTAGTGCATTAATGATTGGCCTTTCGTTGATTGCCTCTTTAATCCTCACTCCTGCTGCATTGAGAATAATTTCAAGTTTTGAAAAGTCAACTATCGAAGGTTTGGAATCAGAGTAATATTTGGAGTGATCTAATGGCAGACGTTCTGAGACAAATTGAGAGAAAGGACGAGTCCCTTGTTCTCACTTTTCAAGATGATGATATTCATGAAATTCCTTACCATGTTCTTCGTACATATTGTCCCTGCGCAAATTGTCGTCCTAGATGGGAAGATCCTCATCGACGTCTAGCAATTCAGGAAGATGTGAAGAGATTGAGAGTTGAAATGCCAAGGGCCGAACCAGTCGGACGATATGCAGTCCGTTTTGTATGGACGAGCGGATGTTCTAGTGGTCTTTGGTCATTCACTCATCTAACTGCAATTGCTACTGGAATGCTTGATGATTAGATAACAATCCTCAAAACTGTGTTCCCTTTCCCTTAGATTAATCCATGGTGAGGGTTTTCCCCCCCAAGGAGGGATGAATATGGTCGAAGAAGATCAAGATGAATGGATGTCTTATGCTACTGCCGGTTATGGTGGTGCAGTTGATCCTTGGGACGATTTAGTACCTGTCGAATCTGATGAAGAGGAAGATGAAATTGTTGAAGATGAAGACATGTATGATGACGAGATTCCATCATTAAGGGACTTAGATGCGCCACCTTGTCCAGCACCTAAAGGAATTCGTCACGTAATTCGTTTAGGTTGTTGCAATCACTGTCTTTCTCGAATTGGTGGTCGTTTGAATACAGATGGGGCATCTCCATTTGATCATGGTGCTAGAATCAGAGCAGACGCAGTTTCTCAAGATCCAACTATAGCGGAGACTAAGGAAACGTATTGTCCCTTTTGTGAGGATTTATTTGAAGATGTAGATAATATTGTAATTCGGATTTTAAGAGAGATTGGAGATGTTGAATTTTCAACAATTCAAATGGGATATCATATCAGTAAAGAACTCATAGAAGAAGAAGATGCTCTTCGTAAGAAATTTGGAGCTAGAGGAGCCCAACCTCTCAAATCTTCATTTGCAGCAGCAGTAGAAGAAGCTCTCAAGACAGAATTAGAAGATATAGAACTTGTAAAAGAATTACCTGATGTAATGATTCTAGTTGACTCTCTAACATTACGTGTAAAGGCAGAAATACGTCCTGTTTTCTATTATGGTCGTTATAGAAAATTAGGTAAAGACGTACCCCAAACACGTTGGCCCTGCAGGTCTTGTAAAGGACGTGAAGGTGGTTGTGAGTCCTGTAATGGAACTGGATTACAATATCCAAATTCAGTTCAAGATTTAGTTGGTGAACCAATTCGTAAGGCATTACTTGCAGATGATACTAGTTTTCACGGGATGGGCCGAGAAGATATTGATGTTCGTTGTTTAGGTAGAGGTAGACCATTTGTTGTTGAAGTAAAAAAACCTAAGATTCGTACGATTGATCTTGAAGATATTGTAGAACAAATCAACAATCAAGGAATAGAAAAAATCGAGATTGATTCACTAAGACCTTCTAATCGTTCAGAAGTGGCCCGAATAAAAGAAACAAAGGCTGAGAAATCGTATAGGATTAGATTCGAAGTTGAGGGAGAAGTTCCTGAAGATTCTGAAACTCTGATTCTTAATCTAGCAGGTGTAATGCTTGAACAGAGAACCCCTAAACGCGTCGCACATCGAAGATCAGACTTAGTAAGAAAAAGAAAGATTATTTCTGTTGAAAATGTCTTGATTGAAGATAATGAGATTCAATTCGATGTAAGATGTCAATCAGGAACATACGTGAAGGAGATGGTACATTCGGACGAGGGTCGAACAACACCTTCAGTTGCCGAAGTACTTGGAGCAGAATGTTCTGTACTTTGGTTGGATGTTATTGAAATTCATGCAGAGTAAGTTAGGATGAGGCTCCATTTACTGCTGCGACGAACTTAATAGTGAAGCGTAGGTGGACCGAACCCCAAGGAGGCATAGTTATGCGTAGAACACACGGAACCAGACAAGGTACTCGTAGTATTCTAAAGCGTGCAAAAAGTGAACGTGGTCGTGTAAATATCGGACGAATAATGCATAATTATTCTGAAGGAGACTTGGTTTCTATTGTTTTAGATGGAGGGCAACAGAAAGGTATGCCTCATCGTCGATTTCAAGGTATGACTGGTACTATCGAATCAAAACAGGGTCGTGCATATGTTGTTTCTTTCTCTGATAAGAACAAGAAGAAGACAGTGATTGCACGTCCAGAGCACCTACGTCCAGCGGAGTGATATTATGTCAGAAAAGAAGTATGTCGATTTTTCAACAGTTCGTGATCTTCTACAGAAAGCTAATGATGATCGTGAAGAGCAATCTCAAGAGCAACAGAAGGCCATGGAACATGCAGAATGGGCGGCAAGTGACAATCGAGGAAGCAAACCATCTAATTCAGATACATTCTCACAATTATTTGAAGCACTTTCTGACGTAGACTGCATTTCCGAAAATGATCTTCTTCGCTCAAAAATGGCTGAGATACGTCCCGATTCCCCCGCTCAGGTCCGTGTAATTATGGCCCCATATAGAATTCAAATTTCAGAAGGTGAAATCGACCAGATAATCACCCATGTAAAGCAGATTACTTAGAGTATCAGCACCAAAAGAAACTTGTTTGTGAACATTGTTGGAGGTACGAAGAGCATGCAACCATCCTCACCTACACCGGATTTTTCAGGTCCTTGGCCGATTAGAATTTTAGATTCTGAACCGCAAGGAATTTCACCAGGTGTTTCGCATGCAATTACGGAGCGTGGTCTCTATTTAATTAGATATAGAGGGGGCCAATCTGGGGAACAAATTGTTGTCGAAGATGGCGCTGGAATTGTTGGTATGCTACGTTATAGAGATATTTCAGGTTCAGTACAATCAGACCTTTCTTCAATCGTAACAGAAATCATACTTAGTAATCCAGATGTTTTTCTAATGTTTTACAATCGAGGAGGGCCAATAAATAGGAAAATGCATACTTTCCAATTGTTACCTGGGATTGGACCATCAACTGCACAGGACATGGTTCGAAAACGTGGATCTGGATGGAAAGATTTCTCAGCAGTTTCCAAAGATTGTGGAATTGATGCAGCAGCATTACTGGCTAATCGCCTTAATGAAGAACTCAAGGACCCTGGAATGCTTCCGAGCATTATTACGATGCTTGTTCGAGCAGGGTGAAATTTAACATGGAAGAAGTGGACGCTCGTCTTTTGATTGATTTATTGTTAGATCATCGTTCTGCTATTCATTCTCTCGGACAGCATTTTCTCCATGATGAATCTATTTTGAATGAAGCCATATCTTTGTGCAGTGATGCAGGAGAACCTATCGATGAAAAATCACATGTTATTGAGATTGGTCCTGGTCCTGGTTGTCTTACCTTGCATCTTCTTCGTACAGAATCTCAAATCTCTGCAATTGAAATCGAAGAAGAAGCAATCGAACATCTTCATAGAAATTTTAAACAAGAAATTAGTGATAATAGACTTATGATATATCATGGAGATGCTTTGAAAATTACTTGGCCTATAGCAACACATATTGTTGCAAATATACCATATCAAATATCGAGTCCTCTTATTGAAAAGATTAGCAGAATTCCAAAGGATGAGAGACCCAAGTGTATCGTACTGCTCGTTCAACAAGAATTTTCAGAGAAACTATCTATGCAAGGAGGACCAGATTCCATTGGTTCATTGGGATTGACGACTAGTTTAGATTGGAATGTCAGTCTTGGTTCTATTGTACCTCCCCATTGTTTTGTTCCATCCCCTAGGGTACATTCTCGTTTAGTTAGGTTGACACCAAGAAATGATGCTCCAGGTGATGATTTTAATAGAAAATTGCATCGAATTGTAGTACGGCATGTTTTCGAACATCGAAGAAGAAAAGTGAAGAGTCGTTTGAAAGAAGTGCCTAAGAGAATTCAAAGAGTTAATGGATGGTATAAGTCTAGATGGAAAGCAGCAATACGTTTTCTGGAAGAAAACCCTCCATTAGATTTTGATGCACGTCCTGATGAGATTTCTGCTGACGAATGGATTCAATTAATTGAACAATTAGAGCAATTCGAACCCCATTTTCAGTGATTTTTCGCGTCGGATTGATAGCGGACACCGTTCTCGCACAACTTGCGCGCGACCATACACCGGTCCTGATGGGTTCAAAATAGGTCGATTTCAATAGAGGGGGGATTCAATGGCAAAGAAGGACACATATCTTGCTTTACTTCGTAGAGGAATAGATGAATCAACTGCTGAGATACTTGCAGATGCGGGTCTTAAAATAGGAGAAATCAAGAAGCTCTCTCAAGATCAACTGGAACAAAACTATGGCCTCAAATCTGAAATTGCTAGTAGCGTCTTAGGAGCTATTCAATCAGGCCCTCGGGAATCAGGCAAACAGCGATTTCTTGCTGAAGTACTTTCAGAAAAGAAGGAAATGGATCGTATTGATGAACAACGATTCAAGCGTCAACAAAAAGATGTTATTTCTGAGATTAATGAAAATAGAGAACGTTTACGTGTAGCCAGGCTAGAAGAATTTCGGGCTCAGAAAGTGATTATGAATCGTTTGGGTAAGACCATTGAATTGATTGTAAAGATTGAGACAAATCATGATAATGAAACAAAGGATGAACAGAGAAGTAAAATGAGAGATCAACTAGAGACTCGAGGATTAGAAGCAGCTAGAGATCACGAGATGCTAGAGTTAGTAGGGACTCCTCAAGATATTGTTGATTTTCGTAGAAAAATTGTTCCTAGAATCACATTACATGCTTGTCCTGAATGCGATGATGAGCTTGAGCCTGCAGGAAGTAGCAGGAATCTAGATGATATGGAAAATTTCTCATTTATTTGTTGGGAATGTGGTCATGAATTTATGGCTCCAATGGCAAATGTAGTTGAGAAAACATTGACTAAATCAAGAATTACTATATCTTCGGACACCCCTCCTCGATTGCCTGTATATGAACCACCAAAGGATGCTAAAGCACCTACGGTTGCAGATATGCTTAGAGCAGATTTGGAAGCAACAGGAGCGAGTGCTGACGAAGCTGAAGCAGCTGTTGAAGAGAGTGCAATTACAGGTGGTCTAATGAGTATTGATGAATGGATTGATCAGACTCTTGCAGTTCACAATTATATTCAGGCACAAGAACACCGAGAGGATTTCATTATCAGTACAGGTGCTGGAGCAACTAAATTCAACAAATGGATGAAGAAGGCTGGTTTGTACTTCAATAAACAGACAGGTCGATGGACTCGTTGGGAAGATAGGTGATGATTAATGTCGGATCCTGTGATCCGTTTTTTTCGTTCATCTCTTCATCTTGCTACAATAGAAGTTGAGTCAGATGAGACTATTTTAGATGCTGCTAGAAGGGCAGAGATTACTGTACCTTCAAATTGTAAATCAGGTACATGTGGAACTTGTATGATGCGTTTATTATCTGGAAATGTTACTGGTTTAGATCCTATCCCTACTGCTTTAGATGAAGAATGGATAGCAGATGGTGCAATTTTATCGTGTATTTCTCAGATTATAGGGAATTGCGAAATCGATGTTGTTCCACCATTATGATGTGATTACATGGATCTAACTACTCTTTTCTTACTTATTGTAAATATAGCAATCTTAGGATTAGTTGCTAAGTGGCTATACAATCGAGTAAGATCAAAGTTAGATGAAGTAGAAGAAAGACATCGAAAAAGATGGTTAGTAGAAGAGAATGAGTAACTAATTATGAATTTGATAAAGCACGTGTCCATCTATCTGCATCGGGTATCCCATTTACGATTATTCGAACAGAAGAGACCCCCTTAATCTTCTCTACATTGTCTCTAAATTCTTCTAAATCAAATAGACAGCAAGCACAATGAGGGCGAGAAGGTTGAATATTTATTTCAATTTCAGCATCATCATTTATGTCCATACTTTGCATTAATTGTTGAATAGAAATTCCATGAGGGTCTTTCCATTTTTGTATTAGAGCAACCAATCTTCGTTGAATAGAAACCAATTTCCGACTCATTAGTTAATCAATCCCAAGGGTCTACCTCTACAATATGTGCTAATGTAACAGTTTTTGATTCTGTTCTATCTGCACGCTCTCCAGCTTCTTTGAGCATTCTTCTCATCCATCCTAGCATCGTTAGACTTTGGAAACGTTCAATCATTTGGATGATATGGCTAGCATTT
The DNA here is from genome assembly GCA_002502625.1 of Euryarchaeota archaeon UBA125. GTDB lineage: Archaea > Thermoplasmatota > Poseidoniia > Poseidoniales > Thalassarchaeaceae > MGIIb-N2. The sequence continues at coordinate 9,402 of DAPV01000092.1, forward strand.
GCCAGATTATCTTGTAAATCATGTTGAATATTTGAAGCATGATCATAATACAAAAGTAGCAATTCTTCCAATGCATCATTATCTAGAGATTTCCCTGCGAATTTTTTTGCCATATTTCTAAGCATAGCCGGAGTAAGAATTTCTCCTGAAATTTCTCCCATTACATCCTCAATAGGATCTAATTGAATTTCTTCAGTTACTGAATCCTCTTGTTTGCTTTGTCCTCCATTAATTCGTTCTAGAGCTTTCTCTAAATGACGTGGTTTGATAGTCCCCACTCGTTCAATTGCAGCAGCATCAGAAGATAATCGAAGTAATCTCAGAAGATAATTTTCTAATTGTTCATTTGCTGCTACTACTGCGGCAGCACCTATTGAATCAACTCGCGAAATATTGTCAATCATCATGCCTCGAGTTCTACTAAATCCCAACCTCATTCGATTTGGATCATCCAATGTTTTTCTTTCTGGATCACTTTCAAGAGTTTGATTTTCCATTTCTCGAGTAACCATTTTTAGTTGATGCTCAAGTATGTTTACAAGTTGTGTTTTAACATCACCAGAGATTCTGAGTTCAATTCCAAGACCACTTGCTACAGTTGAAATGTGAGATGTTGCCCATGGTTTGGCCATACCCTCTCCTTTTCTCCGAGGCCCTTCAAGCCTCTTGTAGTCTTACCACTCTGTCCAACTTGGAAATGATTTGCCACTAGAAAGACATTGAAGTCCATATTCATCTCTATACCAACAATCTTCAATTCCGACAGCTCCCTCTGGAAAAATTACCTTCGGTTCAATTGCCATTGTTCCACCGATATCTAATGGCGCATCGAATCCAGATGCCACAACAGGAGTTTCATCGAGTTCTAATCCAATACTATGTCCTAAGAAACGAGATTGTTCAGGAGGCATTCCCATCAAATGCTCTGAAAGTCCCATATTTACAGACATAGAATGCCCAATTTCCCAAGCCTTAGAACAGGTATCTCCATTCGATAGTGAGTTTTTCACATTCGTGGCGATTTCTTCCATTTGTTCTAACCTTTCAATCCAGATTTCATCAGGTTTTCCTATGCTAAACATTCGAGTCATATCTGTAATATATCCTCGATGAACATGAACAATATCAACCAAGATTGACTCTCCTTTCATGATTTTTTTATGTCCTGCTCCTAGCGAAGCCAATGGATTCGCACCAGCTCCTCCAATTGCACTATCGAAATATGAGGGAATTGCTCCAGAAGTTCCGCTAGCTATCACAACCCTATCACAATCCATCGGCCATTTTCGCATTCTGACCATCCCTCCAAAGCCAGCAGATCTACTAACTCCATCTGCTACTGCTGCTAGTTCTAATTCGCTAATTCCTTCACCATTTTTTATTCCAAAAGAATTGATTGCTTCGAACATTTGTTTTTGTATTTCTCCACTTTCCTTCATCCTGTCTATTTCCCAAGATGATTTGATTTCTCGTAATTTCCATAGGATTGTAGTGCAATCCTTAGATTTACCACCAAATTTTGATTGTAGAAATGCAGCATCGTTTGCCGTCATTCTGCCTAATTGTAAAGCTGGAGATTGTCCCACTTCACTCATTAGATTAGCCATTCGTGGATGCTGTTCGATTAAATGAGGTGAATTATTTCCTCCGGATTCAAATTTTGCTCGTTCAAGAGAAGATCTTACGTATTGGGTAACGTTTCCTTCAGAGGTGATATGAACTCCACCAGTTTGACGATTTCCAACTAGCCAATACATGTCAACAGGGTCATTAATCCAAGCAGAATTGATATTATGTTCCGATAGCGATAATGAAAATTTAGCCTGTCTTTCTTCTAATTCTGAAACTGGAACTCTCCAATCTTCATTTTCAGGCCCAACAAGCCCTTCGGTGCTCCACATTAGTGTGTCCTTGGATTGGAGACACAAAGCGATTCGCATACAAATCATCTATTCTTTGAATGAAAGGCAATATGTATACGCTACTAGTCGCATCACCATGGAGAGCGTCTTGACGCTCGATGACGGGCATCTCTCAGGACGCACCGTTCTCGTTCGAGTGGACATCAATTCTCCTCTTCATCCTGAGACTAAGGCGTTCCTTGATGATAGTCGTCTTCGAGCAATCCTTCCTACTTTACGTCGCTTAGCAGACTCAAAAGTAGTCTTACTTGCTCATCAAAGTCGTCCAGGAAAGTCGGATTTCACAGATATGTCTGCTCATGCTGATCTATTGAGTCGTTTGCTCGGTAGGCAGATATCTTTTGTACCTGATGTTTGTGGAGATATTGCGATTCAAGCTATTCAAAATATGGAACTAGGTGATATGATTTTACTTGATAATGTTAGAGGATGGCCTGAAGAAAATAATATGAAGAAAGCTGCAATTGATGAATTAAATGAGTCTGAAATAGTTCAGAAGTTGTCTTCAGTTGCAGATGCATACGTCAATGATGCATTTGCAGCAGCACATAGAAATTCACCTACACTTTCAGGATTTTCGAAATCTTTACCTTGCTTCGCTGGAGTATTAATGGCAGCAGAAATCAAGGCATTATCTACTGCAATTGACAATCCACCTAAACCATATATTGCAATTTTGGGTGGCGCAAAATGTGATGACTCTCTTCGCATAGCTCTAAATTTATTGAATCGTGATTTAGCTGATATGATTGTTCCAGTAGGGGTTGTTGGTAATCTAATGCTTTGGGCAGGAGGTCATAAAATAGGTGAAGGTAACGAGAATTTCATTCGGGGATCTCTTGGCGATACTTTCGATTCTACGTTTGAACACGCATCCACATGTATCCAAAATTATCGAGATAAAATTCTACTTCCTGTTGATTTAGCGATTGAAATCGAAGATAGAAGGGTCGCAATTTCTCTCGAAGAATTGCCTACTTCTGCTCCAATATATGATATCGG
>DAPV01000005.1 GCA_002502625.1 Euryarchaeota archaeon UBA125
AGAAGATTGGAGGTTTGCAGACCGCAATGAATCCGTTCGTCTTGGGTCTACAATAGATATTGATATTATTTCTGCAGAAGCAGTTGGATGGAGTCAACCAACTCTATTGAGTGGTCAAATAGTCGCACAAGATAATCCAGACGATCATACTTCTGCATCATACATACATCCGTTCAATATTAGTGATCTTTCTGAAATGTCAATCTCAACAACTAGCTTTGATATCCCTGATTTAGATTTGTATATCGGTCGTGATGTAAATGGAAATGGTGTGATGGATTGGGGTAATGAAGAAAGAGCTAGTTCAGGACAATTCAATTCTGATGAATCTGTATATATCGATAATCCTCAAGATGGATTATGGTTTGTTGCAGTTCATGGTTTTAATGTTGGAAATGGAAATGGTACATTCAAATTGAAAATAGATACAGTAGCTAGCGGAACAGGATCTAACTCTGGACTTAATGTTCAGGATATCACTGAAATAAACCAATCAAGTATTTTCAATACATGGCCAAATGGTTCTAATGAATTGAATGGAGAAATTCCTACATCTGCATGGGTTCTTAATTTGTCAATGTTTAGGCCTAGTGAAGCAGGTATTTGGTCTGGAACAATAGATTTGATACTAGAAGGTGGAGCAGAAATTCGACTGAAATATACCTATAATTTAATTGAACAATCTCCTGATTTGGAATTTACGTTTCCAGATAATGGAACAATTACTAATACTACAAAACAAGTGAATTTACATGTTATTGATACTGATTTAGGATTCAATTTGACAGGATTAAATTGGACTAAAAATGGAGTTTCAGAATTGATGAATGTAACTGTAGATATCCAAAATCTGAATGGTTCATTTTCTAATCGAACTATAGAATGGTATCATCTTAATGGACAAGATCTGAATCTCTCACAACAAGCATATTCGGATTTGTTGGATGATAATCTCCGTGAAGTTTGGATAAATGGTACTATGTCTCCTATTGAAGGATGGCATTTCCATGATGTATCATTATTAGATCATGGGAATTTGTGGAATGCCACCAGTCTAGCAATTGAATATGACATTACTTCTCCTGTAATTGGTTTAAGCAATTGGCGTTCAATCTCTAATCAATCATTTATTGATGATATGCGATTAATAACTGAACCAGGAGTTGAAGTTTGGCTTAATGGAACTCTATTAGACATCGATTCTACGGGGTCTACTTTACTTTCATTGGAGTTGATGCCTTCTCACTGGGTTCGAACATCATCTGGTGGATTAGATTGGATAGACATGAATCGATTTGAGATTGTAGTTCGAGACACTGCAGGAAATTGGAATACTAAACATTTCCAAATTCCGTTTGATCCTCATCCTCCTGGAATTGATGGACAATCAAGAGACGAGATAATTCTACATGGTATGTTCTCTACTGAACCATTCGGACTCCACAAAATTAGCAAAGAGCAGATGTTTTTAGGAATAAATGCAACACGTGGAGATATTCAACTCATGGTTCCTTTTGATTCTCGATTAACTTGTCTTAGCTTAATTGAGCCATTTGGAAATGAGGTTTCCAAAAATTGTGTCTCTCTTCCAAATCCACCTCCATGGATAGGCTGGGATGCAGAAGGTTGGTCTGATGATGCCGTTGATTTAGGTCTTAGTGAACAAAGAGAATTAGATTTTGATGTCGATTGGTCAAATTATTCAGATGGACTTTATTCAATATTCGTTGAGGTAGAAGATTGGGCGGGTCATTTTGGTTCATCCACATTTTTGATGGATATTGACCGTCAATCTCCAATTATCCAGTGGATAGGATTCAATGAAATCGTTGATCGTTCTGAAGTTGTATTGTCAACTTCTTTTGGTGAATGGTCAAATCACTCGATATATTTGAATGGGAAAATGATTGCTAATGGACTAGGTTCTTCCTATACTGGGGATATTATTCTTAATCGTACAGGAGAACATATTGTATGTATTTATGCAACTGATAGAACATATTCAACAGAATATCCAAATATCGCACAGGATTGTCGTCAAATTTTACTTGATCCTACTAAATTTACTCCTATTGTTGATGCACAATGGAATGGAAGCATTGTCTCTAATCCTTCAGTATCATTTAGTGTATCCAGAGGATGGAGTCAAAATGCGTCATGGGTTCATTTATCATCTAATCAATCTACAATTCAGAATATTTCTCTATGGAATTCTATTGATCATTCGGGAGGTATGATCCCTACTTCAGTTGATGTAGAATTGATTGAAGGTATGAATGAAATACGTTTGATGGTTGAAGCAGTTGAGAAAATATACTACTATGAATTAATAGTCGAACTAGATACTACCTCACCAATTTTAGAAATTATTACTCCTAATAATGGTAAATATTCGAATCATATGGTTCGCTATATAGGGATATGCGAACCCAATATGGAAGTCAGAATAGATTCATCTTCATCGAATGTTTCAGGAATTTGCGATATATCTGGAAATTTCGATATGACAATTTCATTGGAACGTATTGATGGCGAATACCCATTGGTTTTCAGATCTGTAGATGATTTAGGTAATATGATCAGAGTTAATCAAATGGTTACATTAGATTTCACATCTCCTGAGGCATTACTTGGATGGTATTCAGCAGAATGTGAACCTCGATCTGCGTCCAGATTGATTGGAGAAACTCCCATGACATCATGTGAGATAATCGGAGAGGTGGCTGTCATCGATAATGATTTGAAATCATGGAAAATTAGTCTTCTAAAAGATGGAACTGTAATTACTTCCAAAGTCGGTAATTCTTCATGGAATGGTACTATCACAATTGAAGCAAATGATCCTACAGAAGGTTCGTGGACATTAACTATAGAAATGGAAGATTTAGCAGGAAATAATAGAACCCTTTCTACTTCGATTGACATTCAAGGAAGAGAGGCCACATCTTCTGAACAATTCCTCGCATTTGGTTCAACATACAATATTCTAGTAATTACAGTCATTCTTTTCATTACTACAATTTCATGGATTTCAATTCGAAGAACTCCTGATGTATATGATTCCGATATGGAAATCGAGTTAACCGAGGATTGATGTCCCAGTTACTCTGCCATTGTCACATGGACATCGAACACATAGCAGTCATAGGATCGGGACAAATGGGAAATGGAATTGCACAGGTGGCTGCCTGTGCAGGGTATAACGTTACTATGGTGGACATTAAACAAGAATTCGTGGATAAGGGTATGGAAACAATAAGTCGTTCTCTCCAAAGATTAGTTTCCAAAGAACGAATGTCTCAGGAAGAAGCAGATTTAGCAATCTCAAGAATTCAAACATCTACAGACAATAATTCATGTGAAAATGCTGATTTAGTTATAGAAGCGATTCCTGAAATTCCTGATCTTAAGTATTCAACATTCTCAAATCTTGATTCAATTTGTAAGGATTCAACCATTCTTGCTACAAATACAAGCAGTATCAGTATTGATTCTATTGCGGCTAGCACTTCTAGACCAGAAAAGGTAATTGGAATGCATTTTATGAACCCTGTTCCTATTATGAAACTAGTAGAAGTAATTAATGGTTCAAATACTTCTAATGAAGTTACTTCTGCAGTCTTGTCTGCGGCTGAAAAGATGGGTAAAACCCCTCTGATGTGTAATGATTCACCTGGTTTTGTTTCTAATCGCATTCTATGTCCGATGATCAATGAAGCAATTTTAACTTATCAAGAAGGAGTTGCTGAGCCTGAAGCAATTGATGGGATTATGAAACTTGGAATGAATCATCCAATTGGTCCCCTTGCATTATCCGACTTGATTGGTAATGATACTGTATTACACATTATGAATGTATTACACGAAGGATTAGGTGATGACAAATATGCTCCTGCTCCATTGTTGATACAAATGGTAGAAGATGGAAAATTAGGTCGAAAATCAGGCGAAGGATTCTATACGTACTAACATTAACACTTGATTCATATTGATAAATTCAAAAGAATCTTTACCTACATTCATGTGCGTTAATCATGCCTCCAACTGTAGATCCTACATCTGGGATTCCAATAATGGGACAAGATCAATCTAATCAAGTTGTTAATTCAACACCTTCACCTCAAAATCTTACTCAAGGGCAACCGGTTCAATACCAACAAACTCCTCAACAATTGCATCAGAAAAATTTGATTAATTCTGTAAATTCATATAGTAGCCTCCATTCTACTGAACCTCAAATGATGAATACCGTGCATGGTACTCAGATGGTGTATCCGCATATGCAAAAATCAAAAATCGCAGTATTGTTATTTGGAATTTTATTAGGTGCTTTAGGAGTTCATAATTTCTATCTTGGATTTACTTCGAGAGGTGTAGCTCAGTTGTTAATCTCCGTTCTCACTCTAGGCATTCTTGCATTTATTCCTGCGATATGGGCATTAGTAGAGGTTATTGTAATATATACTGATGATAATGCCATAGATGCAAACGGAATTCCACTCAAAAATTGACCAATGGTACAATCCAGCGAATAAACAGCACATACCCAAATATGGCAATACACGCTAATGTCCAAATTCGAGTTAACGGAGAAGGGAATTGTGGTAGGTTAGATAATTGATTATTCTTCCAAGACCAAAGTGATCTGATTAAAACGATTACAAATGCAGCGTAAATTAATGGAGAACCTGGATTGAATTCAATTGCTGATACAGGGTCTAAATGACTTATTGCAACAAATCCTCTCGTCATTCCACAAAATGGACATTCTGTTCCAGTTAGATGGTAAAAAGGGCATAATTTCAGTCCATCTACTCCTCCATGAGGCAATACAAATGAAGTTGCTAATGCTCCTCCTGTGACAACAAGATGAATTGCTCCTTCAGGAATCTTCACTGGCTTCATAAGTCCCCTCTGACCTTTCGATTCGGCTGAATGATTATATCCTCTACTGTTTATTGGGCACTATGGCACAACCAATGCAACAACCAATGCAAGCAGCAGCTGGCGCCCCTATGCAGGGTGCAGTTTCGGACAAAGACTGGCTAACGACTCTTCTTTTGAGTTTGTTATTAGGGGCTCTCGGAGTAGATCATTTCTACACAGGAAAGACTCTTACTGGTATTCTGAAGCTTATTACTTTCGGAGGCTGTGGAATTTGGGCACTAATTGACCTAATTATGGTAATTACTGGTAATTTCAAAGATTCCAACGGTCTTCCAATCGTTCAGAAGTGATTTTTGAAATCATCAGTGGACATACCTAGTGCCAACTCTAGTTTGATTTTTGGTAAAGAATAACTATCTGATGGAGGTTTACAGGACATGGGCATAGAAGACGATAGCAAATGGGGTTCTGATGGATTGGATGATTCATGGGGGCCACCTATTCCTCCACCACCTGCAGAAATGCCTCCACCTCCTCCTCCAGTAGGTGATAGTAATCTTTCGCGTTCTAAGGGCGGGGCTCCTCCTCCACCAATGCCATCACCTGCTGCTGCGCCACAACCAGTAGCACCCGTTGTAGTTGATCCAGCACCTATGCCTGTGATGCAACAATCTCAACAAATTCCAAAGGGGCCATCTATATTTTCGAAAATACTCAACGAAATAGACGTCAAGTCAATTTTTGATAAGGCAACATCTGCTAAAGTAGTAATTTCAACAATTTTTGTTTTAGGATTTTTAATGTTGATTTTGTCTGAGTCCTATTCTAATTCTGCAAATTTTACAAATGCTCCTGATTCTCCGGACACCATTGATTCAGCAGATTTTGACATAGATAACAACGGGTTGAATAGTTCAGAATCAGATAATTATGCAACTGCTCTAAGACAATATTCTGATGATGTTGATGAATACCTTGATCAATTAGATCAACATAATGATTTGATGAATACATATACTGGTAAGTCAATATTTTGGTCAAATATTAGTTCAGCATTTATTGTTGGTGGTTTGGTATGTCTAACATTTTTATCTAAAGCAGTTGAGATGTCCAATAGTGTTCGATTAACTTTAGTTATTGGTACGATATACATGCTTGCAGGAATGTTAGGTTATGATATGCCTGGTGTTGATGCTGCCGTAGGTTTCGGATTTGGTGGAGATTAAGTCTCACAACTCTCGATTACAGATTATTTTGTCAATAATATCTTATTCCAATCATGCTATTGTCTGGTAATACTGATATAGCGACCCAACGAGTCGAACTCATGCCCGGTACAACCCGAGTCGAGATTCGAACATTGAAGGTGGGACGTTATGTCTCTGTAGATGAGAACGCCTACAAGATTTTGAGTATCTCAAAGTCTAAACCAGGAAAGCACGGTAGTGCAAAAGCTCGCCTAGAATTAGAAGACATTTTTTCAGGTCAAAAAAGAAGTCACGTTGGTACAGTTACGGACAATATCCAAGTTCCTGTAATCGAAAAAGGAAGTGCAATTATTACTCATATCGAAGGTAATGAAGTCCATGCAATGGATAACAAAACGTACGAAGCTCTCATACTTCCAAAAGATGCCGAATTGAATCTTGAATCTGGAGGAGAAATCCAATGGATGGAAGCCCTTGGTCGTTACCGAATTACTCGTGATCATTGAGGTCGACTATGGTTTCAAGTGTCGAACTTCCTGATATCGTAATATCAATAGCATCGATTCAGCATTTAGATGATGCAGTACGATGTTGGGATTCTCTTGTAGTTGATCAAAATATCCATGATAGTCGTATTTCTCCTGAAGCATTATCTGATTCTGAGAAAAGACAATTTCTACGATCAGTCATTCTCGATGGACGCTTAATTATGGCCTTAGATTCATCACGTTTGGTAGGTATTGCTACTATTGCAGTAGAAAATAATATGCTCGATAATTCCCAATCTGTATGGAATATTTCTGATGTATGGGTGGATGTTAATTACCGAAGAAGAGGAATTGGAATTCAGTTGGTAAATGAATGTGAGATACAAGCAAAATCCAAAGGTGCTTCTGAAATTAGACTCCAAGTGTATTCAACTAATCAACCAGCATCTATGATGTATGGTCGACTAGGATACAGGTCTATTTCTCGAATGATGTCTAAAAAATTGGACTAATACATCGTGAAGTATAAACATGGAATGAAACTCATTCACTCCGGTGGACACCATGGACCAAGACGAGAAATCAAAATCCACCGTCCCACGTTCTGCTTATCGTAGGCCAGTAACAGCAAAAGGTCTCAAAGGAATTGAGCAAGGAACTCTAACATGGTTAGACGAAGATATGTACAATAATCTCAATACAGGTGTATTGGAACAATATCTTGAAGAAAAAAATATTCAAGAAGGATTCGAGATATCTCACTGGTCCCCTTCAAAGATACTAATTGGCATATTAATCGGAGCAGTATTCAGTGGAGTTACAGCTTATATTGGGTTAAAGATCGGATTGGCAGTTTCAGCAGCTTGGTATGTCGCTTATCTTTTAGGAATGGCACTAAAGTGGTCTCCTTCCGAAGTAAATATTGCAACAAGTGCAACTACGGGAGCAACCCACGCTTCGACTGGGTTCATTTTTACATTCCCTGCTATTTTCTTACTGGCATATAGCACGAAGTATCAAGTTCTTGACGAGACTGGAAATTTAGTCAATCTAATTCAGGAACCTGATGTAATGCAATTAGCATTTATTGGAATTATTGCATCTATGTTTGCAGGTTTTCTCGGCGTAATGTATTTCATTATTTTCCGTAGGGTATGGTTGGTAGAAGATCCATTACCTATGCCAGGATTTGAAGCAACTCTAAAATTACTCGATATTGCAACGGATGTTAATGCTGGGGCTGCAGATTCTGCTAGAGAGTCATTGAAGAGTGTAGGTTTATGGACAGTTATAACAATGGGTTTCATGACTCTAATAGATTACCCAATTTTCTGGGGTAGAAAAGTAGCATCAGCTCCTGGTTCAATGGTAGATTGGCTTGCAGGCGTTCTTAGTGGTGAAAAATGGGGTTTGGCCTCAATTTATACAGAGAGGTGGCTACATCAACCAACATCTCTAATCAATCCAATAACTGGTGAGTCACAATCTCATGCTTTCGCAAATGGGATAACTCCATACAGTAAAACTAATCCCTTCTCTTACACATTTATTGGACTCGAATTAAGTCCAACTCTTTTTGCAATTGGATGGTTCATGAAATGGAGACCTGCATTACTAGTTAACTTAGGATCAATCATTGCATGGTTCTATCTAATTCCTATTGCAGTAATGATGGATGTTCCTGTCTACGATTCTACTGTAAATGATTATGTAAGACTCAGCACATATGCTGATACTAGTGCTCCTCCAGTTTACCCGATGGTACAATGGAAAGCTTACAAGACCATTATTCAGACTATTGCAATCGGTGCAATTCTTGGAGGAGGTCTTCTAGGTCTTCTAAAGATGGCACCTACATTTGTAAAAATATTTGCCGATATTCGTAAGGCATTCACTGGTGGGCAGAGTGAAGAATATATCGAAGGAAAGGGATGGTATGAGTGGCCTTTGATGCACATACCTATCTTCATGATTATTGCCTTCTTTGCAATGATACTGATTTTTGCTGTTGGTGGATTCCCTATTGCTGCCGCAGTTATTTTTGCCTTAGTACTGATTTTCACCACATTCCTACTTGGAGCAATTGCCGTACGAGTAATGGGTGAGACTGGTATTGAACCAGTTAGTGGTACCTCATTTATCGTACTACTTATGCTTCTATTGACATTCTTAGCATTAGGCGATCCATTAGGATTGACTCGTGAAGGTGCAGTTCTCATGGCATTGGTTGGTACTACAGTATTCGGTTCTGCAATTTCTATGTCTGGTACGGTTGTTGCGGATTACAAAAATAGTCTATACATTGGTAATCGTCCGTATCATATCTCTAAGGGTAACATCATGGGGGTAGTTCCTGGTGCAATCCTTGGTGCTGCGGTTGCAATCTTCCTTTCCGATTTGCTTGCTACAGGTAAAATCGATCTCCTAGCCCCACAAGCAAATGCATTTGCATCATTTACAATTGTACTTGAAAGTGGTAATGGTGATTTTAGAGCTTTATTCCTAGGTATGTTGCTAGGTGCATTTGCTGAATGGGCCACTGGAATGGGCACTTCATTCGGATTAGGAATGTACTTACCTACTCCTTACACATTACCCATGCTAATTGGTGGAGGACTACGTGACAAGTGGGAAGAAAAGAAACTCAAACCAATAGTAGAAGAAATTAGAGAAAAGGATGGTTCTGCCAAGGCTGAACAAAAGCGTGCCCTAATGTTACTTATGACCTTCATGATAGCTGCAGGCGCTCTAACTGGAGAGGCTTTCTTTGGTGTTGAATCTGCTGTATTTGCAGTGACAGATGAATTGCAGGCAGAACACACATTCACTGAAGATGATTGGACGAGTAGTTATTTGGATGAGTCTATTTTAGGCGAATATGAAGGTGAAGCAAACTTCTCTTCTGCTGTAGAATGGGCTCTTGGTCTAAATGCTGCAGCTACATTGAACAATGATACTTTACCATGTGCATCTATTACTGATGAATCTATTACGTGTAATGTTAACCTTGCAGTGTTATCTTGGTATCCTGCTGCTAGAATTGCTGGTTTCATTGGAGTGAATATTGTTCTTGCAGTTGCTGTTGTTGCTCTATTTGCTCGTGCTGGAGTAATATCATTTGGAAATTCTCAATCTGATGATGATATTATTGAAGCAGAGATAGTTAAGTGAGTTAATCCTCATGGCACGTGCCCCTGTTCCAATTCATGCATGGATGATATTATCTGCTGCAGTAATTGCTGTTTCCAGTGCCGGTGCAGTTCTCCAGTCAATCGATGAAATCCCTCCACTATTGCGAATGGGATGGAGGTTACAGGCTACATCATTGGTCCTATTTCCCTTTGCTTTATATCAATGGATTAACCTTGACAAAAATGTAATTTTCAGTCTATTAAATCGTAGAAATATTTCTATTTTGTTGGCAAGTGGATTTTGCTTATTTCTCCACTTTGCAACATGGGGATGGTCATTAGATCATACTTCACTTACTCATTCATTGTTATTTGTTACAGCACATCCTTTAGTGTTTGTAATTGGCGCAGCCCTTATCGGTCGACCTTTACTTAAGCGTCAATCATATGGTGCTTTGATTGCGTTTTTGGGTGCATCTCTATCCTTACTTAGTATCACAGAAGAGGGTGAAGTAACACTAATTGGAGATTTAGCAGCCTTTGCAGGAGCTGTTGCGATAGTAGGGTATTTGATGGCAGGGAGAGAACTTCGATCATGGATGCCATTATTTCTCTACGCATTTCCTGTAACATTTGTTGCGGCTATTTTACTGACTATTTCATCCATGCTAATTGAATCATCAGATTGGAATCAACTGCGTTCCATTTCTACATTTGGTTGGGTTGATATGATTTGGATTCCTGCTATAGCATATCTAGCAATTGGACCAGGATTGGTAGGTCATACTGGAATCAATGGTGTTCTGAAATGGTTGCCGCCTATCGTGATATCAGTATCTGTGTTGATCGAACCAATTCTTGGTACATTTATTGGTATAATGTTAGGTACAGCACAATATCCTGATGTTTGGACGTTGATTGGTGGTTCAATTATTTTGATTGGTTTGTATTTAGTCATATCAGCAGAACATCCAGTTGTGGATGACACCGAAGAATGATACATGAAATCCTACACGCTAGGTTATGGCAGTCATCCTGTTAACCAATGATGATGGAGTAGAATCGACATATTTTCTCAGTTTAGTCGAACGACTCCAACGAAACGGACATCACGTATTGGGTTACGCACCTATGGAAGATCAATCAGGTCGTTCGATGGCTCTTACACTTAGGAAAAATATTCTAACTGTGCGTAGAGATGATCTACTAGAATCTATGGATCTAGATCATAACTATCCGATGCCGACATTATTTTCTATTGATGGAACGCCTTGTGATTGTGTAATCCTAGCTATTGATGGATTTATTTCTCACAATGGAGATCCATTGCCTGATTTATGTATTAGTGGAATTAATGCTGGACCAAATTTGAGTGTAGATTTGTTACATTCAGGTACAGTTTCTGGTGCACGAGAAGCCTCATTGTACGGTGTTCCTTCTATTGCTTCAAGTATTGCAAAACATGACCCTAGTATCGATCCTACTGATGCAGTTGAAATTACCGTTGAATTAGCAGAACGTCTTCTAAAAATCATACCGAGTCCTCTACCTAATTTACGACGACCAAATAAATCTGCATCTGTAATTAAATGGGATGGAGAAGATTCTACCATAGTCCAGATGTTTTCAAATGGAGATATATTTCTTAATCTTAATATTCCTGAAAATAGTTCTCGAAAGATAGTCGCTGCGACTGTTGGAGCACGCTGGTATGCAGGCGCATGCAACATTATTCAAGAAGGTGATGAGACCCATTTAAGAGTCGGAAGTTTGTCAATTACTGATGATAAAATTGAGGGAGTTTCAAGTGAAGTTCTACGAGATGGTGACTCTAGTTTAACTTGTCTTGCTGCATGGCCACAATTGCATCCACTAAATGTGGGTGATGAAGCATTAAAACAAGCAAATATCCCATCTGTATCAGGATTACCTCGATGGATTAGATAGAATCTAATTGATGATGAATAATTGCAATACATGAATGACCTTGCAGCCATTTTTCTCCCAAAGAAATCCGCTCAAAATTTTCCATTGATTTATTCTCTTGATCTGTAAATGGTTGATCATCTGATAGAATAAATCCAACTGATTCGGAATTATGTAAATTAGGATCAAATAGAATGCCTTTGGCATCTAAAACATATATCTTAGTCCCTGATCTTTCCCATTCTGAAATTGTTTGTTTAATTGATCCTCCTGAGTGCCATAAACCAGAATGGATTTCTTGTTGTACGCCTATCGGAGTAACTGGATTTTTTAGTGCTTTATTGAGATGTCCACAAATAGCACGCTCATCAGGATGTACTCCTCTAATCGCTTGACCGATGAAACCGATACGTCTAACAGGTCCAGGACCACCTTCAAGATGGAGAATTATTTCTGAATCATCACGAATTCCG
>DAPV01000014.1 GCA_002502625.1 Euryarchaeota archaeon UBA125
TTTTATGGCAAATTCAACTTAGTTGGACTCTTCTCTTAATTCCACTATTAATTATTGGAGTCCAAGCCCTAGCCATAGGGTTAGGAATGCTTTTTGCAATTTTACATGTACATATTCGGGATGTAAGTCACGTAGTTTCCATTCTAACCACCGCAGGTTTCTTCTTGTCAGGAGTTTTCTTTGGGATGAAACATATTGACCAATCATATCATGATGTATTTGCCTTGAATCCTGTCGCTGTGTATATCGAATTAGGCAGGGCCCTTACTACTGGAAATTTTGATATCTTAGAAACATCATATGTTGTCCAAGCAATTGGGTTCTCATTTGTTTCATTATTGATTGGATGTATTGTTTTTGTTCGACATGAGGCTCAAGCAATAAAGTTACTATGAGGAATAAGAATGAACGCCATAGAACTTGATTCTGTAATTCTTGATTTCCCAATTAAAACTGGGGCTAGATATCTGAAAGAACAGGTCACTGGAAGATTCAAGACAGAAGGTAGAAGAACACACCTCAGAGCATTAGACAAAGTAAATATGCAAATCCAACAAGGAGAAATTCTAGGCATTATTGGTCCAAATGGAGCAGGAAAATCTACAATATTGAGAGTGATGGCAGGAGTATATTCTCCAGATGATGGAACTGTGAAAACTAGAGGTAAATGTGTGCTCTTAGCAGGAATAGGAACCGGATTTCAATCAAATCTTACAGGTCGAGAAAACATCAAACTGAATGGCAGCATTATGGGCTTATCTGATGATGAAATTGTTGATAGGATGGATAAAATCATTGCATTCTCTGAAATTCCAGATTTCATCGATCAACCGATAAGGACCTATTCGATGGGTATGAAGGCACGTTTAGGTTTTGCAATTGCTGCTCACTTAGAACCTGAAATTCTTCTAATCGATGAAGTAATGGCTGTAGGAGATGCAGCCTTCCAAAAGAAATGCAAAGAAAGAATCAAAAAAATGGTAAGTGGAGACACAACTGTAGTTATAGTGAGCCATAATATGTCTACTGTCAAAAGTTTCTGTGATAGAGCAGTATGTATTCACGAAGGCATAATCCATACTTCTGGAGAGGGCGTAGACGATGCAATTCAAGCATATCAACGGATTCTTTCAGAGGAGGAATAATATGCCAAAAGTGGCAATGATAGTTAGTAATTCTTGTAACCCAGATCCT
This sequence comes from Euryarchaeota archaeon UBA125, assembly GCA_002502625.1. GTDB lineage: Archaea > Thermoplasmatota > Poseidoniia > Poseidoniales > Thalassarchaeaceae > MGIIb-N2. The sequence goes on from DAPV01000014.1 coordinate 1,195, forward strand.
AGGGTGGAAAAGGAAGCTATTGCACTTTCGAAAGCAGGATATGACGTGACAATTCATGCATTCGATAGAGAAGAAAATTCTGAATTAATTTCAAACAAGAACGGCATAAACATCAAGAGATACAGAGTAGGAAAAACCCCAATCGGAGCCCCATCAATTTTCACAGGCATGAAGGTCTTGAATGGTCTACGAAAATTCAGAACAGCCGTAAAAAAAGAGCTTCTAATTTCGGCTCCAGATTTTGTTCACTGCCATGATGCTGATACATTGTCAGTAGGGTTAACATTGAGATATAAGACGAAAACAACCCTAGTTTTTGATATGCATGATTTGGCGCATACATGGGCTAGAATGGCTAGTCCATATTCGATAATTCGTAGAGTTGTAGCTTTTGTTATTGAAAGGAGACTCATCAGGAGATTCAAGTATTGTGACTTGATTATCACTAGTTCCGGAGCGGTTTCAAAAACATCTCATCCCGGATTTAGAGAATGGATCAGAAAACGAGTGAAAAATCCATATGTAGTTGTTGTGGAAAATCGTCCAGAAAGAATGGATGCGATTCAACCGCTTCCTCAACATTTTACAATAGGTTATGCAGGAAAAATTCGAGAAAAAACTATGTTCGAAACATTAATTCAGGCAGCAGAAAATATGTCTAAAGACATACCTGTTAAACTGATTGTTGCGGGATATGGAACTGCAAATGATGAAATTGAAAAAATGTTAGAACGCACTTCAATCGAAGTAGAAAAAACTGGTAAATTTCAAACAAATGAACTATCTGAAATCATTAACCGCATGAGTGTAATGTATGCAGTTTATCCAACTACTCGAGGGAACATTTTAGATGGTGCTTTACCAACAAAAATGTTTGATGCTGCAATACATGGAAGACCTTCAATTGTTAATTCAGATTGTCTAATGGGAGACATAGCAAAATCAGAGAAAATTGGTATCACTGTTGATTCAGGGGATATTAGTGAATTAACATCGGCTCTAATAGAAATTGAAAGAAAACACAAAATTATCAAATTAGATCGTGACTGGACTGGAGAAGCTAAACGATTAGTGTCTGCATACGAAAATATTGGGAACGGTTCTTGAACCTAGATGGGCGGCTAAGAAATATGAGTAACAGTATCCGTGTTGAGGAAAGAGAACTCACAATTGGTATTGTAGGACTGGGTTATGTTGGCTTACCTACAGCATTAGGGTTTCATGATGCTGGATTCAGTGTAGTAGGACTCGACATATCGGAACGAGTAATCAACTTGCTAAAAGAAGGGAAAAATCCTGGCGATGATCCTGCATTTGACGATGCGATTCCAAATGATAAAAGATGGATGGTAACCCTTGATCCAAAGGAAGCAATCCCCCTTTGTGATGTAATTATAGTAACTGTTCCTACGCCTGTTTTAGATGATCATCGCCCCGATTTACGTTTTGTAGAGTCTGCTGGTGAAGTGACATTTGAAAATATTGACAAAAATAAGAGACCAATTGTGGTACTCGAATCAACAGTATATCCCGGAGTTACTAGGGAAGTTTGGGGACCAATTCTTGAAAAAAAGAAGTTGACAGAAGGAATCGACCTTTATCTAGCATATTGTCCGGAAAGATTTGTCCCCGGTGATCCCGAACATGGTGTCAGACAAGTGCCTCGAGTGGTAGGGGCAAATGATCCTGAAGTATGTTCGACACTAGCTGATTTATACAGTACTTTGACTAGTGGAGGAGTATTTCCTGTATCCTCAATAGAGGTTGCTGAAGCTGCAAAAGTTGTTGAAAATGTTCAAAGAGATTTGAACATAGCTCTAGTTAATGAACTTGCATTAATTTTCCCTGAAATAGGTTTAGATGTAGAAGAAGTTTTGACTGCTGCTGCTACAAAATGGAATTTTCATCGCTATTCTCCAGGAATTGGTGTTGGAGGTCATTGCATTCCAGTGGACCCTTACTATTTGATTCAAAAAGCACGAGCTGCGGGGGCCCCGGTAGATTTGATCACTTCTGCTCGAACAGTAAATGCAAATATGCCAAATCAAGTAGCAACTAAGGTGCTTAACCATGCTGCTAAACTAGGAAGAACACCTCAACATCTCAATATTTTACTTCTTGGATGGTCCTATAAACCAGGGATATCAGATGTAAGGGAAACCCCATCTGAACCTCTTGCAAAATCACTTATTCATTCAGGGTGTAATGTATTTGTTTGGGACCCTTTTATTCATGAAGAAGATTTTTCCGATGCGCCCGGGACTTGGGTTGAATCACCCTTTAATGCCGATGCTGATGTGG
>DAPV01000023.1 GCA_002502625.1 Euryarchaeota archaeon UBA125
GACATAGGATCTAAATCTTCATCACTGTATTTTGTGTTGCCCTCAGTACATTCGAGGCCATATTCTGCATTATCGCAAGCAACTCCATTTTCAAAAGCATGCCAACTCATTACTTCAGACTTAATCACATCATACAATTGGTCGGAAACTGTTGGAACATCGATTAGAGCAGGATCAAGCCCCATCTCAGGTGCTGCAATCGCTATAATTCGCTCAGCAGTGGCATCAGCTAGTGCGATGTTTGTGGTCTGTCCTGGACCCAAATCCCCATTCAAAACCAATTCCTCAGGAGAGGCAAGGATGAACCCAGCATGCATTCCACGTGGCCAAATCTCTCCATCCTTGATGACTATCATTCCAAATGCTCCCATAGCAGCAACTCGAATTTCTGAAGTTCTAGAAGTATCACCATCTTGGAACTCAATACAATCACTGTCTCCATCTCCCCATGATTCGTTGGAAATATCAGGGAAGAATGGATCGAATCTCAATGGAGTGTAGGCCCAGCAGACACTGAATTCTCCATCTTCATTGTATACATTGTCAAGCATAGATGGAGTGATTGTTATTGCATGTACCGCCCCCGGTTCTGTGTCAACAGAGTAGACAGGGAATCCAGAAAAGTCAGCTACATGGTCCATACCACTAACAGAAAGACTACCATTTGTAACTACAGAAATCGAACCTCCTAGACCGGTTAATGTATCATATGATTGGTGAGGAGCCTTTGCCTGAACAATAGAGACATATGTTCCAGGTTTACTTGGAGTAATGGTCAATACCGCTTCACCATTCTCATCTGTGTTTAGTTCTACAGTTGTGAACACTTCAAACGGACCATCTGTGAAGATTGAATCAATCAATTCAGGAGACAGTTCAAGATCAGATCCTTCGTCTTCCTCTTCTTCTTCGATGGTAAAGCAATTTTCATCAGTTGAAGTTGAGATTGCATCTACAACAGTATCATCCATATTCCTCAGATCTACGTGTATGCAGTAGTACCCTGGATCGAGCTCAGACGTATCGAGTTCAAATCCAGTGTTATAATCATCTTCACCAACGTCGTAATCCATCTGTTCAAAAGAAGTGTATGATGGACCAGTTTCATTACCATCAACAATCATTATGAGGACATTATAATTTTCATCATCACCCCATACAGAATCGTAGTATACATCACCACGAATGCCAGCCAATTCTCCATCATCTTCTTCGAAATACCAACTCATATCTCTGATAACTCGCTTTAATTCCCCTTCGAAGGATCTCTCAATACTTTCATCAGTGACATCATCAGCATCGAAAACGATATCGTCACAAGAAGTGGGTGCGCCATCAACTAATGCAGGATATTGGAGGAGAGTTCCTTCAACACTCCATTTTCTGAAGATACCATCATAAGCACCTAGATCGACTCCACCAGAACCCCAATATGACATCATGACATAATCATTGAAGAGTTCATTTCCATCTCCGTCAAAAACATCCACATCGAACATGTAACAATGATCATCTGTTCCATCATCATCTTCATCAAAATCTCCATCTCCATTGAATGAAACAGTCAAATTCTCAATTTTATCTAGATTATCTTCTGCATCTGCTTGTTCATCAGACCCATCATCACAATCATCCCAACCATTGTTCAACGAGTATTCGCTAACCGCATCACTGCCGTCCTCACATTCGTATTTAGTTTCAATATTGACGTAAGCTGAATCGAACCATGTAACTCCTTCATCTGATTCATCATCGCAATCAAAATTATCATTATTCAAGTTGTAGAATTCTACGCCACCGTTTCCATCGTCACAAGGATAGTATGTCTCGTATGGGGTTTCATCTGACCAATCTCCACAATCGTTCTCTTCGTTGTTGATTTTGTATCTCTCATAGTCAGGAATTTCAATTCCATTATCGCAATAGAACGTATAGTCTTCATCATCTTCGTCATCATCATCTTCGTCATCATCTTCTGAGCCAATAAGACCGTTGTCGTTGAGCAAATCAAAACCAGCCTGTGGAGATATTCGAAGTACTGCTACCTCAACTTCTGCTCCTTCAACTGGTCCGACACCATTGTAGACTTGAGATCTGATTGTGATGTCTTCTCCCATCAGACTCTGCTGAGGGGATTCAACAAGAACACCGAGAGCTGAAACTGTGAAAATTTCATCATTACCCTCAAGTCCCATCTGTACAATCATCGGTAATGATAGGAGTTCCATTTCCATCTCGAAGCGATCTTCACCTTCTGAATCTCGAATTACCCCTGAATCCTTCAATTCATCAAGAATGTCATCAAACTCCCACATTTGATCTTTGAAGACTGGAATCTCAAGAACGCCAACATAACGCTCACAATCCCAGTCCCAGCATTGATCATCTGAATCATCTGAGACTTTCTCGAGGTTCACTGAATAACGTTGCTGACCATTCGATTGAGTTACACCAAAATTAATTGAATTGGGATGGGTTTCATCGCTATTCCATACATCCAAATTAATTCCTATCATAGGTGTGTACATATTATGTTCGAAGGTCATAAAATCAGGGATTGATTCCATATCATCATCTAAGTTCATCAAATGAGTAGAATTTCCTTCGTCATATGTTGAAGAGAAATCGTCCATTGCTGGACCATCAGAAAAATGACCCAACCATTCACCGAAATCAGCCAAAACTTCTCCAGTTACATTCCAAGCAGGGTCTTGTGTAGAATCAATTACAATGTTCAGGATATTCTCAGGTAAAGTGTTGAACGCTGAGAATGCAGTATTGACATGAGGATGATCGCTCTGCATTTTTGCTGTCCAAGCTTGTCCTTCTGGTGTGTCAAGAACTTTCTCATATTCCCAAACAATTCGATCTGGGATATCATCACCATCAGTATCCTGGATATCTGTTTCTTCAAGACGATCTGCCATCTCAACAAAACGAATCAAAAATCTCTGGAATGCAGTCATGTTGTCAAAATCTTCATCGAGAAGTGGATCAATGAATGCACCAAGACCCTCTGCAATTGCTTCAGGATGATCAGAGATAGACAAGACTGCAATGTTTCGCATCAAGGTCTGAACAGATTCAAACTGACGTTGATTATTAGCAAGATTATCTAGAGCGGTGGTGATGTTATCCCATTCTCCTGTTGCAGTCATTGCATCATATGCTGCTTCAAAGTCGCCAGTTCCCTCGAATCTAGTGAAATTCTCTATCAAATCAAACTCAGCTAAGTACGGAGGAATATCTTGGAAATCATTCATCACACGTGGAATAGGGAATTGATCCAAATAAGTCAATACTGCAACAACAAAACCTACTGAAGCGGCTGAATCATCGGATTCCAAGAACAACATCAACTCTTCTAGGAAATCTGCCCCTGCAGACATATTGTACTGGTTCTCGTCCCTTGAAGCATCAATCATTTCATTCCAAAGAGCCTGACTACCTAAAGCGCCAGAACCACGACAAGCATCTTCGACAAACTGATCCCATCCGCCGTTATTCATCACTATATCTTGAAGGTCGGTAAACTCCTCAGCAATATCTGCTGTTGGATTTGCAATATCCCATGTATCATCGATGCTCTGCAACACTTTCGAAACTTCAGCACCAAAAATTTCTGAAATTTGTGACGGGTCATCAGTTGCTAGTAAATTCCCACTTTGAGCAGTAACACTAGCTCCGTAAACACCACCACTTGCGGTTACTGGTACAGTGTATGTGCCCATCCAAACTGTTGTGGAAGAGTCAAACTCATCTACACCTTGGCTAGTGAGAGCAATTGTGTCAACAATAACAGGTGGACTTGAGGGGGAGGCTCCGTTAAATCGATCCAATGGATCAAGGTCCCTGTAATGGAGAATATCGGCTGTCACCAAGGTATTGGAAGAATCTGCACCTCGAACATTTGCGTGAACTGATACTTCGGTACCTACAGTAGCGAATTTAGTTGTGACAAAACCATCAACCTGTAGGGTTTCTGAACCATCTGAAGAAGTGTCATTCGGTGCAACAACTAATCCAGAAACTGGTGCTGCAATCAATAAAAGAACTAGTAAAATCGGTATTCGGTGCCCTGCTCTCATGGACGTTGACGTAATGGGTAAGTATTTGGAGGTACTGCCGGAAAACTATATTGAAAAATTATGCAATTAAGTCTCAAACAATAAGATCTGAGCAATTGAATCATCTCCAACATACTGAGAACATGTTCCAGAATCTCCTTCCAAAACAGTGAGAACTCCAAGACCAATTTGAATTTGAAGAACTGGAAGTCCTGCAGATGATAGAACTGAAGAAAGAGGAGAAATTATTCCTGAACCTGTTCCATCAATTTCCCATGAACCTGCAGAATTAATGTTACCAGGATCTAGAAGACAATTCGACGTAACAGGTACATCAGATTCAGAAAGATTGACCCATGAACCTAGAAATCCAGAATCAGAAAATTCAAGATTATTGGGAATGGATATTTTCGAATAACTAGGAGGAGATTCAACAACTAAAGATTCGCCAATATTTCCCCGATTAACATTCATTTCTATATCCCAATTTGATACTCCGTTACAAGTGAAACTATCAGGTAGACACGCTCTTACCAATTCTTGGTTTTCAGTAATTTTTTCTGTAATCAAATTAGGCCCTGTTCTTGATTCTGAACCAGATGTAGTATCAATAAGAAACGAGGTACTCACTTGTTCATCTGACCATGGAGTCGATGAATGAATTACATGAATTATCTGATTGAACGAGGAAGCACCAGCATCCCAGTCAAAAACAAACCATTCCTGTAAAAGAAATCCATCTGAATCGCGTTCTTCGATGTGACTGATATTCAAATCTGCTTCAATACGTCCAGAACGTCCTTGTTCGTCAATCAATTCTGTAATAACCACAGTACCTGTGATTCTCTTTCCTTCTAATTCGTTACGGCAATTTTCGCATTTCTCCGATTCAAGTTGAGTCATTTCAAGTTCAAATGATGCTTTTGCTCCCACATCAAATTGTTTCAAGTTCAAAGAATCCATCGAGGAACGAGTGGAGAGTTGTACATATCCATCCAACGAAGTTACCGGATCGATTTCATCGTCAGAATCAGTGAAAGAAAATTCAACCCAAGTTGTAGCCATTATCACACTGGCCAAACATAAGGCTTCAATCCATCGAAATTGAGTCCCCACGTATCACGCGAATGAGTCACACATCATCTTATTATCGCTAGAAATGAGACTAAATTTGTAAATTTTACAGCGGAAGGGGCCAAATATCAGCACTTCTCGGACAGGCTAAGGGGAACATCATGGCGGACGCAATGACTGAGATTAATGATGCTTGGAATCAGTTCAATGAACTATTAGAATCAGGCACTCAGATGTCGATTGTAACAAAGATTATTCTTTCAATAATTGGTATTGCAATCATGATTCTCGTCGAGAAAAATTTCATTCTTCGAAGGTGGGAAGGTATTGTTGCAGCAACTGATGCTGCATGGGATGACCGAATTTTTGGACCACTTAGAACTAGAATCTACATTTTCACAATCGTGGGTGGAGCTAACGTTGGCGTATTATGGATTGATTCTGCAAATCCTGGTTGGGCCGAAACCGGTGCACCACTATTCAACGCGATATTCATTATCTTAGCATCAACTCTAGCTAGCGTTACTGTGAAATTCATTTTACCTGAATTGCTCAATAGATTCCAACAGCAATCTGCGGTAACAGTATCCGGTGGAAATCCACTTCTAGTATTTCTTCTCAGAGCAGTAATTTGGTTCGGTGGATTGTACCTAGCTCTCTCGGAACTAGGAATCGAGTTGTTCGGTGTCCTGGCTTCATTGGCAGTATTCTCACTAATTATCGGATTGGCAATACAACAAACGTTGGGTAACATCGTTAACTCATTCATGTTAGCTCTTGATCGTCCGTTTGAAGTTGGCGATAGAATCGAAGTTGATGGAGTAATGGGGACTGTAATGTCGATTGGAATTCTGTCAACCAAATTACTTACTCTAAAGGAAGAGTTGGTCGTTATTCCAAACAATAGCCTAGTGGATTCAACGGTAACCAATTTTGCTCGTGGTGGTGGAGATGGAGTTGCTCGAAGAATATCTGTCCAGATGGATTATGGTGTTGCTTATGATGAAGATCCTGCCCACGTAAAACAGGTTATGTTGAGGGTTGCTCGTTCCTGTCAATATGTTCTTTCAGAACCTCGTCCAAGAGTTATGATGACTGAATTAGGTGATTTCGCCAAGGTGTTCCGACTCTTCATTTGGATTGGTGATTATAATGATGAAATCGTTACTAGAGACTATCTAATTGAGAGAATGGATCGGGCATTTGAGAGAGAAGGAATTGTAATCCCATATCCAACAGCAATCGAAATGGCGACTCAAGAAATACACCCTGACCCTGAAGTTGCAGCCAAGAAATTGCAAGACAAGGAAGTTCGACGTCAACGTGCTGTTGCTTCTTACAGACTTGAAGAAGCAAGATTACGCAAAGAACATTCTAAGATTACTGCCGAACTTGAAGAATTGTACAGCAAAGTCAAGAGTGGAAAAATTACTGGAAAAGAACTGGCAGAGATGCAGGATCGGATTCGAGAATTGGAACAATCCCTTGCACTTGATATGGATATAGATGATTGATTTCATTCTGATTCAGGGACTAGATTTACTTCAGATTCACCAGGTCTTAGTGAAAACAGTACTGGCAACAATACTAGACTCGAGATTAATGCTAGAAGAATTGCGACAAGGAAAACCTGTCCAAAGAGTCGTAGTGGGGCTAGTCCTGACAGATTGAGTACTGCAAATCCTCCTGCAGTAGTGATTGCAGCACCGGCCATAGCACGTCCCGTGGTAACAGTTGTTCTAGCCACCCATACCTCAGGAGTACTCGTAGGGCTAGCTAGTCGCTCTTCCTCATATCTATGAGCATAATGAACAGCATAGTCAACCCCTAATCCTAATGTTAGAGCGCCAATTGTAACTGTTTGAGCATTCAATTGGTAACCTAATATCCCCATTAATCCATAGACCCACACAACGACCATTCCCAAAGGAATCCACATGAATAAGCCAGTGACAAACGCTCTCTTTTTGTCTCTCTTTTCTACAGATTGTAATCCAATTAACATAAACAAAATGACCGATGCAACAACCAAAGTGGATAACACAGCAGCTGAAGCGACTCCTTCTGTTACTTGAGCAAGAATCAATGGGCGTCCTGCTACACCCATCTCTCCTTCACCATCTATTCCATCAAGGGCGGTAGTCAGGCGTTCTTCAAAATCGACAGTATCGCTCCAATCAACTGTAGCAGCAGAAAATTGAATTACAGTTTGACCGCCTTCGTCGGGAACATATCTAGCAGTAATCTCTCTACCAGTTTCATTGTTCAAAACCCATGAAGATAAAGAATCCCAATTACTTTGGTTGGTAGGATTGTCTGTAATAGATTGGAGTATTCCATCAAGAATTGAATCTGTGTTCGCAGAAGATTCGAGAGTAGAACGTAACGATGTAACTTCTGAAGATCCTTCTGTAGATCGAACTGCTTCTTCAATATCTCCAATCATTGTCCAGCTTTCAGAAGAAAATAATTCTGATAATGGAATATATTGGACATAGATCGGAGCAGGGGATGCTTCGTAACGATCAGCAAGGATCAAGAAATTCTCAACGGCGGGAATACTATCATCCAGTTGATCTCTTGTATCAAATCCAACCTCTAGTGAAGTAATACCATATCCAACTGGAACAGATAAAATCAGAGCAACTACCAGAACTTGGAATGGATTCGAAGTCAGACTACCGAAACGGTTGCTTATTGGACCTGGTTCAATCCTTGCAGCTTTCTTTATTCGTAATTTTGCTGGAGGCATTAATGAAAGCATAGCAGGAAGAAGAGTGACTGAAAGGAGATAAATCATGAACAAACCTACTGCAATCACTGTTCCAAAATCAACTAAAAATTTCTGACTTGAAAATCTGAACGATAAGAAACCAACCATATCTGTGAAAATTGCAATTAACAACGCCCCAGAAGTTAGAATTGCTCCTCTACGAATTGCATGAATACGGATTTCTTTCGGGAAGTCGCGAAGTGTCTCATACTCATTACCTGTCTTTTCTCCTTCTTCTCTGAGGATTTCTCGATAACGAGCAACTACATGTATTCCATAATCTACTCCAATCGCAATAAGGAGAATTGGAATCGAATTCATTGCTGCATTAAATGTCAAGTTGAGAATTCCGCTAATTCCGTATGTCCCTAAAATACCCAAAATAGTAGACACAAGAACCAGTCCTGTATCACGTCCTGTTCTAAATTGTGAAAACAAAATAATTGTCAAAAGTAGTACAGACATTCCTAGCAACTGTCCTATCTCTTTCCCTACATCTGCAGTTTGAGCATTGGAAAAATGAGCAAACGATATACCAGCAACTGTTGCATTAGTCCCTGCAATATTTTGTGCATCCGAAGTAAGTTGAAGGGTCCAATTTTCTACTTCTGCATTAATTTCCTTGGTTGCCGCTAATTCGTCTTCAGTCACCTTAGTTGAATCCCATCCAACAGATTCACTCCAAGTATTCAAATCAGTATCAACAAACATAGAAATAGAAACTAAATCTGTATGATTCCATCTTTCATTATCTGGAATCTCAACAAAATTTTCACCATCTGCTTCCTTAGATGGCAAAGATGCAATGATTAAATCACGATATGGGATATCTTGCATAGCAGAATGGAATCCCATAACTCCTCCAAACATTCCTTGTAAAGCAGCAATTTGTCCTGCTAACTGAGGATCATCTCCAGCAAATCCACTTCCTACTGTAATCTGATTCATACCAATTATTCTACCCATTGCTGTTTCCAATCGAGATGTTCGATTATCACCAGAATCAAGACGAGATAACCAATCATCTCCAGGTGACCAAGAACGTAGATTTGTTGCATTAACTGTGGGCATTGTCATCGGCGCAGAAAGAGTTGTATTCATCGCTGAATCAAGATTAGAAGAAATATTGTCACCATTTGATGAATAAACCAGAATATATGCCTCATCTATCAAGTCTAACCATTCAGCATTATTCGGATCTATCATCATCGACCAACCATATGCCGCAGATGCGGGACCTAGAACAGAACCAGCACCAGTATCCAAACGATGAGCACTAGATTCGAAATGAGTATGCATCTCTGCTTCGAGATTAGCTAACATTACCCACGTTGACTCATCATTCAAATCACCTTTTTCGAACTCTACTAATAGTCGAACAATATCTATTGAAGATGTATACGTCTCCTCGATTTCATAAAGAAGGTTGACATCTTCATTTGTTCTACGATCTGGATAGAATGCATCTTCAGAATTGTCAAATTCTATTCCTACTCCCAATGATTCTGGAATCGGTCCTGCAACAAACATTGAGAGAAATAAAATGAGTGTCAAAAATGCGGCTACAGAAGACTTTGGTCTATCAATACTCCAATGTGTGAGAGTGTCAAATGGATTACGCATTAACACCTTTTTGATGGGTCATGCTGTAAATGATGCGGCGAATCTACGCTAAAAAATGGAAATCAAGATGATGAAACCATTGGTCGAGTCGCACCACATGTAGGGCATTCTTCTTCGGAGGAGTTACCATAGTCATAACCGCAGGCAGGACATGCAGGAGCTAATTTCATCTCAGTTCCTTCGTCTATCTGTAATTTTTCTTCATCAACTCGCTCCATTCTAATGGAGTCTCGCTCGATATCTAGGATTTCGAATCGTCCAGGTCCACCTAGTGTTGCAAGCATATCTGGAGGCATAGAAAGAGTACCTGTATCATCAATCAATAACTCTCTGGTTGCAGCAAGATCTAAGTCATCGACATCATTTCCGTGTTGAGCTACAAATCGCCCATCTCGTAGTTCTAATGCCCTATTAGCAAATGAAGAAATCTCTCTACTATGTGTTACAATCAAGAATGCAACACCAGATTCTTCATTCAATTCGCGAAATAATTCGATGATTCTCCTTCCCGTAATTGGATCTAAAGCTCCTGTAGGTTCATCAGCAAGAATGACTTTTGGATTAGTGATCAATGCTCTACCTATCGCCACTCTCTGAGCTTCTCCTCCAGACAAAGTTGGAGGTAATGAGTATGCTCTATCTGCAATTCCTAGAGAATCCAACATATCCATGGCTCTTTTCCTTGCTTCTTTTCCACGAACTCCAGAATGCCTCAATGGTTGAGCAATATTATCCAATGCATTTAGATCAGGCAATAAATTTCCTTCTTGGAATATGAAAGAAACAGTTTCCTGTCTAAGACGAACCAAATCTGAACCCGTGATTCTAGTCATATTTTGTCCGTTAAGATAAACTGAACCTGCACTAGGCTTCATCAATCCACCTAATGCCTTCAACAAAGTTGACTTTCCACTTCCCGATGGACCTACAACGGCAACCGCTTCTCCGGATTTAATCGAAACTGAAAGGCCTCGAAGAGCAACAACGTTCCCATCTTCTTCGTTTGAAGTATAGACGTGGTACAGGTTTTTTGCCTCCAAAACTGGAGTCTCATCAGTTGGTTCTCTCTCTTTCATATTCACTCCCCCTTCAAAACAATAGCAAGATCTGATCTCAAAGCCTTAGCAGTGGTCAAAGTCAATGCCAATATTACTGCAACTAAGACTGCGATACTAACCATTGCCAAATCAATCCAAGGCCAAATTAATTCACGTTCAATAACTGTTGATGCGCCACCAAATATCTGGAAAATAAATCCAAATATAGAGAAGAATCCATTGAATGATTGAGCTACACCTGCTCCCAATACTAGACCTAACAACATACTAGCAATCACAATTGCAAGAATCTCGAATAAAACCAGACGCATGACTTGTCTCGGACTTGCACCTATCGCCTGTAATATTGCCATCTCTTTCTTCCTCTGAGAAAGAACAAGAGAAAGGAACACGAAGGCAGATGCAACTGATCCTATGGCTGCAACAACGAATTGAAGGCTGAGTAACCCAGGTGTACCAAATATCAATCCGCCATTTCTTTCAACCGCTTCTCTAGCAGTGGTCAAATCTGATACTCCGGTTACTGAATCATTGGATTCAATCTGAACTCTTAGATTTGTTAGAGCATCTTCATCAGAATCTGCTAGATGTTCGTTTCCAGAACCAACCCAAATATACCATTGAGTGGAGGTGATTGTAGAATTTGTATCCATGTCTGTAAGAATTCTGTAGGTTGATTCTCCAATAATTAGTTTATCTTCTGCCTCTGCCGATGGTAATCCTGGAAGATACCGATGACGACCAAGGTGATTGAGTTCAACATTGAATTCTGATTGTTCAATGGAAATAGTCGTTTGTTCAGATAGAATATCCATTACCTGTTCAGGAGGCATCATTAGAAGTCCAGATTCACAACCAGTAACATTAGCAGGTGAACCATCTGGACAAATAGCATCTCCAAGTTCAAGTCCAGAAAGATTAGCAATTCCAAACATTCCAGTCATGTCTGCACCACTGAAATTAACCCCAACTAGAGGGTTTCCAAATCCAAAATCTGGAGCGATCATGATTGTTTCAGTTAGATCCGTACCACTCATATTAGCTCCATTAAATCCAGTGTAAAAGAAGACTGCTCTCTCCAAATCAGATCCACTGAAATCGGCACCAGAAAGGATTGATTGTGAAAAGTTAGTTCTACGGAGATCTCTCTCTGATAGATCTGCTCCAGTCAAGTCAATAAGACTCATGTCTCCTCTCCATGGATATTCTTCGAAGATAGGAGCCAATGCTTCTTCAGACATGAAATCATCAAGATCAGGAGAAGAAATATTGAGTCTAGCGCTGGTAGAAATAAAACCAACTTGTTCTGAAGTATTCTTGTCTTCAAAAGTTGGTTCAAATGTATCACCTAAGCCATTTCTAACAGTATCAGGGAGGCGAAGTTTGAAACTTGCAGATTCCCCAGCGGTAAATCCTCCATTTTCCCAGCCGTCTATGACTTTTTGAATATCATCTCCAGGGATAGATTGACCAGTCCACAAAAGAACGTCTTCATTCCCATCAAGAACTACCCATGCTTCAATCGTTGATGAGCCATCAGTTGTAGATACAGTAACTGTAGGAACTGATGTACTTCGAACATCAAACTCTAAGCCAAGATCTTCAGATGCAGAATTCACAATAAATTCAACTTGTGTTGAATTTATTGGCTCATCAAACTGTATACTAAGCACTGAACCTGTATTCGCATCTGCTGTTCTTTCATCAACCAAGGTTCCAGTCGCACCTTGAACCGCTGCTAGAGTAACAATAGAAAGAGTGAGTACCATAATGGTGGCTAAACGTCCAATTGCTTCTCCTCCACCGGTCTTCAATCCTCTACGGATATCCTTCAATAACGGAGTCCATCCAAAGACTAAAGCAAAGAATCTTGGACCAAATGATGCAATTCTACCGAAAATTAACGCTCCCCCAATCCATAACAAAAATGGACCAAAGAGGCCGATTAATCCGTCAATAAAGAAATTGTCAATGAATCCAGATTCTCCTGTAGAATCCTCTATCCATGCTTCAAGAACTGCAACAGATCCAACCAAGAACATAATTACATGAATCGCAGTTTTTGGCTTCTTTCTTGTGGCGACCTTTCTTACTCCTTCATCAATTTCTAATTCAAGGAATTCCTTGGTTCTACTATTCCCAAACAACAGAGCAGCACCGATAGTACATACTGCTGTGAATATGATAGATGTAAGACCAAGTTTTACACTAATATCAAATTCTAATTCTTCAAATTCCATGAAGCCAACAGCTGCTAAAACTAATCTAACTGCTTGAAGGGCGAAAATAAATCCAAGGAACCAAGCCACAGAACTCATCACTAGTACTTCACGAAGTACCATACTCTGTAATTGTCCAGCTGAGCCTCCAATGGTCCTATGAATAGCAATTTCACGGCGTCTCTGTTCCAAAGATAGAACCAATCCATACACAAGAATTGCAAGAGAAAGAATAATGATCGGAATCATAAGAATATAATCAAACGTCTGAATTAATCCAAGGAATATCTCAAGGAAGGTAATGGTTCCAGAAATTGTATCATACCAAAATAATTGGATTCCGCCTGAATAATTCATTGGTTCACTGCTAACAGAACCTTCGCCATACATTGTAGATTGACTCAAGCGAGTTAACCAATCCTCAGCATCAGAAGTGGAAGAAGTAGGCAAAAGACTTCGTTCTACTGCAATTCCCAAATAACCATGGTCAGAATCCATCAAAGTGGTTATTGATTCATTATCAAGAATCGACCAAGTCATAAAAACTGGATTGAAACCAAATGTAGGATTCCCGAATTGCCAATCTTCATAAATTCCAGAGACATTTAGATTCTCAACAGTCAATGTTAACCTGCAATGTTGTAATCCCCCACCTGTGCGTTCTACAAAGCCTGGACATTCACTCCGATCTATTTTTTCAGGATCAACTGCTGTTTGCAACACATAAGCAAAATCGAGTGAATCAATTGTATCATTAACCTGAACTCCTAGAGGTCCAGCAATACTTGCTGGTAAGATAATGCTGCGATTATCAATCATATCTTGATGAGAAGGCCATGGAATATCATTCAACATCTGTTTGTTATGCCGCTCTGCTAACTCACCGTCAAAGGCTCCTGGTCCAAGAAGACGCAACATTCTCTTGGTGAAAACTGGAGGACCATTTGCGTCAGCTTCAGGGAAATCAAATGACTCATTTTCTAACAATGAATTATTCGAACTGGCTGATTCAATAGAAAGATATCCAGCATCGAATGCTTCAATATTGAAGAATGAACCTGATTGTCTTATGGCTTGTCTTCCAAAGGTTAGCGTACAATCTGCAATTTCTTCTTTCAAAGAAAGTTCTGCACATACTTCTACAAGCAACGAGGTATCATTCGTAAATGTACTATTTGTGAAATCTCCATCTGGACCAGGGGGTGGTGATAACTGCTCTACTTTTGCATCATATACATCATTTTCAATTGAAATCTGTAGGAATGTTTGAGATAATCCGTTTCCATATGCAAGTACTGTTGTGATTACTAGAGATGCAAGGAAAACACCTGCAATAATTGCAAGTCCACGTTCCCTGCCTCTCCAAGCAGATTCAGCAGCCATTCGGGCATTAGATGGAAGATCTAGAACTCCATGTTTGAGTCGCTGTAAGCGAGTTTTCTCATTCATTCTTCTTCGCCTCCTTCATCTCCCGAAATTGAATCAATAATCTCGTCACCCCAAGCAGATCGAATATCTGATGCAGCAGTTACTCCATCGTTTAGAAGTAACATTCTATCTGCTTTAGCAGCTAGAACAGGATCGTGAGTTACCATGAGAATAGATATTGGATTTTCTGTATCATGACATAAGTCATGAAACAGTTCTAGAATGCCTTCACCAGAACGTGAGTCTAAATTTCCTGTAGGCTCATCAGCCAACAAAAGAGGGCGGCGACCTGCAACTGCTCTTGCTATCGCTACTCTCTGCCTTTGTCCCCCAGATAATTGATCAGGAATGTGATCAAGTCTATCTCCAAGACCAACTCGAGTCAATGCATCTGCTGCCCTTTCGTTTGATTCAGAATCACTCGCACCAGATAATCCAAGAGCTAAAGCAACATTATCCAATGCTGAAAGATGTTCAACAAGATGAAAATCTTGGAAAATCCAACCAACTGCATGTCTTCTAACTTTCACATTTCCTGCAGGATTTCTAGTACCATATTTGAATTCATTAAGTTGTACTGAACCTGAATCTCCAGCAAGAAGACCTCCGATGATATTGAGAAGAGTAGATTTTCCGCATCCTGAAGGGCCCATGAGGGCTACTAATTCTCCTTGCTCTATCTGGAGATCAATTCCTTTTAGAACCTCAATTCGGCGCCGACCAGACCCAAATCCTTTGCGTAGATCGTCTACTTCTAGCAGCATATATCTCTGCGGGCTGCCAATGAGAATATAACCGTATGTTAAAGAGTGTAAATAGAAAAAACATGTTTTACTTCTTCAATTCTAATGCTTTTGAATATGCCTGAGAGTGAAGATTTGAGACTTGTTTAGCAGAATAAATAGATGCTGCAACAATCATGTCTTCTCTAGGAGATCTGTAATTGGAACCTTGAGAAATTCTTTCAGTATTGATTTTCATGATTGCATTTTTCCATGATGAAATATCAAATGGTGGAAGAATACATGAGTCAGGCGGATGTTCATTTTGAGCACCTAAATCATTCACAAGAACCGGACAACCAGAAGCCATCGCTTCAACAACGGGAAGACCAAACCCTTCTGCAGCAGATGGAAAAAGAAGTGCGTCGACATGTTGTTCTAGAGCTATCAATTTCTCTTCATCTACCTTGCCATGCCATTTCAAGCGAATTCTCAATTTTTCTGCTTTTTCTTTCAATCGTGATTCTGCCTGAGGATTGGATTCTGCTCCAACCTTATGGACAACGATATTTTGACGGACTTCTGGATCTAATTCACTAATTACATCCAAAACGAATGCAATCGCTTTCCTACGATCTTCGCTTCCAACAACCAACAGATGTGTTGAATCAGAATCCAAATCAGGTCTTTCTCTCAAATTATGTCTTGGATCTCTAGCTTCTACATCAACACTATTCGGGACAATTTGTATAGGGATTTTAGGCATTAATTGAGCAAGATGTTTCGCAGTTTCTTTACTAATACAAATCGCTAAATCTGCTCGACTTAATCCTCTTTTCAGACGACTGATGTCCATTAAACGTACTATTCCTGGATTTTTATTTCCTATTTCGATTGGTCCCCAACCTGTTTGCATTACTTTTGGATCGAGCAAAAAGAGATCGTGGACTGTTATTACAACAGGACATGAAATGTTCTTTGGAACCAAATGTGCCTGTTCCTGATCGGTAATATGAATTAAGTCTGGATTTGTATTTAGGGTAGTATTTTTTACATTTCTAGGGTGTGTAAACCAGCGTCTTCTAAGACGTTTCAATGCACCAACATCATCCATTGTGTGATTCACTTCTTGTAGTATTTCCCAACCAGAAACTAAGCCAGATTCTAATCTCTGTACTGTAGCATTATGCGCTCGTCCGAAACCAGAAGTGATCGGTAATTCGCCCCCTCTGACCAGAAGCACCCGGTTGCCCATACCCGCTCCACCTTGAATCCGCACTACAAGCCTGACGCTTTGCGCCACCTTGATTCGCGATGATTGAGAAGAAACACCATGGAGCCAGCCAGCCAGCGCCCCTCACTCCTGATAATCAAGGGGTCTTTCTCTCAATATGGGGGGGCTGAAAGGGATATTGTCCGTCAATTAGAGGCATGGAAAAAATTCTTCGATTTACGAATTGCTACACTAAATTCACATTTTGAACT
>DAPV01000090.1 GCA_002502625.1 Euryarchaeota archaeon UBA125
TACCAATCACATATCTTGGATATGTTAATCGTGATTCAGGTGTAATAGAAGATCCCGGACATCCATTAGACGGAGTGGCAATTGAAGATACCATCTTGATTTACCCTAAAGGATCCGGATCGACAGTAGCGCCTTATGTCTTAATGGGATTAATTTACACAGGTAAAGGTCCGAAAGGGATAGTTAATCGTGATGTATGTCCACTCTCAATGCCTGCTGCTTCGTTATTAGGAGTACCTTATGCAACAAAATTTGATGATGACCCTTGTTTGGAAATTAATTCTGGAGATGAAATACTAATGAAATTAGAAGACGGAACTGTACGATTAGAAGTAACTCGAAGATGTGATGCTTGAAGGGGTGAAGCACTTACGAGACAACCCCCTCTGATGGCTATGAGAGTCGTCGTCACAGGAGGTGCAGGGTTCCTTGGAAGCCATCTATGTGAGGCTCTTTTACTTGATTTTAACGAAGTTTGTGTTATCGACGATATGTTCAGAGGGAAACAAAAAAATCTAGAAAATTGTAAAACATCAGCAGCAGAAATGGGTATTCCATTTCACATTGTAATGAAAGACGCTAGTAATCCTGAAAGTTTTGATATTGCACTCCGTCGTTTAGGGGGTAGTGTAGATGTTGTTTATCATCTGGCTGCAATAAACGGAACTAGATGGTTTCATGAAAGACCTGATTTAGTCGTTAGAATTAATCATGGCACTTTGGAGAGCGCTTTGAATTTCGCTACCACTCAAGGCGCACGGTTTATTTTTACAAGTAGCCCTGAAGCATGGGGTGAACAAACAACAATGCCCTTAGGAAAAAATAGCAACAGTATTTTTTCTCCGTCTCACATGCATCAACGTCATTCATATGGAGCGTCAAAATATATCGGGGAATTACTAGTTCAACACGCAATTCGAACACATTCAATTGATGCAAGAATTGTGAGGCCATTCAATTCATATGGACCCAGATTACCAAGTGATAGTCATGGACAGGTCGTATCTATGCTTCTTGAAAAATGTCTATCAGATGAACCAATGGAAATTCATGGAAATGGAAAACAAACTAGATGCTTTACTTGGGTTGAAGATGTTGTTAAAGGAATTAAACTAGTAGGAGAATTAGATGTTGGTATAGATGGAACTGAATTAACGGGGAGAGCATTTAATCTAGGTTCAATTGTTGAAACTTCAATCTTAGAATTAGTCGACATGTGTATTGAAGTGAGTGCAACAACCATACAACCAATCAAGACTGCAGCACATCCTGGAGATTCATCAAGAAGATTACCAGATATCTCTGAATCTCAACAAGCATTAGGTTGGGACGCAGAAGTACCCCTAAATGAAGGAATAGAAAGAACATGGGCTTGGATGAAAAATAAATAATTATTATGCTAGGTGCTGAAATGGAAGAACAAGAGCGATTAGATGGCTTGAAATCAGCACATATTAGAGAAATGCAAAATAGAAATGTAAGAGTCAGTTCTAGAATCGAAGATTTCTTAGAAATAATTGTTGAGTTAGAAGATATTCATGGGGAAGCTAGAGTATCCGACATTGCTGCTAATCTAGCAATTTCTAGACCTACAGTAGTTCGAATGCTAGGAAAAATGGCAAAAGAAGGATGGATAGAAAAAATCCCGTATAGACCTGTTAAACTATGCCCAAAGGGAAGACAACATGCAGAATGGATGAGAGAAAGACATAGTATTCTTTTCTCATTCCTTAGACTTCTAAGTGTAGAAGAAACAACAGCTCATCACGAAACTGAAGGAATTGAACATCACCTATCTGAGTCTACAGTTAGAAGAATTGAAAATTTGATCAAACGATTGGAACAATAATACTCCTCACTATCTTAATTTAAATTAGGGGGCGGAGTTTTGAGTTCTAATATAGATTTAGTTTCTCATAATAATGAGATGGGGTCTATTTCAGGGACCTATGTCGAACTTACTCAGGCAGCAATTGTGGGTTCAACTCTTTTTATCATAGGTGGAATCTGGACTTTTGTTTCTCCAAATGGTATGATTAATACTGGAGAATTAGCACCTATTCAATTTGCTATAATAGGAACTATCATCGCATCACATGGTTGGATTATGTGTTTCGCTCTTGGTGCAGGATTTGATGTTCTTCCTTATGTGCATAAATTCATCCCTTACCAAGAAGCTTCTCTAAAGTCAGTTCAAAACTTGAATCTTGCAGGCACATCAATCATTTTTGTGGGTATTATCATTGGGGATATCGAAATTTTCTATCAATTTTTACTGGTTGGAATGTCTGCATATGCATTCCAATATATTCATCTTTGGAACCCAATTATGACTTTATTTAGAAATAAAAAATTAAAAAATTCTGACCCTGTAGGTTTCTCAGGAATTATACCTGCAATCACGATTAGTTTAGGTTCATTCATCTGCATTTTTTCTGGACTGTTCTCAGATGAGATAGATGCTTTGTTTCTATCAATGTGGCTGACGATAGGACTAATTTGGACTCCGATTTGTTGGGCATTAATTCTAAGCTATTTCAATAGGAGAATGAGTTGGGACATAATCTCTACGAATCAACTCTCCTCGAGGAGTATTCTCTTAGGAATTATGATTCTTCTACATTCATTCAGTGAGATAATTTTGTATTTCGAGCAAATAGATAATTCAATTACGTATCTACTTAGAGGAAGTTTGATTCTAACGCTTGGATTACTGATAAATCCTCATCGTATAATCCAACGATCTTTAGCAGGAGGACATTATAATGCCCTAATTGTTGTCTCTTCTCTATTAATCACATTAATTGGACTTTGTTCTATATTTTATTGGATAATAGATGAAAACTTACCAAGATTATTTGTTTATTTAGGTAATGGATTTTTAATGATCATTCCTATTTCTGTAGGTATAACTACAGGTTATATCTCAACTCTTCACGAAGATCATTTACACAGAAGAATGGAAAATCGAAAAAACGGTTGGCCTACTAGTATCATTGTAATTATTGCTGCAATTCTTATTTCTGGTCCTTTTCTTCGTGAACAAATATTTGAAAATCTACCAATAAAAATCAGATCAATCGTTGTTGCATTTCCATTCATATTAGCATTATTTCGAATGGCTTCATGGTGGAAAGAAGAATTAATTCCTGAAAAAGGATCATGGGAACGTATTCCGATGTTTTGGAATGAAATTAATGCGCCATTAGATCCATATGAATTCAAATCTGAAGAGTGATTTTACGCAGATGCATCATAGCTTCATTTGAAAATCCAAGAACTGTAACTAATTCTCCTTCAATCAATTTTGAAAAATTCTTTGCAGGCCCAGCCATATCATATCCACCTGCTTTTCCTCTCCATGAATCAGAAGAAATGAGATTTTCCAATACTTGCTCATCTAATGATTCAAACTCTACAACTGAGGATTCAAGAAATCTATGTATTCTATGTTCTTGTAATCTAAAATCAATTATCGCAGTTGCAGACCACACTAAATGTCTACATCCAGAAATATCTAGTAGCATCCTCAAAGCAGAAATTTCATCTACAGGTTGCCCTAAAGCAGTATAAACATCATTTGGATCCTCAACAAGAGTATCTGATACAATCCAAATATCTGGAGGATAAATTGAGTTATTATCAAGAGCATTTTGTTTTTCCAGAAAATATTGTATTTTTGCTCTTGAAATTTTATCTTCTAATACAAATGCAACCTGAGATGAAACTTCACCTTCAGATATTTTCTCTTCCCCTGCAAGCGGTTTTACATTTATTTCGACCGAATTTGGAAGGTTTTCTGTTAACCATTCCATTCGTCTAGACGACGCAGAAGCTAAGCGAATTCTTCGAGCCATATTTACACTCACACAATGGAGGCGTTTATGTCCTCCCCGTGCCTCCTGACAATCGGTGAACCTATGAGCGACGCGAATAAACGAATCCCGACATTTGTAAATGGGCTTGATCAAAGAATGCAAGGAGGGATCCCTCAAGGCCATATTGTGCTACTAGCCGGCGTCAGTGGTTCAATGAAATCAAGTCTTGGTTTTTCTATGCTGTATAATGCCGTTAGAGAGGGGCAAGCAAGTGGAATCTATGTCACAATGGAGCAAGGGAAATCTTCTCTTCAGGGGCACATGGCCAATATGGGAATGGATATTGAAGATCCTAAAGTTAGATCGTCTATTGCCATTATTGATTTAGCTGATTTACGTGTTCAACTTGACAAGAAGAAAATGCTTGATTCAGAAGTTGATTGGATGGGTCAATTAATCAGACAACTAACTAATTACAGAGAATCAATTGGTTTCGATGTTCTTGTTTTCGATTCACTCGGTGCTTTCTTCACATTAACCAAAATGGCAAATCCAAGAGATGCTATTTTCAAGTTGTTTGAAGCAGTTAGGCGCCTAGGCCTTACCGCATTCTTCATCTGTGAGATGACAGGAGAAGAAAAGAAACAATTCGGAGAATTTGGAGTTGAAGACTATCTTTCTGATGGTGTTATTCACCTAACTATGGAAAGAACTGGAGATCATGTTGCCCGAAAGCTAGCAATAGTAAAAATGAGACATACAGATCATGTTCTTGGTTATCATCAGTGGGCATGGAACCCTACTGAACAAAAATTTTCTATCAGTTAATCATTCAACAGTGACTGATTTTGCTAGATTTCTAGGTCTGTCTACATTTCTATCTAGTTCAAGTGCTGTATGGTATGCAATTAATTGTAATGGAATTACACTAAGCATTGGACTCAATGATTCCTCTGTCGGAGGTATAGTGAAACAAATATCACCATGTTCAGCGATATTATCTCCTTCGGTATGAATAAGGATTATTTTGGCACCTCTTGCTTTGCATTCTTGAATATTTGAAATCGTTTTATCTCTCTGAATATCATCAGGAGCAACTACTACAACAGGACTTCCTTCTTCTAGCAGAGCAATCGGCCCATGCTTCATCTCACCAGCAGGATATGCTAAACAAGGGATATATGCTATTTCCATTAATTTTAGAGCACCTTCTCGAGCTACTGGAGCGGAAAAACCTCTTCCAAGAAATAATACTGATTTAGCGTTCTTAATTGCTTGAACTGCATCCTCATAAGGAGCAGGTGAATTAATGATAGATTCTGCTTGTGTTGGAAGTTCTCTCATTGCCTTGACTAAAGAACGTCCTGCTGCTCGTGGAAGGTTTCGGGAACGCCCAATTTGAAGAGCAAATAAATTCAATGCTGCAATCATATTTGTAAATGCTTTAGTTGATGCAACCGCTTGTTCAGGACCAGAATGAATGTAAACTCCATGGCCACATTGTCTGGCAATAGATGAGCCTACAACATTGATAACTCCTCTAACCTCGGCATCATTTTCTTGAATATACTTTACTGCAGATAAAGTATCAGCAGTTTCACCAGACTGACTAACTGCAAAATGTAATGCTTTAGAATCAATCACCGGGTCATTTTGTCTAAATTCTGAAGCAACATGAGCAAAAGAGGGGACTCGAGCTAAATGTTCTATGGCTAAACGACCTACTTGAGCGGCATAAAGAGCAGTTCCACATCCTATTAATCGTACATGGGGAATAGCATTCATTCTTCTCTTAGACATATTCAATCCTCCTAATCTAGCAGTACCTTCACTCAACAAAGTTCTTCCTGAAATACATTGACGTAATGCTTCGGGCTGTTCGTGAATTTCTTTCAACATGAAATGTGGATAGTCACCGAGTTCCGAGTCACCCCATTGTTCTTCGATAGTTACTACCTTATGCTCAGTAGAACCTTCAATTCGATGAGTACTAAGTCCATCTTTAGATACTACTGCAAGATCTCCATCCTCTAGGTAAACTACCTGTTGAGTATGTTCTCCTAATGGATGTGGATCACTAGAAATAAACATTTCAGATTCCCCTAATCCTATTACTAACGGGGAACCATTTCTAGCACAAATGATTTGATTTGAATCATGAAACATTACACATAATCCCCATGTACCTCGTAATACTTGTAATGCACTTCTAACTGAATCAAGAGGATCTAATCCTTCTTTACGTGCTCGTGAAATTAGATGAACAATGACTTCAGTATCAGTATCAGAATTGAAAGTAATATCTTCCTTTTCAAGAATTTTTCTAATCGCAGAAGAGTTCTCAATGATTCCATTATGAACAATTGCTATATTTTTGTCCATAGAAAGATGAGGATGGGCATTATTGTTAGTCACCCCACCATGTGTAGCCCAACGAGTATGAGCAATTCCCATAGTTCCATCAATTTGATCAGGAAGAATGGATTCTAAATCTTGGATTCTCCCAATTACCTTATGAACTTCGATGGAATCATTCATTACTGCAATTCCTGAAGAATCATATCCTCGGTACTCAAGACGATTCAGACCCTTGATCAGAATTGGCATAGCATTTCTGTCACCGATATATCCTATTATGCCACACATGGAAATTAAACTCCAAATCTCTCATCACATACAGGACAATCAACAACAGAAATACTTGGATCTCTTAGAGTAAATACGGCAGCACAAGAAGGACAAGATACTTCTCTATCCATCACCCCAAGAGTCGAAGGATTAGGAGGAGGGGGTAAATCTCCTAATGATGGAGAA
>DAPV01000033.1:0-17511 GCA_002502625.1 Euryarchaeota archaeon UBA125
ATGGGGGCTACTGATGTTATTTCCGAAGGTGGAGAAGCCATTATCCCAACAGAAGACTCCATTAGATCTCTAAATTATACCCCACTTTCACGTGAGATATACATGAATGTAGATGTATCATCTTGGGATAAAGTGCGACCTTTTTTCCAATATGGCTTTTCTGCGGATGGCCAATTGGATGTCTCTTCTGTAGGATACGTACCACTCCCCGAAAACATACGACAAGAAGCATTAGAATTAATTAATTAAAATTAGGAGACAAAAGAATGAACCAAATTAGAATTTATTCAATATTGATTATGTTGATAATAATGCCATTTTCAGGCTGTATTTCATCAAATGAAATCGTAGAAGAATCGTCAATTCCAACACATGTTATTGTACAAGAAGATACACCCTCCAAGATTTCATTCAACAAACAGGATGAGTTAATGGCTTTAGAGTTAAGAGCAGTAGATCCTGCTTGGACCCCTCTTCCAGTGTCTTGGGAAAGTTTGTTACTTATTGTTTCGAATGGTGAAGAGGAATACGGCTGCGTCCCTCCTTTGCTTTCTAGTAGAGTAGAATTGGTAGGTGACGGTCCTGCCACTGTAAGGATAAATGAAATTGTAGTTTCAAACGATAATGGAGCTCAAGATGAGAAAGGGGATTATGATGATTGGATAGAATTATTTAATCCAGGAGAAGAGGACATGAATCTATCTGGATGGATGCTAACAGATGCTTACCAAGAGTGGGCTACTGGCGGAAAAGAGGCATACATCATTCCAAATGGAACAATTATCCCTTCTGCAGGTTTTACAATTATTTGGGCAGATGATGAAATAACAGAAGAGGGGTTACACGCTAATTTCAAACTCAAAGCTGCAGGTGAAATGATTAGTTTAATTCGCCCCGATGGGGAAGTACATCAGAACCTATCTTGGGGTGCTACTGCAACAGATGTCTCAATTGCGGCAGTTCCGGATGGTTCTGTAAACTTCCAAACGGATAGAACTCCTTCACACGGTAGGTCTAATGGCGCAATGTCTGGAGCGAATGTTCTACCTGAGTCCGCTCCAGGATCATTGGGGACGGGATGTATGATTATTGAGTCCAATGAAGATGAAATTTGGGGTCATGATGAGGTGATTTTCATCACGGAAGATGGGGTGGATATTTGCGGAATTGGGGATCGTTTCCCGACATGTTCTTTGACAATTACGGCAACCTTGAACGGAACTGAAATGATTACCGATCCTATTCCTATGGTGGTGACTTGATGAGGGGTGACAATATGTATCGTACAATTTTAATCGCATTACTAATGATATCAATCTCTTGGGCTGGCTGTTTATCCGATAATTCCACCCTTGAATCGTCAAGTGAAATTGAGTATCCTAGGGAAAATTGTAATCTTGATTTATCAACTTCGCCTGCTTCCTTAACATGTTCGGATGGGTCATCATTATTTTTGACAATTACTTCTGGAGAAGTTACCGGTTGTACAATCAGTACAGTGGTTGATTCTACTTCTGATTTGACATGTGATCAAAATACTGTTTCAATACGAACTCTACCGGTCGGAGAACGTCTTAGATTTGCCAATGATGGATGTATTATTGGTTTGTTAGCTCAAGGCGATGCAATCTTAGAATGTTCTACTGGGGATAAGGTTCGATTAAATGGAGTAGCAGACTGTTCTCGCCAAGTTACTATCGAAAGAATAGATGCTGTATTTAGTTCATCTACATGCAATGGAGTCAGAGTAAATTATGGAATCCCTACACAGGGCCAAACTCTACAAGCAGAATTAATTGGAATGTATGATCACGATGCAGGTACTTTTGGAACTTTGGAAATACCTGCATACGATCCTGTAACTGAGCGGTTATTTTTGGTTAATGTTTTAGAAAAATCCGTTGATATTGTTTCAGTTGCGGATCCAACCGATCCAGTTCTTGTTGATCGAGTTGATTTGTCCAGAATCGGAGAACCGAATAGTATTGATATCAGAACATCTGATGGAATTCTTGCGATTGCAGTTCATCGTGAAAGGGATGTTTATGATCAATATGATGGGATAGAATATGTGGTAATCAAAGACGAGCCACTTCAAGGATTGATATATTTCATAGATACTCAGGGAAATAAGGTCGCAGATGTATTGGGTTCGTATCAACCTGATGCAATTACATTCAGTCCCGATGGTTCTCACATACTTGTCGCTAATGAAGGAGAACCCAGTCAAGATTACAAAATAGACCCTGAAGGTTCTGTAACAATTATTGATGTTAGTGGGCCATTATCTGAACTTTCTCAGGATCATGTGACCCATGTTTCTTTCAATGATTGGGATGATGATGAAGAACTTTTGAAATCAAGAGGAATACGTATTTTCGGCCCTAATAATCCAACGGTTAGCCAAGATTTGGAACCAGAATACATCACTGTAAGTTCTGATTCTCCTCCTTCGACAGCTTGGGCAGTTATGCAGGAAGCAAATGCGGTTGCGGTGATTGATATTGCTCAAGGTAAAGTTACAGATATCTTACCTCTTGGATTTAAGCCACATTCTGGAGGTGCTTCATTACACTCCCCACAAACGTGGACTCCCCCTAGTACTGGTTTATCAGGGCTTACTTCAATTGGAATTGACTCCAATGGAAATCATCGAATGCTTACTCATGCTGATGGTGATGATGCAAAATTGTATGAGGTATTTTGGGACCCTGTAACAAAAGAAATAACAGATACGGGAGTAGAAATAGATTTGCAAGACTCCGATGGATTGGATCTTGAAGATATTGATGCTTCCGGTCAGTATATTTGGATGTCAGATGAATCAATACCCGCTTTGATAGCTTATCATCACAACGGAACTATGGTTAGGATGCTTGTTCCGGAAGGAACAGATACTTCCAATTTACCTACTGTTGCAAGTGCAACTTTGCCTGGAGCATTTAGTGAAATCGAGAGTAACAAAGGCTTCGAAGCAATTACTCAATCCAACGGTACTGTTTACGCCATGACTCAATCCTCACTTTCAGTCACTGGAAGTACTGAGAGATGGATCAGAATTATCGAGTTGAATGAGACGAACATGTCAGTTACAGGTGTATATCTATACCCTGTAGAATTATCTGATGGAGTTTATTCTCATGGAGGAAAAATGGACAAAGTTTCTGCATTAGAGGTGTTAAATGATGATCATGAACTTCTTGTATTAGAGAGAGATTCTGAAACAGGATCTAGTGCTAGTAAATGGATTTTTAGGGTTAATTTAGAAGGTGCAACAAATTTACTCAATCTTCCTCCTCTACAACAGGCTCCAGGATTTTTCGAATCCATGGATATCAATGATGTTTCCGATGTGGAAGTAGATGTACCGGATGATGAATCTCCGATTAGTTACATTACCAGTCGTTTAGTAATAAATGAAGTAACCGGGAAGACAACCACATCAAAACCAAACCCATATGATGATGGTTCAACCGATTCTGATTTTATTGAGATCTTGAACCCTACTTCAACAACTGTAGATTTGTCAGGATGGACAATTTCTGATGATTCATATTCGTATACATTTCCTACTGGCACTTTTTTGTCCTCTGGTCAAATGCTTTTTGTTTATGCAGATGATACAAATGATGGAGTTTCTGAAGATTCTCCTGATTACATCAATCCTGTAGATTTAGATGGCGATCATCATGTCCCGTTTAAGATCTCCAGTGGTGGAGAAATGATTTCCTTGAAGGATGCTTCAGGGTCTTCAGTAGATCAACTCAATGTTCCTGCATTATCTCAAGATACCACCTATGGCCGCTATCCTGACGGTTCAACAACCTTGATGATAATGGGAGTAAGTTCCCCTGATTCCCCCAATATTGGCGAGTCGGAGAGTACATCTTCAACCTCTGCAGCAAGTGTTGGATTACGTCCAGTCCAAAAAATGCCATTTGTAGATCTAGGTGCTAGGTATGGAGAAAAACCTGAAGGTATGACAATTATACAGAAAGGAGAAGATACGGTTATTGCATTAGTTTCTGATGATTCAGGCTCTACTATTTTTGGAACAGTCGTTGTACGGATGCACCCTTTAGATGGTTCAGATACTGATGGCGGATATAATCCTCTACCATGGCCTGTAATGGGCATGTACATGCCTGATGGTGTTACTCATTTTACTCATGAAGGAGAATCATATTTGATTACAGGAAATGAAGGAGACATGAGAGATTGGGCATACTTCAATAGCTCATCAGGATTAATGGAAATAGGAATGATTGAGGAAAAGAGATTAGCTGCCTTATCTCTTGACCCAATTCGATTCCCTAATCATGAAGAGATGAAAGAATTGAATGTATTAGGTCGTTTGAATGTTCCAGATAATTGTGGTGATGTAGACAATGACGGTGATTTGGACATGATTTGTGGAGTAGGTGCAAGGTCATTTGCTATTTGGTCTGTTGAGGATGGTTTAGAGCTGGTTTGGGATAGTGGTGAAGAACTTTCCAAATTTAGTACAGATAATGGGAGACATCTCGTTGATGAAATGAATAGTCGAGATGATAACAAAGGCATTGAACCTGAAGGAGTAAAAACAGGTGAAATTGGTGATAGAAGATATGCATTCATTAGTATGGAACGAAGTTTTGGAGTAATGGTTTACGATATCACCGATCCTTCTTCTCCATCATTTCAACAATGGCTTCAAGTTGAGGGTGCCTCGAATCCAGAAGATATGGAGTTTGTCAAACCTCAAGATAGCCCTACTGGTAAAGCGTTGTTGATTGTAGCCAATGAAGATTCAGGAACGGCAGATATTTGGGAATTGACAAATTTGTAACCCCCTCTGATCCCAAGCATCTCCTAAGATGTCGCTCAAATGTGATGGTCCATTGGATTGATAATGATGTATTGTTCTGGACTGGGTATAATTCACCCAAAGTTGAATTCTTATCATGAATCTTGAGAAGTTCAGAGGAAAATTGGTTATTTATCTAAATAATATCAATAGTTAACTTACTAATATATTGTTTATAGACCGTATTTTGAATTCAGTTGGTTTAGAAGAAGTTTCCTAGACAAGGATTTGATGACCGTGGTAAGAAAGAAGATATTAACAGAAGAAGATGAAGCTGTAAGCCCCGTAATCGCAACCATTCTAATGGTCGCTATTACGGTTGTATTAGCAGGCGTACTATACGTCTGGGCTAACAGTTTGGCGAGTGATCAACCAGAAAGTGGAAGTTTAAACAACTTTAATGCGTCAGATGCAACTTCGTTTACAAGTGCAGCTACAGATGATACACTTTTGCGCATATCTTGGACATACGCGGATGAAGACCTTAACTGGGCATTCATGAGCTTCAAGCTTGAGATCGGCGACAACGTCTTCGACTGTGAAATCGAGACAAACGCTGACGGCGCTGACTGCGTTATTGTGCAGAACGACGGCAATTCAGACACCCAATGGGAAACCGATGAAATTGTTTTCATTAAAGAAAATGGAGTCAACATTTGCGGAGGTCAAGCAGCAAGTACCTGTGATATTCAGTTGACTGTCCAATACAATGGTCAAGTTCTATCAGGTACTAATACTGTAGCTGTGGATAATGGTGGATCTAGTAGTAGTCAAACAACTACCTCAAATGATGCTCTAGAAGTATGCAGTAAAAATAACATCGTCATAACAGAAGCTCACGGTAGTGGAGAACCAGAAGATTGGTTAGAGATCCACAACATGGGAAGTTCTGCATGCTCTCTTGAAGGATTTGAAGTGTATGATAAGGGACTAAAAGAAGATTGCAAAGAAGGAGATCCACCCGAAAAGTGCGATGAAGTTCTAACATTTACAAGTTCAGATAGCATCGGAGCTGGGGCTTACATGTTATTCTGTGAATCAGTAACCTCTGGTGGCACTGCGGATTGTGCTAATTCAGTAACTAATGCAGCAGGCAACACATTTGGATTTGGAATAAAGGGTAGTGGAGATGACATCTACTTGCTAGCACCTGATGGCACAACCACAATGTATTCTACTTCTGATGGGGATGCTGGGTCAAGTGAATGGTGCGGAGGCTCCTCAGGAGCTGCAACATCTGAAGCAACACCTACCCCAGGTTCGGCAAATAGTTGCTAAATGATAGTCATCTTTAGGGTATACCTGGAATAGATTGTATCTATTCCAGGAATACTCTAGATACAGAATTTAAGCTAAAGATTCCTGAGTTGTTAAGCTAGAGATTCCTGAAACCCATTTCAGAAATTTCTCTGATTTATCTTCGTTTACATCGTAAACCTTCAGAACACATGTACCATCTTCCATGGGCTTGACGATGATTCTCGCGAATTCTTGATCGCCCGCCATTAGCCGGAGCATCTCGTCTTTTCCATCCAAGCTAATTTCAATATCGTGTACTTCTACATCTGTCATCTGTTCCACCTACTCAGTCCCCTTCAATTACTTATAGGCAACCACCCATTATAAATGTTATATTGAATATATAGATTAAATAGTTTTTAGAAGTGTAAATTTGTACAGTTCACAATAGGGGCGATTCCCCATTAGCTGCGATGCATATGTATTGTGTATTGCAGCGTTTAGACGATGTCTCCAATGCTTGTGAGAAGGCAGCAAATGCCTTCTTGGCACATCTGGACAAGTAGACTTACCCATCGGAATTAAATTCCGAGATTAATTGGGAATCACATGAGCGGAGGCGGACACAGGGCTTCACCAATTGGCCTAGTCTGTATTCTGTTGAGCTTCAGTCTAGTGGGATGTGTATCAGATACACAACCAACAGAAGGGTTCGAATTAATTGTTGATTTTGAAAATACGAGTGGCACGATTATTCATTCATATGTCGACGGAGATCTCGTTTCTACGTCTAATGTGTTTCTTGATTTTGATTTTTCAAATACGGTATCATCCAACCAATTGATAGAATTTGGGATACGATTAGTGCATAATGGGGATACAACTTCTGTTAACCCGGATTTAACTTCTCAAATTTCAATTGAGTTCACTCATCATGGAATTTATGAGATTATAGCATACGCAATCGGTGAGAATGGTCATGAAGAAAGCAAATCGATTATTGTTCGAATTGAAAATGAAATCAATTGGTTAGAATCAAATACGTATAATCCTAAACCAATAACAATTAATCCAATTCCGAATCCTCTTGGTATTTTCCCGGCATCAATAATCATCGATTCAACCATAGAAAATCCAGTGTTAATCGAAAATATTGGGGGAGGTCGTGAGGTAAAAGTCACTTGGAGTTTATTTGATCAGCAAGAAGATGCGTGCCAAACCAAAAATGACATCATCTATGAAGGAGAAGAAGTTAATTGGAATACTATTCATTTCAATACATATGAAGTCCATGATTTAACCATTAGTTATGATGAAGGTCAGGATTACATAAACATCGATCATTCGATTTTGATCCAATACAGTGCCATTGAATCATCTCCTACACTTTGAAGATTCTATCCATATACTACAGGAATATGTAGACAATCACCAATCAAAGCTGCTCTCATGGCAAGATGTAAGTGAACTTGGTCGATAAATCCAGAAACACCACCAACATATTGCCCGTAGTTATCAAAACCCTCACCAACACTTTGATTGATGATTTGAGAGCAACCGCCTTGGTAGAAAACTGGAACAGGACGATTTGTATGACTTTGACTACCATATGGATCAGATTTGCTCGGTCCCCAATAATGGCCCATATGCTCTATATCTCCACCCATTGCTAAATCAAGGGCACTATTTGATCGAATAAGATTGGGAAAATCATCTGTCAATGTGAGATAGTGGTCATGATCAGCAGTAACTACTAGCATATTTCTTTCCCATCCTCCATTTTCACCAATCCATTTAATCACATTTTCAACGGCTTTATCGAAGTCATTTACTGCTCCTATCAGGGCATCAATATTGTTAGAATGACCAGCCCAGTCAATATCCCCTGACTCTATAGTAGCAAAAAAGCCGTGATTATCTTTATCACAGGCATCAAGAATAGCATCAGTCATTTCGGCAAGTGAAGGATTTTCATCTATTTCCTTGGCAATATATTCCTCTTTGGTCATTGGACCATAATCTCTTGAACGGTCGCTCGGAGGCCCATTTTTTAGATTTAGACCCCACCCACTTTGTTCGAAGGAACCATTTGCCCCCGAGTAAGGGAGATTTGCCTGTCCAATACTTCCGTAAAGGCCCAGGATTCTAGCATCTGTTTCTGAGTCATGAGATTGTGCTGCAGATTTCAGTAGGTCGGAAGATCTTGGGCTATTGAGTAACAGGGTGTGGTTTTCATTAGACTCAAAGGAATCAAGATATGATGAGTGGACATAATGATCACCAACGTGTGTATTTGGGTTTCCAGTACCTAACATGATGTCGAGTCCGTTTGCTTGGTTGAACCAAGAAAGAATGTCATCTCCTGCTCTAGATGATGATATTGAATCCCAATGTAAGCGATCACGACTGTTGACTTTAGCATACGTAGAGGCAGGTGTTGCGTGAGTAATTGGAACATTAGACGCAACTCCCAAACACATTCCATTATCTGATGCTACGTTGGTAAGACTGCTTCTAGGACGTTCGTACAGCCCTACACCTACAGCACCTTTGAAGGTCTTAACACCGGTCATTAATGTGGTAGCAGTTTGGGCACTATCAGGGTCATCTTCTGTGATATACATTGGGTCAAATGAAGTACTTCCGTTGTTCGAAAAATATCTCGAGTCCCATGGTGTTGTACCTCCTAATTCAATGTTGTATCTAACAAGATTGTTTCTAGGATCGAACTCGATATCTCTGTAATCTTCGCTAGCTGTCGGGACGTTGCTACCTGTATCTTCTCGCAAACTGTTTCGAGTTGAACCATCAACGATGGTTGAGTAGGTTGTTACACTTTGGAATCCTGATAGTTCTTGCATAGCAAGACCACTGCCCTTTCCTTCAGTGTAGAAATCAGAGAGTAAATTCCCTTGGTTTCCTTCCATTACTTGATTGTAAATTGCTGCTGTACGGACCATTTCCCACCCCATTCCATCTCCAATCATTAATATCACATTTTTACTAAAATTACAACTTCCATCGTCCTCAGTAGCATTTACGTCGAAATTTCTAGCGTTAATATCTGTACATCCCTCTGATGCAAAAAGCTCCTCATCTTCGGGTTCAACAGTAGTAGATACATTATCTGACAAACAAGTCCCATCGTTCTCGGTTGCATTAGGATCATAATTCGAAGCTGTAGAATCAGTACATCCAACTTTTGGAATTATAGGCTCCACCTCTTCGTTAATGCATCCCGCCATTGGACCAAGCATCATCAATACCAGAATCAACGCGATACTGCGACCCATGATTTGGAATTATAGAATCACAGAACTTAGATTATCTGTCAAGGGGAATAGTCAAGTCCGTTCTTTTACACGGGAGTTCATGGATCTGGGTACAGATGAGGCTTTGAGAAGAGCAAAACTGAATCTTTCAGATAGAGATCAAAAAGGAATCACTCGGAAAGAATTGAAAAAATCCTCAGATGAAGAATCGTTTGAATGGGAATATTATCTTCCTAATAAAAAACGATTAAACGACGAGAAAAGAATTGCTGAATGTAATTCATTAGCAATTCCCCCCGCTTGGAATGATGTATGGATATGTCTGGATGATAGAGGACATATTCAAGCAACAGGAGTAGATGATAAGGGCCGTTTACAATATCGGTACCATCCAGAATGGATTGAAATAAAAGCAATAATGAAATTTGATGGAATTTCTGGTTTTGCAGAAATTTTATCTGTTTTAAGATCACAAATAGATAAAGATTTGAAATTAAAAGAAATGACATTGGAAAAGGTAAGTGCATTGGTAGTTCGTCTAATGGATCTTTACTATATTCGAGTAGGTAGTGATGAATATGCAAAGTCAAATGCATCATACGGATTAACTACTTTGAAAAGAGGACATTTCAAACGAATTACTGGTAAAAAAGCAGAAGGAAAACATGATGCAATCTTTTCTTTTACAGGTAAATCTGGAAAACATTGGAACATTCTCATTGAAGATGATGATTTAGTTCAAATGATTCTTGAAACTAAAAAGCTTGGCGATAAGGATAAAGATCAAGATCTATTTTATTATCACAATTTAGAAACAGATAATCATAACGATTTGAAAGCAGAACATATCAATTCCTATATTCGAGAAGTAACAGGTAAATCATTCACTGCTAAAGATTTCAGAACGTGGGCTGCTTCGTGGAAATGTGGCTCACGATTGGCAAGCGTTGCTTCGGGAATTTCTGGAAAAGAATTAGATTTATGGTTGGAGGAATTAAAGCAGGTTGAAGCAATTGAAAAATTAATTTCCGAAGACGGTAAAATTCTTATTGATACTGAAACTGATCGAAATAAAGTAATGTTGGCAGTAATTGATACTGTAGCGGCTGATTTGGGAAATACAAGAGCAGTCTGCCGTTCGTCATACATTCATCCTTTTTTCATAGACTCATTCATAGATGGTTCTCTCAAGTCCAAGTGGGATGTAGCAAAAAAGAAAGGCACCATCAAGGGAATGGAAAAGGACGAAGCAACTGCACTTCATGCTCTACGGGGTTAAACACACGAAAGGGGTATAATCCTCGCTTGGTAAGAATATACCATGGGAGAGCGAATTGAACGAGATACAATGGGGGAATTGAGTGTCCCAAATGATCGCTATTGGGGAGCTCAAACTGCTCGATCGTTGATGAATTTTGATATCGGTAGCGATTTGATGCCTCGCGAAGTAGTCCGTGCCTTCGGAATACTAAAGCAGGCTGCTGCTAGAACCAACAAGGATTTGGGGACTCTAGATCCAAATTTAGCCGATTTAATTATTTCTGCGGCATCTGAAGTAGTTTCAGGCGATTTAGATGGCCATTTCCCTCTCAGCGTTTGGCAGACAGGATCTGGAACTCAATCAAATATGAACGCAAATGAAGTAATTGCAAACCGTGCTATTGAGATGACGGGCGGGGTTTTAGGAAGCAAAACTCCGATCCATCCAAATGATCATGTCAACAAGGCTCAATCTAGTAATGATACATTTCCAACTGCGATGCATATTTCTTCTGCTGAAACAATATATCACCATGTTTTGCCTTCTGTCAGAGCACTACGAGATGCATTGGCTGAAAAGGCAGAGGAATGGCAGGATATTGTCAAGATAGGGCGAACTCATTTGATGGATGCAGTACCTCTTACATTGGGGCAAGAAGTAGGTGGATGGGTTGCTCAATTGGATGCTTCAATTAGCAGAATAGAATCAGCATTGGAAGATTTATTCGAAATTGCGTTGGGTGGAACTGCTGTTGGAACCGGTCTAAACACACATCCAGAATTTGCTGAAAGAGTAGCTGCTGATATCGCTTCTCAAACTGATTTACCATTTCGTTCAGCAGAGAATAAATTCGCCCAACTAGCTGCACATGATTCTATTGTAGCAATGAGTGGTGCCCTTAGTGTATTAGCAGTTTCATTGATGAAAATTGCAAATGATGTACGATGGCTTGGGTCCGGACCTCGTAGTGGCCTTGGTGAATTGGAGCTACCTGCTAATGAACCTGGATCTTCAATAATGCCTGGCAAGGTCAACCCAACACAATGTGAAGCATTAACAATGGTTTGCGCTCAAGTGATGGGAAATCATACTGCAGTTACTGTCGGTGGATCCCAAGGCAATTTTGAACTCAATGTGTTCAAACCGATGATGATCTATAATCTCCTACATTCAGCAACTTTGCTTACAGATTCTTGCCGATCATTTAGGGAGAAATGTATCGAAGGACTTCAACCAAATCGAGAAAATATTCGCGAACATCTAGACAATTCTTTGATGCTTGTAACTGCATTAAACAACCATATCGGCTATGATGCTGCAGCTAAAATTGCTAAGAATGCTCATGAAAATGGATTAACATTGAAAGAAAGCGCATTACAACTTGGATTACTGACTAGTGAGCAATTCGATGAATGGGTTCGTCCTGAAGATATGACTGGACCCAAGTGAAAATTATTCACAAACGGATAATATCCAATGAATGAAAAAAGCGCATTTCGGCAAGAAAATGACCGTAATGATTGATTAGCAGAAGATAAGGGATTCGCATCGTCCAATGAGGACAGGTGGGAGCGAGCAGAGGGGGTTCTGCTTGGGGGCTTCGCCCCCTCTGCTCAACTCCGCGGTGACAATCTTTCCTCTCAGGTTGGTTTCCCTTCCTTTGATTCTAGTTTGTCTTTCCAGTTGACTCAAAATCCACGCAAGCGCTTTTTTTTTGTCTCCCACATTTGTTCCCGTTGAGTCGCCTCTCTGTTCACTTTTGCATACCGGATTTGGACCAAGCCGTCTTCGCACTAGGCGTTTTTTGCGTTCTCCTCGTTCAGCCTAAGCTTCCCGATTTGTTCCAGCATTGATTTCTCTTTGCTGTTGTGTCCAGGTCTCTCTGGAGATCGACCTTATTTCCAGTTGACTCAAAATCCACGCAAGCGCTTTTTTTTTGTCTCCCACATTTGTTCCCGTTGAGTCGCCTCTCTGTTCACTCCTGCATACTGGATTTGGTACGAGCCGTTTTCGCACTAGGCGTTTTTTGCGTTCTCCTCGTTCAGCCTAAGCTTCCCGATTTGTTCTAGCATTGATTGCTCTTTGCTGTCGTATCCAGGTCTCTCATGTTGATCGACCTTTTCCGTCCACTTGTTTGACCAAGTGTCGGAACCACTCAGGTTTGTAGTTCCGGACCGGAGTCCCCGCAATGAGTTGCCCCATCACGCCACTCCCCCGGAGCGGTAAGTTACGATAAACCCCGGTAGTCTAAAAACATTTGCACAAAAAAGGCCATTTCCAGCAGAAAACAACCTCTATCGACCCTGTTTTCCACTGGAAATAGTGTTATTTTTTATTCCCTTAGTTTCCGCAACCGTTCTCTCATATCTAAACGATGTCCGTCTCCTTCATCAATAGACAGTTCTTCTTTCTCAATCCTTCTTTTTAGCATATTTTCTTCAATTGAAATTACCCTTCCATCATCTAATCCTACGACAGTCATTCCATTTGCATTTGCAATATCTCTGATCCGAGAATTTACAATAATTTTTAATTTAATTTTAGAAGCCCCATCATTTCGATTTGTATCAATGAGAAGTGCACCGTTGGTGGTTGATGTTATTGTCCAGATGTTAGCATATCCGTCTGTTGATACACCATCAATGAGGTTCAAAAACTCAGGCTCTCCTTCTGATCCTAATATCTCTACAGATTCTGTCACCTTTCCATTCATATCAACATACAAAATTTCTTTATTTTCATAAAATAAGAAGATATGTTCATCATTACTAGCTAGATCAATTATTGGTGAGTCATTTTGTTTGCTTAATTCTAGATTATTGAGTTCACCATTTCCATTTATTTGTGTAATCATTCCATTGGAATGACCGACGAAAAATGGTGATACATTAGACCCACATAATACTGGAGAATCATGAACTGCCTTATGGCTTACAATGAATTTTTCTTTCTCTTCTGTTAATTCTAGGACACCTGCCCTCGGTCTACCCATTCCAAAGAAAG
This sequence comes from Euryarchaeota archaeon UBA125, assembly GCA_002502625.1. Lineage (GTDB taxonomy): Archaea > Thermoplasmatota > Poseidoniia > Poseidoniales > Thalassarchaeaceae > MGIIb-N2. Next base: position 13,622 of record DAPV01000033.1, read on the forward strand.
CGTGCCCCTCTGTTACTGGATGAATTGACCATGGTCTTTCATCTAAGATGTGTTTTTCGATTATATCTCCTGAATCAATTAAGCTGATTGCAGACTCCATGAAATCGTTGAGTTCTATATCATATACAGATGATACAATCCATGCTCTATGTTCACCATCCAGTTCAATTAAATCCGTCGACCCATCAAATTCAATTTTCCATTTAATTGAACCATTTTCGTAATCAATCCCCATCGCTTCTCTTCCTGCAATGCACCAAAGCATCTTCCCATCTTTAGAAAGCCGAATTCCTGAGACACGATCACCTAGATTTGCTTCCCAACAAACATCTCCTTCTCTAGACCAACAAACCATTGTTCCATTCCAATCTCCTCCAATGATTTTCTCATCATCGATATAGACTGTAGAAATGCTATTTTCTAGGGATCTTTCCATCCAAGCGACAGCCTCAATCTGTCGCTCTACAGTATTCCCCATGCTCTTGTCTTATCGGGGATATCGCATAAGGTCGCGCTATACATGTATGTGAAAAGTATAGATTAGGCAAGTCCGTATATTGTTCCAATTTTATCTTTCAAGTAATCCACAAATGGCTCTGGAATAGGAGTATCACCAGTCGCTTCCTCAATTAAGTCAGCAGGAGTGAGTATGGATCCTCGATGATGGACATTTGTTCTCATCCATTCTAGTAATGGTGTAAATGTCCCTTTTCTCCAATCATCTTCAAGAGTATGCCCATCAGATTCTAAATCATTTCTTGCAGCTAGCAGTAATTGGGCTGAATACAGATTCCCTAGTGTGTATGTTGGGAAGTAGCCAAATGCTCCCATGGACCAATGAATATCTTGCAACACTCCTTGTTTTCTATCAGGGGAACGAATTCCTAAATATCGTTCATACATATCATCCCACGCATCAGGTAGATCATCAATTTCAAGTTCTCCAGATATCAGCAACTTCTCAACTTCATACCTAATCATAATGTGAAGATTGTAAGTTGCTTCATCAGATTCAACACGAATTAGTGAAGGCTCGACTTGATTGATAGCTCTCCACAACATTTCTGCAGTTACTCCTTCCATATTCTTTGGAAAATGTTCTTTCCACATCGGTAAAGACCATTCACAGAATGCTAAACTTCGACCTACTTGATTTTCCCATAATCGACTTTGACTTTCATGAACTCCCAATCCGTTTGCATGTCCTGATGGTTCGAAATCGAGATTTCTAGGACGTCCTTGTTCATACAAAGCATGACCGGTTTCATGCAACGCTCCGAAAATAGCACCCCATGGCTCTTTAACATCATAACGAGTTGTCCATCTTACATCATCTGGGTTGGAACCTCCACAAAATGGGTGAGTTGATTCATCTCTTCTTCCTGCTTGGAAATCAAAGCCAACTGCTTCAGAAAGTGCATGACTGAGTTTCTGTTGACCTTCAACAGACCATTCGTGACGATATACCCAATCGTTTGTATTATCTCCGGATTGATTTACGGATTGAATCAAAGGAACCGATGAATCTCTCAATCCTGCAAATAGTGGATCAAGACGAGCAACAGTAAGTCCAGACTCATAGAGATCAAGTAGAGCATCATATTTTTCGTTTTCATATCCTAGAAGTTCTGCTAATTCTCTCACTAAGTCAATCATTGTGGCTAAATCATCTCGAAAAATAGAAAAATCATTTTTTTCACGTGCTTCAGTCCATGAAATAATTGATTTTGATTTGTGACGAGCCATCCGTTCAACAAATTCAGAAGATTGTTTTGTTGCCTTATCGTATGTATCTCTCATTAATCGTAAATTCCCAGAACGCACTGAATCTATTCCATCATCTTCAGTTTCTGCTTGTGCCAATAATTTACCCATTTCCGGATCAATCATCAATCGATGTCTTGTCTTTGATAACCATGCCATTTGTTCTGCTCGAAGAGGTGCTGCTTTAGGTGGCATCATTACCTCTTGATCCCATCCTAATAATCCTGAGATTTGTCCAATTGTTTCGATATCTTTCTGCTTGGCCATGAGACTCTCGTATGCGCCCATACCATTCGTTTGGATAGGGTGCCTTTACTCCTTCCGGAATTCAGTTCACAATCACATTAACATCATTCGTAGTTCTTCGACCGATCTTAATTCATCAAAATATACTACTTCTAGAGCATCATATAGTTCTCTATCATCGATTTCTTCGATAAGTGGGAGAATTCCTCTATATGTTTCGCTAGCGGTCATTTCAGTTTTGTATGCCTCTTTGAGCATTACATTGTAATCGGAAGTGTGTACAATTTCAGTACTCTCTCGGTCAGTTGTTGCTTCGCCACCCAACTTTACAATAGCAGATCTTACAGTTGCTGCATGAGTAATTGATTCAGTTACTTCATTATTGAAATGCGTAGCTAAATTAATTCGATGTATACCAGAAACGTAAGCAGCATAATGTGCATACATTGCAATTGCTCGTAATTCCCATGCTAAAGCCTTGTTTAATGAATCTAAGATTTCGGAATCCGTCATGTTCTATCCCCATTATTCCATTGAACGGGGGTTATTCAATCCATTGAATTGAGAATCAAGAGTAAAGCAATCATTGAAGCGGATGACATAGACCCCAGATTATGCGACAGGGCCTCCAGTCAGCACTCTTGTGTTTACTGATGATTTTCGGTTCTCTTTCTGGTTGCTTTGGGTCTGATGAAGAAGATGACGATGATGTATCTACACATTGGCTACCTGATGTAGAAGATCGTTCTATGTTGATTTATGACAACACAGACGTATTCTCGAGAGTTCGAGCTAACGGTTCGTATGGAACCGGGGAAGTCATGTCAGTATTTGTTCCAGTTCCAGAAATTGATGCTTCAGATGGCGGTGCAGGAATAACAGGTGGGGCTGAAGTACATCTGGGATTATGGCTACCGGTAATTGAGGGATGTGATTGGACATCCTCTGACATTCCTGAAGATTGTAAGGTTCCAGTTATCGCAGAGATTGGGCCGTATTACAATGATGGAGATGTAGATGCCCTAACACCTGCTGATCGCCTTGGTCGGTTTTTGATAGAGAATTTTGTCTCCCATGGTTTTGGAGTTGCTCAAGTATCAGTATTTGGAACAGGAGATTCAAATCATTGTATGGATTTGATGGGTCACGATGAACAAGCTGGAATTAAGGCAGCAGTTGATTGGTTAGGAACTCAAGAATGGTCAAATGGAAAAGTTGGAGCCATTGGTAAGTCATACGATGGAAGTACTCCTTGGAATGCAGCAGCATCAGGTACCGAGTATCTTGCAACTATTGTTCCGATGTCTGGATTAATTGGCGTTCATGATTTGATGTGGAGAAACGGAAGCATGGAGGCTAGAGGAGCGATCATGCACAACGGAGTATACGGTTCATTTGGTTTAGATGGTGATGGTGACGATATAGAGAATGTTTGTGAAGGATACGTGGAAGGATATTACGCGGGCCCTGCAGCATATATGACTGGAGACAATCTTGCTTGGACAGGTTCTGATTACTGGGAAGAACGACACTTCCTATCCAATGCGCTAGAACTCTACAATGGTTCAATTTACATTATTCATGGAATGCAAGATTGGAATGTAGATCCTCACATGGCATTCCCTGCTCATCAAATGTCAATAGATGCTGGATTTGATGTCAAGGGGCTTTATGGTCAATGGGCTCACGACTATCCTGATCGAGAAAGTGGGCATTCATCCCTTTCTAGCGGAAGAGGTGGCGAAGCCTACCCTTACACATTACGATGGGATTGGGCAGACGATTTGTTAGAATGGTTTGATTATTATCTTCGAGATTTAGGCCCTCAACCTCGTTTGATTGCCGAAATTCAGGATAATATGGGAGGATGGAGAGTCGAG